>NZ_JBEYXD010000144.1:0-13372 GCF_040644975.1 Streptomyces sp. NPDC046900 | reverse complement strand
ATCACCGAACTGCCCGAGTACTACCCCACGCGCGCCGAGCGGGAGATCCTGATCGGCCGCGCCGGGGAGATCGCGTCCGCGACCGGCGCGGCCACTCTGGTGGAGCTGGGCTCCGGCTCGTCCGAGAAGACCCGGTACCTGCTTAACGCGCTGACCGGCCTCGACACCTACGTGCCGGTCGATGTGAGCCAGAGCGCGCTCACCCAGGCCGGCCATGCCCTGATCCCCGAACGGCCCGGGCTGAACGTCCACGCGCTCATCGCCGACTTCACCGCCGGCCTGGAGCTGCCGGACACACCCGGGCCGCGCCTGGTGGCGTTCCTGGGCGGCACCATCGGCAACCTGGTGCCGGACGAGCGAGCGGCGTTCCTGACGTCCGTACGCTCGCTCCTGGCGCCCAAAGACGCCCTGCTGCTCGGCACCGACCTGGTCAAGGACGAGTCGGTGCTGGTGGCGGCGTACGACGACGCGGCCGGGGTGACGGCCGAGTTCAACAAGAACGTGCTGACCGTCGTCAACCGTGAGCTGGGGGCCGACTTCGACCCCGGCGCGTTCGCCCATGTGGCCCTGTGGGACCCCGAGAACGAGTGGATCGAGATGCGGCTGCGGGCGCTCAGGGCGCAGACCGTGAAGGTCCCCGCCCTCGACCTGGCGGTGGACTTCATACGCGGCGAGGAAATGCGCACCGAGGTGTCGGCGAAGTTCCGCAAGGACGGCATACGTCGTGAACTCGCCGCAGCGAGACTGGCGTTGACCCACTGGTGGACGGACACGGAGGGCAGGTTCGCGCTGTCGCTGAGCGTGGCGCGCTGACCGAGCCGCGCGGAGGGGACAGCTCACCCTTCGCACCGCCGCCAGCGGTGCGAAGGGAACCCGCTACTACGTGCTGCCGGGCGGTGGCATGGCCGTGCGCACCGCGACACCACCGCCACCAGCACCTACTGCTTCGAGATCCCCGCCCAGCACGGCACCAACGGTCTGCAGCTCGACTCCACCGCCCAGATCCCGGGCCCGATGGGGCCGATGCGTGTTGTGGTGCTTCTTGTAGGTGGCCAAGACCTGTCGTGTGTGGGCCTCGCCCATGATGAGGACGTGATCGAGGGCCTCACGCCGGATGCTACTGATGATCCTCTCGCAGTGGGCATTCATCCGCGGCACCCGCGGCGCGCTCTTGAGGATTTCCATCTCTTCGGCTGCGAGTATCGCGTCGAAGGCCTCGCCGTACTTGTCATCGCGGTCGTGCAGCAGGAACCGCAGTGACTCCAAGCGCGTGCCCAGGTCGGCGGCGAGATTTTGTGCCTGTTGGACGGCCCAGGCCCGGGTCGGGTGGGCGGTGACGCCGGTGATATGGAGCCGGCGGGTGCCGTGCTCGAGGAACGCCAGCGCGTACAGCCTGCTGCCCAGCGCGGTGTCGATGCGCGGGAAGTCGCAGGCGGTGGTGAGGAACTCGCGCCTGGTGGGGCCGGAGCGGCGCGGGGTCGGGTCGACGCCCGCGGCGGGGAGGATTTCCCAGACCGTGGAGGCGGCGATGGGGTGGCCGAGCCGGGCCGGCTCGCCCTGGATCCTTCTGTGCCCCCATCTGGGGTTCTCCCGTGCCAGACGAAGGATGAGCTTCCTGATCGCCTCCCTGGTTGGCGGTCGTCCGGTTCGCGAGCGCCGCCTGCTGTAGTCCCACTTGGCGGCGATGTGCCGGCGGTGCCAGGTCAGGAGCGTGCCGGGGGTGACCGGGAAGACCGTGCGCCAAGGCGGCCGGGGTATCTGCGCGGACAGCGCCGCGAACCAGAACAGGTCCGCGGGCTCGTAGCGGACCGGGCCCTTCAACTGCCGACGCAGCACCGCGTTCTCGTGCCGTAGCACGAGCAGCTCGGCGTCCTTGGAGGTGTGTCGCGGCGCGGCCGCACCGCCGGTACGGACAGAAGCTTCCGGGTCACCTTGTACACCAGCGAAACGATCACGCAGAGATGGTGCCAGCGGACCAGCGTGCTGAGGGCCGGCGCGACGGGAGAGCTGTTCAACGCCACTCGTGCTCCCTCGACGGTGGGTACGATCGCTCGCAGCCGGTGCTTCCGATGATGCCGGGTGTCCCGCAGCGGGTCACCCACGACTACGTGCGGGCCGGCACCACCACGCTGTTCGCCGCACTCGAGGTGGCCACCGGGAAGGTGATCGGTTCCCTGCACCGCCGGCACCGGGCCGAGGAGTTCAAGAAGTTCCTGATCAAGCTCGACCAGGAGAGCCCGTGGGGCCTGGATGTGCATCTGGTGCTGGACAACTACGCCACCCACAAAACCCCGGCCATCAAGACCTGGCTGCTGGTCCACCCTCGCTTCCACCTGCACTTCACACCCACCGGGTCGTCCTGGCTCAACCTGGTGGAACGCTGGTTCGCCGAGCTGACCAACAAGCAGATACGACGCGGCGTCCACAGAACAGTCCACGCACTGGAGAAGGACATCCGCACCTGGATCGACACATGGAACACCGACCCCACGCCCTACGTGTGGACCAAGACTGCAGACGAGATCCTCGAACGCCTCGCCAGTTATCTGAACAGAATTCCTGACTCAGAAGACTAGCTCCCCTACGGGAGGTGGGCGTGTCAGCGGTCGCTCCATGGCCGGACGGCCTGCACGGCCGCCGCGGCGGTCTAGTTGTATTGCCCTGTGAGCTTGGTGATCCACTGGCACAGGCCGTTGCCGGCCCGCTCCCGCAGCTCCTCGAACCGCTCCGCCGTGATCGTCTCCGCCCGCGGGTTGCGCCGCTCGTTGATGACGGCCAGCCCCGGAACGCTCTCGGTCTCGGTGTGCTCGTCCTCGGCCGGACCCACACCGTTGTAGCCGTCCTCCCGCCACAGCATGTGCCCGTCCAGACCTCCACCCGCCGGGACTCGGAGCGGTGCAGGTCGTCGACCTCCTGATAGATCCGGTGCGGCTTGCCCAGAAGCGGAGCGCCGAGGAACGTGATCAGCCGGTAGGAGAGCGGAGCGTGCCGGTCAGGCTGGCCTCGATGTTGAGCAGGTGCTCGTCGAACTGCTTCGCCGTCCTATAGCCGAAGTTCACCCGCTGCCCCAGGTGGAGGCGAATGAACGCGTCGTTGACGTAGTCGGCCTTGAAGGAGAGCCCGTCAGCCAGGTACAGCGGCTGCTTGCCCAGCCGCTCGTGCAGGGCGATGAACGCCTTGGCCCGGCGCTTGCACTCCTCGACGTTGTCCTCGGTGTACTCGGTGACGCCGAGGTGCACGGCGATGGCCATGTGCGTCAGCGGGTACTTGCTGTCGGACTCCTTCACGGGGAGCGCCGCGTACTTGCCGCCCTCGGTCGGCTCGCTCACAGGGATCTTCCTTTCTCCAGGCATGAAAAAGGCCCGTCCCCCCGTCGTGAGGGGCGGGCCGTACAGGGGGCGGTGCGGTTACGACTGGGGCCGGCGCTTGACGCGGATCACGCCGCGTCCCGTCCCGGGGACGGCCGGCGCCGGCGGGGTGTCCGGCCCGGTCGGCTCCTCCTCCCCGGGCGTGGGCGCCTCGGTGATGTAGGGGTCGTTCGTGCCGATGATCCGGCTCTTGGTCGAGTCGAACCCGACGTGCCACATGACTCCGTCCGGGCCCGTCAGATCGAGGACGCCGTAGCCGCTGGGAGAGAACTGCTCCCCGGACGTCAGCTTCGCGTACGCCTCGCGCAGACTGCGCGCCCTCACCACACCCGTGATGGTTGAAGGAGTGAAAGCGATGCAGTACTCGAACTCCTCCCCGCCCCGCTCCGGCCCGCCCTCCGACTGCTTGGCCTCCCGCAGCGGCCGCACCACCGGCCTGCTCCGGTACGCCTTCAGCGCCGCCTCCCACTTGATGAGCGCCTGGGCGTACTCGCGCACCCGCTGCTGCCGGTCCACATGAACGATCATGCCGACGGTGATCCACTCGTCCCGCTCGTCCTTGTACACCGCGTCCGCCGGGGCCCCGGCCAGGTCGGCGGCCAGGCACTCGCCCTCGATGAAGGTAGGGTTGGTCGCCCCCAGGCACACGTTCCACGCCCACACGTAGGGGTGACCGTGCCAGTTCAGGGGCCTTTCCGGCTTGGATTCCGCCCCGCCGGTCGGGGTCGTCAGACGGGGCCGGTCATCGGTCATGATCATCAGGTGTCTCCGTGGCCTTGCGGCGAGTGGTGGTGAGGGTGAGAACGGTCACCGGGCCCTCTTGGTCACGGCCACGCCGCCCGTACGGCGTCACCTCGATGTCGGCCGCAGAGATGACCGTGCCGTCGTCGAAGTACGTCCACCTTGGAGCCGCCTGGGGCGTGACCAAGCAGGCCGCCCGGTCCGCTGGCCCGGCGCCGCACGCAAGCCGACTGACCTCTCGGACGGTTCCGAGCCCTTTGAACTGGAGCTCGGCGACGGCATCGCCGAGATCAGGCAACTCCCGCAAGAACGCGGATACGTGTGGGAGGCCACCGGAGCCGACGGCACGAGCGGCCAGGCCGAAGAACCGTACGCAAGCCGTACCGAGGCCGCCCCCTACGCTGGCGCCTTCCTCGCCCAGCACGCCGCCGCAGCCGACCCCGAAGAGGCACACGCCGATTGCGTCGAGCCCCACCGGGCCGCCGATGGCGAGCACGTCGACTGCAATGGGACGCCGCGGTAAGCGGACGATGCCCGAAACCACCGTCCGGACAAGCGAATACGGACTGTTCACGGTCCTCAGCATGTTCCTCATCGTGGTGTTCCGGATCGGCCTGCCGTTGCTCGACCAACTCGCCGGTCGAGCGCAATCCGAGCCTGGTGGTCAGCTCGCGATGTAACGGCGTTGCGCCCGGTAATCGCGGGCACTCGTCCGCGTTCTCTCGTTCCCGGGCACTGTGGCGGCACGTATTGTCTGGGCAGGGGAAATCCAGGGGGCCGGGGGGGTGCCCCTATCTCTTTCGTCAAGGGGTGGGGCGGCTGTTCTGTAGTGGTTCAGGCGGTTTGGGGGATGGGGTGTGGTTCGAAGAAGGTGCCGTCGCGGAGCATGGCGAACAGCACGTCGACGCGGCGGCGGGCGAGACACATCAGGGCCTGCTTGTGCCGCTTGCTCTCGGCCTTCTTCCGCTCGTAGTAGGCCCTGGACGCGGGGTCGGCCAGGGCCGCGAACGCGGAGAGGAAGAAGGCCCGTTTGAGGTGCTTGTTGCCGCGGCGGGACGGACTCTCGCCGCGGATGGAGGATCCGGATCTGCGGGTGACGGGGGCCAGGCCCGCGTAGGCGGCGAGGTGGCCGGCGGTGGGGAAGGCGGATCCGTCACCGACGTCGATGAGGATCCTGGCTCCGGTCCTGACGCCTATCCCCGGCATCGACGTCAGGAGCTCGGAAAGAGGGTGGGCCTCCAGCAGTTCCTCGATGGTGGAGGCGAGTTGTTTTCGCTGGTCCAGCAGCGAGGTGAGGTTGGCGGCGAGCTTGGGCACGATCACTGCGGCCGCATCCGTGCCCGGGACGATGACTGTCTGCTCGTCGAGCGCGGTGAAGATGTCCTCGACCAGGCGCTCGGCCATGCGCGGGGCCTTGGGCCGCAGGATGGTAATCAGCTGGCGGCGGCCGGCCTTGCGGATCGCCTTGGGCGAGCCGAAGCGCTCCAGCAGCCAGAGCACGGCCGGGTGCTGGATGCGCGGGCCGAGCACCCGCTCCAGCGAGGGGTGGATCTGGGTCAGCAGGCCCCGCAGCCTGTTCGCGACCCGGGTGACCTCGCCCGCCAGGTCGTCGTCGAAGCCCACGATCATATGCAGTTCGGCGATGGTCTCGTCGTCCAGCTCGATGGAGCGGAGCGTGTGCGGCATGGTGCGGGCGGCGTCCGCGATGATCGCCGCGTCGCGGGCATCGGTCTTGCCCTCGCCCGGGTAGAGGTCTGCGATCCGCCGCATCGTCAGGCCGGGCAGATAGGCGACCTTGCAGCCCGCGTCGCGGGCGACCGCCAGCGGCAGGGCGCCGATCGAGGCGGGCTGGTCGACGACCACGAGCACGGTGCCGTACTTCGCACTGAGCTTGTCCAGCATGGCCCGCAGCCTCGGCTCGCTGTTGGGCAGCGGCTTGTCGAGCACGGTCTTCCCGTCAGGTTGCATGCCGTGAGCGTGGTGTTCGCCCTTGCCGACGTCCAGCCCGAGATAGACGCCGATGCCGCTGATGTCGATCACGTACTTCCTCCAGGGAAGGTCATACCGCCCCGGCCTCGACGTGGCACCAGCTGCCGGCAACCACGTTACGCAGAGCCTTGCCAGACGGGCTGGCGCTCGTGCCCCTATCAGCGGTCGACCGGTGCCTCCCGGCCCGGTGACACCACCCCCCGGGTCATGGTCGACAGGGGGCAAAAGTCATGCCGGGCCCGGAGGCCGGGAGCCCCGAGCCCGGGGCCACGAAAAAGGTAACGGGGGCCGCGGGATGCGGTACTGGCGGCATGGCATCTGGGTGGCGGCGGTGCTCGTCACGGGCGTGGTCTTCCTTGTGGCGGACAGGAACGGGGATCTTGGAAAGACCGAGCCGTTAACGGCTGTCCTCGGGTTTGGGCTGTCCATGACGGGCCTGGCCATGAGCCTGCTGCGCGAAGGAACCACGGAAGACGGCAGGCGGTCGCCGCAGGAGCGGATCGACCGGCTCACCGGGCAACTGGCCGCCGTTGTCCAGGAGCAGTGGCAGGCGGAGTGGCGGCTGCGGCGGCTGCAGGACCCGGCCCCGCTGCAAGTTGGCTGGGCGTCGGCCGACCCGTGGCTGTCCGATCACCGAGAGAACATCGGCGGCCCGGAAGACCTGAGCGCCCGGCTCGAGCAGATCACCGAGGCATTCGCCCAAGTGCCGTCCAGGCGGCTGGTGGTGCTGGGCGAGCCGGGAAGCGGCAAGACCGTGCTGGCAGTGCGCTTCACCCTGGACCTGCTCGAGCACCGCCAGCCCCAAGACGCCGTCCCCGTCCTGTTCCCCCTGTCCAACTGGCTGCCAGACCATCAAAGCCTGCAGGAGTGGATGACGGCCTCGCTGACCGCCACCTACCCCGGCGCCACCTGGGGACGTGAGCTGCTGACCGCCGGCCGCATCCTGCCCGTCCTCGACGGTCTCGACGAGATCCCCGCACCCATGCAGGCGCACGCGATACAGCGGCTCAACGCCGAGCTTGACGCCGACGCCCCGGTTCTGCTGACCTGCCGCACCCAGGAGTACGCCGACGTCGTCGAGCACGGGGACGTCTTCACCGCAGCCGCAGTGGTCGAACTGCAGCCCCTCCCCATCGAGGACGTCAGCGCCTGCCTGCGGCGCACCGCCCGCCCCACCCGGGGCGCCAACGGGCAACGCACGACCCGCTGGGACCCGGTCCTCGACTGGCTGCGCTCCCATCCCGACGAGCCGGCGGCCCGGGCGCTGCGCCAGGTGCTCACCAGCCCGCTGATGGTGGCGATGGCCCGCGCCGCCTACGACGACACCGAAGAGGACCCCGCCGAACTCCTCGCCCCGCTTCCACGACGTGGCCGTCCTGGAACAGCACCTCCTGGACGCCTTCGTACCCGCCGCATCCCGCGACGCCCCTTCCGTCAACGGCGAGCACGCCCGGCGCTGGCTCGGCTTCCTCGCCCGCCACTTGCAACACCAGCAGACACGCGACCTCGCCTGGTGGCACCTGCGCCTGCTACTACCGTGGCCGCTGCGCCAACTCGCGCCGATCCTCCTCCTGGGAGGCGTGACAGTAGTCGCATCCGCGGAGATAGCCGCCGGCTTCGGTCACGCGGCAGTAGCGGCCGAGGTGATGGGAGCCTCCGTTGCCGGTGAGTGCATCGGATATTTGGTGTTGTCCCAGGACACCACGCGCACCACAGCTCCGAGGCGGCCACGGCGAAGGCCGGTGGCACGCGCGATGATGCTGGCAGCGGTGGCGGTGCCCGCAGGTGTCCTTGCGGGCACCGTAGGCAACTTGCTGACCTCCGAAATATCTATTTTCTGACGGGCCGAGTTGGTCAGGTCCGGGCGGCCTGGCATACGCGGTAGCAGCCGGGCTGGCCGTCGCGCCTGTACTTGCCGTTCTTGGCGCTACCCGGGACCCATTTCCCGCTGCACTGTCCCGTAGGGGCGCGGCGGTTGGCCTTCTCCTGCTCCGCGTGCTGACGGTGGTGGTAGGCGTGCTGCTACCTGCTGCCGCGTTCCTCGCCTTCGGGGAAAGTGGCGCGAGGACGCTGCTGGTCTTGATTGCAGCCGGCGTGGTGGTCGGCCTGCTGATGGTGCGGTTGCTGTGGAAAGTCCGTGTCCCGGCGCAAGGGCGCGGCCAGGCTGCACGGCGGAATCGCCAGGCGGGCCGGGCTCTGGTTCAAGGGATGGCCTACGGCTTGCTCGCCGGTATCTGTTTGGGTGCCGCTTTCGGCCTGGCTCAGGGGACCACCCTTGCGGCCAGGGCGAGCCTGCGCGAGTTTCCTGCCGGTGCCGTGCTGCACGAACGGCCCGATGGCACGCGCTATGCCACCACTGCGGACGGCTGGCTTCTCGGTCGACTCCCGAATGGCGTCAAATATGCGCGCACTCGCGGCCCGGTGCACGTCGTCGTCGCCGGAGACTCTGCAACCCCGGGGACATTGGCCGAAGTCTCCGAGGCGGTGGGTTGCGGTAGGTACAGGCTCCGATGCACCTCCCTCTTTGGGTCGATCGAATTCGATAGAGACATGCATGACCAATATTCTTCCTTGAAGCTGCCGAGTGGTGCCGTCCTCAAGGACAGTTCTGACTACGACTTCCCTTTGCCTCCACGCATCGAGGACTGGATCTACACCGCCGCCCCCGAGCAGCTCTTTACCGAGTCGTCCGCCTTCGGCCTGCAAGTTGGCTATGGCCTCGCCGTGATCAGCAGCGCCGCGGCTGGGCTGTTCTACCTGCTGGTGTCACCAGCCGACACAGCTCGCACCTCCAGCCCTCTGGCCAGCCTCAGGGCCGACCGGGCGGCCGTCATTGCCCGAGGCTTCTCCTTGACCGTGCTCGGATCTGGCGTCCTCCTGGTACTGATCACTGGCGATCTCTTGGCCGAGCCCTACCGGTACTACTTGGCTCTATGGCTTGTCTGGGCCCCAGTCGGCCCGCTCACGATCGGTCTGAGCGCCTGGGGTTGGCTGCTCACCACCCGGCTGTGGCTGTGCGCGGCTGGCAGGCTGCCCTGGCGGCTTATGGCTTTCCTCGACGACGCCCACCGCAGGGGTGTCCTCCGTCAGGCCGGGGCCGTGTACCAGTTCCGGCACGCCCGACTGCAAGAACAACTAGCCGCCGACCCCCTTGGGTCAGCTCGTGATTGAGGCTGCGGCCAAAGTCGCTGCGCCGACCGCGTGGTCCAATGGGCGCCAAGGGGGCGAAATGAGTGAGCAGAGGCTGTCCGAAGCAGGCGCGTGGAAGTACCTGACCGAGACACTCACGATGCTCGCTGTGGACGCCAGGGATCAGACGGCATGGCTCAACAAGTACCGGCTCGAAACCGACGACTTGGCGTTGGACTTCGAGAACGCGCGGAGCGCCATCGTGGTCCTCGCCGAGGCTGGTCGTATCGACGTCGCCATGGAGTCGCGCCTCGCACGCATTGACGAGATTCTCGACGCGATGAGCGGGGCGGAGCAGGCTTCCAGGTGGACGTATGAGGCGCTGACGGCCGACACAGGGTGGCTCAAGGTGCGCCAGCTGGCACGCGAGGCACTCACTGAACTAGCCGGTACTTGGCAGCAGCCGTTGCCCACCCTGTGGGTCTACGGCGGCTCTCAACAACCGCCCGGGGCCGTCTCTGGGCCGTCCGAGGCGAACCGACGTTGACAGGTGATTAGTCCCGGCATCCACGTTGGTCACAGGGGCAGCCGCGGTGAGCCGCCGCACCTGAGAGGCTTGGGCCATCACTTCCAGAACATCTAATCGATGCCTTGAGGAAGATACGCGTCATGCGTCGCGTAGTAGAGCACAGCCTCGCACTTCTGCTGACCCGTGGGCTGCGCGCCGTCCCTCCACCGCGACCAGACCGCGATCACTTCACGCGCAAGCCCAGCTTCGAGCGGGTAAGCGAAACCGGTAGGCGGGCAGTCGTCATCTGAGACGGAGGTTGGTGAGGCAGGGGACCAGGGCTTCGTCGCATGCAGAGTCGCGTCGTCCGGCACTTCATCGAGCCGGTCGAGGACCTCGACCAAGCTAGGGCCGGACACCAGGATCGCCATGATCCCGAGAGTAGCGCGTGCCCGCTACGTGCCCGATCGACCGGGGAACAGCGGGGACTCAGGGGGAACGGCGGCACCGGTGGGGCCCAGGCTAGGTCAGACGTTTCGCAGGTCAGCCCACACTCATATCACCCGTCTTCCAAACTAGGGCTCCAGGACCCGAGCGCGGCGGCGCTGGACTGAGTCATTGAAACTCCCGGCCAAGTCGCTACACCGACCTCACGGACGCGTCAGGCGTCTGCGTGCCAGTCATTTCAACCGTTAGGGCCCAGCGTTCGTGCCCGCGCCAGGCGCCATCCAGGAACTGGAGGTGAGGAGAGTAGCCCTCACGCTGGAACCCCAGTCGTCTGACTAGGCGGATGGACGACTCATTGGCTGGCTGGATGTTGGCTTCCAGCCGATGCAGCCCGAGCTCGGTGAAGGCGAACTCTACGACCAGCCGCAACCCCTGGGTCATGTAGCCACGCCCCGCGGTGGACGCGTAGGCGACATAGCCGAGGGCCCCGCTTTGGATGGTGCCGCGGACGATGTTGTTGATGTTGATTCCGCCGACGATCGCGCCCGTTTCCCGCGAACAGACCACGAAGCCTTCATGGGTAGGTTGATCGAACCTTGCGATGTAGTCCCGGAAGGCTTCCGGGGGCGTCTCCCGGGTTGGGACCCACGGGTGGTGGAGTTCGGCGCTCTCACGAGTGAGATCGGTGATCTCTTCGTAGTCACGCAAGGCGATGCGCCGGACAGCCACCTGTGGTCCGTGGGCAAAGAAGATCTCTTCGGCCATCGCGTGATCTTAGTCAGGACTGCTGGCGGGCGTGCCCGCTGCGTGCCCGTTCGGAGGGGACGCAGCGGGAACTCACGAGGAACGGCGGCGCCAACCTCGCACCGGACCAGGTCAGGGAGTCGCCAGTCAGCGGCCATCCGCATACGGCGCCTTCCAAACTACCGGTAGTGGGGGGTGTGAGCGCGCTACCGCGGGTGATTGAACACGCGGGCGCAAGGTGGGCTCGTGGAGTACCCCGCGCCGCTCGCCCTGGCCGAGTCCGTGACCTCCCCACCTACGGGGTCGGGATGGTGGGCGGAGCCTCAGTTCGACGGTCACCGGGTGGCCATCTGGCGTCTGCCGGACACGGTGCGCCTGCACACTCGAGCCGGCCGCGACGTCACGAGCCAGTGGATGGACCTGGCCGTCCCCGCCATGGAACTCCGTGCCGCCACGGTCCTCGACGGTGAGGCAGTCGTGTACGTCGGCGGCCGCGTCGACTTCTCTGCCGCGCAGTCCCGCAGCGCCTCACGCCCGGCCCGTGCTCGAGCGCTCGCCTAGCTCCACCCCTCCTCGTATGCGGCGTTCGACGTCCTGCAGCATCGTGACCACGGCGACGTCCGCCACCTGTCCTACCTGCAAAGACGCGCATTGCTCCTCGAGCTCCTCGAGGGCCTGGGGCCGCCCCTGCAGGCCGTGGCCGCGACCAATGACCGGGACGTCGCAGCCTTCTGGTACGAGGTCCTGCGGGATCGGGGCATCGAGGGCCTGGTGTGGAAGCACGAGGCGGGCCCGTACCGCGGCAACTGGCGCATCTGGCGGAAGCAGCGGCACGCGGACACTCTCGACGGGGTCGTCGTCGGCTTCACCGGCCCGCAAGCCCGCCCGCACGCCCTGGCCGTACGACTCCGCGACGGACGCGTCGCCCTGTCACAGTGGCTGACGAGCGTCCTCGCCACGCGCATCGGTGAGCGGCTGGCCGGCTCGAGCGCGGCCAGGCATGGCCGAACCCTCGAGGGGGATCTCTACCAGGTGCTCGCCGTGGACGGCCGGTCGTTTAGGTGCTGGCGGGGAGCACCAGGCACGGGGTGGTCACCGTGGTCCGGACACGGTGACGGCTCTTTCGAGGGGCCCCGCACCCGGGTGACGGGGCCCCTCGAAGGGCGCGACGGTCCAAGTGAGGGAGCCGGACCAGACGCGCCACCAGACCAAACGAAGCAGCCGCGCCCGCGTCACACGCGGCTGGTCTCCTGGGCGGCAGCGGCCCGCGCCTTGTCCATGGCGACGGCGAACTCCGCGTCGCGCCTTCGCCGCTGGTAGATCGCCGCTTGGGTGACCCCTACGGCGGCCGCGGCCGCGAGGACCGTCGTCTCGGGCTGGCTCAGCGCCTGCAGGAACCGGGCCACCCGTTCCGTGGTGAGGCGGGTCATCCCCGTGTACCCGTACGGGGCGGCCGCCGCGGAGACCGCGTCGCAGGCCTGCGCGAACGCGGGATCGTCACCGCGCCATGAACCCGGGTGCCCGGAGCCCATGATCAGCTGCGCCCGGGTCGGGGCCACACCGAGCGCCAGGAGCCGCAGGTAGTCGGCCCGCGCGACCCTGGCCCGCTCGTCGCCCGTCTCGGGGTCCGGCCGGCCAGGGCGATCGTCAGCCTGGTGTCGGTGCGCGCCCTGGCCCACACCGCGGACAACTCCAGGCCCAGGATGGTTGCCGCGGCGTCCACGCTCTGACCGGTCCGGAGCGCGGTCACGAGCTGGTCGGTCTGGCTGTCGGTGAGCGGGGCGGAGTCGGTCATGCCCGCACCTTACGGGCGGACACCGACGTGCGGATGCCGACATGAGGCACGCCTCGGACGTCAGGTGACGGCCGGGGCACGGGTGGGTGTGTCCAGGTGCCAGGCTACGGGCCCTGCGTGCCTCCGGCACCTCCGGAGCCGCTCGAGCATTCGGGATCGAACATGTTGCACGGGCTGGACGGTGCAGGGCCGGTCGGCACGTCGCTCGGGGTCGGGGTCGGGGTGGGGACCGCGCTGGTCGGCGCAGGCGGCGTCGGCGACGGAGACGAGGGCTTCGACGGGGTGGTCGTCGGCGTACGCGTCACGGTCGACCGCGGGCCGGGGGTGCCGCCCACCCCCGTGTCGACGATGCCCCGCCCATCAGGACGCCGACGGCGAACGCCACGGCGACCGCGGCCACCAGGACCACGAGGCCACGACGGGACAGTCCGAGCTTGCTCAGCATCGGGGGGGTCCTTCCGGTCAGTTGGGTGATGACCGGCGGAGCGTGCACGCCCGGCGCAGCTTGTGGCGCGCCGTGGCGGCCGCCCTACGAGGTGCGCGGGGTGTTCCCCCTTGGTTCGGCCACGTGTACTCGCTTCCGGCCTCGCTGGACCCGCAGTGCGCGCCCAGGTGGTCGACGCCGCGGTGGCACTTGGCCACGCCGTCGTG
>NZ_JBEYXD010000143.1:0-14126 GCF_040644975.1 Streptomyces sp. NPDC046900 | reverse complement strand
GAGGGCGGGCAGGTCGCGGACGTCATCGTCGCGGTGGCGAGCATCGACCCGGTGATGGGAGGCGTGGACCGGTGAGAGCCACGCAAGTGTGGTCGTCTTGTGCGCGGTTCCCGGCCGTGAGCCGGTAGCCCGGTACAGCAGCTCATCGATCCAGACCCACCGGTCGGCCGAACTGCCCAGCCCGGGCGCGAACCGAGACTTACAACTCACCGTCCTCCTCGCCCGCAGACGGCCCCCGCAGCGGCCTGCGGCCGGCTTCGGCCGGGCGGAAGAAGGCGTAGCAGCCCAGGAGTTGATGTGGTCGAACTGGAGCGGCGACAAGCGCGTCAGCAGGTCGTCGGTCACGGGGAAGCCGTCCGCGGCGAGCTGCTTGGCCGCCCGGTCCAGGTAGAGGCTCATCAATTTGCTTAGAGTTCCTCAGTGATCGTACGGTGATCGTGTGGAACTTCTTCGACTCTCAAAGGCCGCCAAACGTTTGGGTGTTCACCCCGTGACGCTTCGTCTTTGGGCTGACTCGGGGAAGATTCCAGTGACTTGGGTCGGGCGTGAGCGCCGGTTCTCCTCGATCGATGTGGAGGCGATGAAGGTCTCCACTGGTGGCGAGCGTGTCCGCCTGGAGGGCCTGTACGTGCGCGTGTCCGGCTCCCACGGGCAGGAATCCTTGCTTCAGGCGCAGGAGAAGGAGCTGCGGGCCACCTCCACCGGGGAGATCGTCAAGGTCTTCCGTGACCGGGCCTCTGGCCTGCGGGAGGACCGGCCCGGTCTGAGTCGGCTCCTGCGGGCCGTTGCTGACGGCTCGGTGACCGTCGTGCGGGTCACGCACGAGGACCGGCTCGCCCGGTTTGGTGGCGGCTGGCTCAAGCACCTGCTGTCTGTGTACGGCGCGAGTCTTGAGGTGCTGCACCCGAAGAAGCTCGGCAGCCGGGACGAACTCCTTGGGGACTTCGTGTCGCTGGTCACCATGTTCGCCGGCCGCCTGTATGGGATGCGGTCGGCTGAGAACCGGCGTCGCCTGCTGGCCGAGTCGGCCCAGTGCGACGCAGGGCGCGCCGCGTGAGTCGAAAGCTGCCGATCGGTAAGGGCAAGACCTCCCGCACCGCGTGCGCCCGCACCCTTGTGCGCACAGGCGTGGACGAGAAGACCGGCGAACGCCTGTCGCCGTCCGACGTGACGTTACGCGTCGGCTGGTGCGCGGACCTCGTGTCCAACATGGCCGCCGCCCTGCTGGACGAACACTGCAATACCAGCGATGTTGAAGTGCTGGCCTCCGGCGTCGACGCGGGCGGCCGGAAACTGCCGTCGAAGGCGTGGATGGCGCTGCGCCGTCTGGGCTGGAGTGCCGCCCCGCCCGAGGGCGTGAAGGTCAACGACCGGATCGTGCGCATGGCCCAGGAGCAGGCCGGGCGGGCGCTGCGCTCGGTGAAGTGGCGCGCCGATGTGGTTTTGGGGGTGCTGGCGACGTGGCCGGCCGATCCGAGCAAGCGCACCCCGAGAGAGTGGGATCAGGTTCGGGCGGCGATCTGTGGCGGGGAGCATCTGCCGTCCAGCATCATCAAGGCCCGCACCCGGCAGGTGGTCACGTATCTCAAGGCCAACGGCCGTCTGCCCGTGGACGTGTTCGAACTCGAAGGCGCCCCGAAGGTGGCGCGCCTGCTGCTGCTCGCCGCGTGCGACGGGCAGCAGGCCACGATCGAACGCTCCGAAACCGACACCGGGCAGGCGCTGCTACGGCTTCAGCTGCCCACCCGCCCCGACCCGGCCACTTACCGGGACTGGACATGGGTGGCCTGCCCCATCGCGCTGCCGCCGACGGTCCCCGCAGCGGCGGTGCTCCACCTTCCCACCCTTCGCCTCGCGGGTGACACCGTGCGCGCTGACCTGGCCTACACCCACGCCGTCCCCAAGGCCCACCGCACCGGTCATACGGTGGCGCTCGGCGTGGACTGGGGCCTGAACACGCTCCTCAGCGCGGGCGCCGTGCAACTGAACGGTGCCGGGCGGATCACCGCGCTCGGTGCCGGCGCCCAGTTCCGGGCCGCCGGTGTGCTCGCCAAGCAGCACCGCCTGCGCCGCCTCTCGGAGCGACTGCACACCAAGGCCGACCAGTATGAACGGCTGATCGCAGGCCACGACGACCACCAGCGTGCCCCCAAGCTGGACGTGCTGCGCAGCGAGATCCAGCACGTGTCCAACCGCCGGTCGAACCTCAACGACGCGCTCGCGTGGGCTGCCGCCAGGTGGGCCGTCGACCAGGCCATCGCGGCCGGGGCCACGGTGGTCTATGTCGAGGATCTGCGGTCGATGGAAGCGGGGGGCATGGGCCGCACCCTGAACACCCGCCTGTCCCAGCAGGTCCGCGGACAGATCGCCGACCGCATGCGGCACCTCGCCACCGAACAGGGCATCGCCGTCGTCACGGTTCCAGCCCGCAACACCTCCAAACTGTGCCCGCACTGCCTGACCCCGCTGCGGCACCGCAAAGCCCCCGACCAGCCCACCATCCCGGGATGGAAATGGGCCATCTGCCCCCACCAGGACTGCGGTTGGCAGGGCGACCGCGACCACGGTGCCTGGCGCCGTATCGCAGCCCGCGGCCTGGCCCACCAGGCCACGACCGTTTCCGACCGCGCCAGCGGCCACATGGTGATCCGGACGGTCCTCGACAACCTGGAAGCGAACGCGGTCGTCACACCGACTGCCAAGACCAGCCGGAAGGACCGGACCAAGACCGGCTCCACCCGGCGTCGTTCCCCACGCCCCGCGCCCAGGCGACGCAGGGCACCCTCCCCGGCACGGCCTCGCGGTCCTGCCGGCCAGCGTCCGGAGGGACACGCTCACACGGACCGGACCCGGCTGCCCCGCGCAGCCCACCGACACCAGGGCGTGAACACGATCAGCACACCCACCACCGGCCACCGGCCACGAGGAACGGCACTCGGCGCGGGATTCCACCTTCACGCCCACGCCTCCCCACCCCGGTGGGAAACGATCCCGGAAACTCAATCCCACTCAGGATCGCTCAGCTGATCAGAGACGCTGTTCCACAGCGTTCAGCGCCAGTCCCAGCGCCCCAAGCTGGTCCATGCCCTCGCGGTAGTGCTGGCGCAGCTCGCCGCGCTGGCCGAAGAAGATCCGCCGGGCCGGGCGGTGCCGGGGCCTCGGTGAGGTTGAGCTGCTTGCCGATCATGCGCCGGTAGCCGTCGTCGGAGACGAACTGCAGCAGGTGCAGCGTCTCAAGACCGGGAGCATGTCGGCGAGGTTCCACCAGAAGATGGCCGAGATAGACGGCCGGCTCCGTCCGCTGCGGTGCACCACTTGGTGCGGGTGAAGCGGGCTTCTTGCGGCACGGGCTGCTGTGCTGTGCCGCTACGCTGCCCGGGTGAGCACCCCTACACCTCTGCGACTTGACCTTGCGTCCTTTCTCGCCTGGGCCGAGCGGCGCGGCACTCCGCTCGATGCACGTGCCGCCGAGGCTGTGCTCGGCCTGCTCGCGCTGAGCGGGGCGCGCTGCCGGCCCGGCTTGCCGGAGCCTACTGAGGAGCTGGTGGAGGAGCTGCTGCACACCCTGCTGCCGCTGTACGTGAGCGCAACCGAGGCCGAGCTGCCCGGCTTTTCGTCTGCGGTGGTCGCGCTCGCCGACCGTACCCATGAAGCGGGCAGGCTCAACGCCAAACGGCACGCCAGGCTGGTGGCCCGGGTGCAGGAGCTGGCGGAGGGCTTCGCTCAGATGATGACCAGCCCGCAGCGCGTCACCTGGGCGCGGCTGTACGGCAACCTGCTGCGGGCCGAGGGCGTGGAGGCCGCCGACGCGCGGGCCGTGCGCGCCTGGCTGGAGGCGTTCGCCGCCCGCCCGTATGCACAGCGGCAGACGGCGCTCGGCCTCGCCGTCGCGGACGGCCCGCTCGCCGCAGCCGGCTGGCTACGCGCGCTGACTGGAGAACGCTCCCGGCAGGCCCGCTCCCTGCTTGCCGGGCGTCTGCAGGCCGTGGCCCTGGGCGAGCAGGTGCGGCCCCCATCCGGTCAGGCGCCGCTGATCCCCGACGCCCCGCAAGGCGAGCCGGACGTCCCGGAGGAGCAGGAGGACGCCTGGTACGACGCCCAGGCCAGCGTGCTCTCGGACCGCTGGACGGCAGCTGGGCTCGACGCCCTGCTGCGCGGCCCGTACGCGCACCTGGCACCCGGCGGCCGCAGCCCCGCGCCGCTGCTCGGCATCGTCGGCGAATTGGCCACCCAGCACCTCGAGACGTTCGGCTCAAAGCCTTCCCCGCTACCTCCACCGCCCCTGCCAGCCTCCCCCGAAGAGCAGGCCGCCCAACTGCGCGCCGCGCCGCTGCCGCAGGCCCTCGCGCAGGCAGCCGCCAACCCGGACACCGCGGATGAGCAGGTGCGTGAGCTGGCGCTGGACAGCAGCTTCCTGACCGTCGACGCGCACGGCGCACCCATCCCGGGGCCGACCGCCGAGGTATGGCAGCACGGCGGGCCTGCCGAGCTGGCCGGGCTCGCCCTGGACCTCCTGGGCGCGCTGCTGGCGCAGCTGGCCACAGACGAGGAAACCGCCGAGGAGTTCCCCGGCGAACACCTCGGCCCGCTCTACTTCCTCTACCAGCAGGCCGGGGTGGCCCAGTCGGTAGCCCGGCAGGCCGCACAGGAGGAGCTGTGGATCGTTCCGCTGGGGCACCAGGCCGCCCCCGATGCGTCCGTCCCGGCCACCGGTCCGTATGAACTCCCCGCTCCCGAGGCCCTGTCCGCGGTCACCGGCATCCCCGCACTGAACGAGGCGGACCGCGACGACCTGCAGCCGGCCGCCGCCCGCCTGGCACGCGTCATGGACCGGCTGGCCGGACTCGGCATCGCCGAGCGCACCGGCGACGCGCTCACCCTCACCCCACTCGGCTCGGCCCTGCTGCGCGACGCTCTCCTCCTGGGCGCCAGCGGGGCCGACGACGGCGCCTTCCCCACCCAGCCACAGGTGCGCACCTGGGCTGCGGACCGGCTGGTGGCCGCTGCTCAGCACTGGCCGCCGGCCGCGGCCCGTCAGGTGCTCGGCGACTGGCTGACCGAACGCGGCGCCGACGGCTGGCCCGCACTGCTGGCCGCGCTCGCCGCCACCCGTCCTGGGCCGGACGCCGCCGACCGGCGCGCGCTGCTCGGCCTGCTCGACCTGACGGCCGCACCCGCGCATGCACTGCACGCCCAGCTGGCCGACCCGGTGCTCGGCGGCTACGCGGAACGCGCCCTGCGCGAGCGAGGCCTGACGCCCGACGCCTCCGCGGTGCCCTCCGCAGCCCGCGCGGTGCTCCTGGTCGACGAACTCGAAGCAGTGCGCCAAGCGGCCTCTCTCACCCACCGCCTGACCGCCGCTCCCGAGCAGCACGAACCGGAGCTGCCGGTCCAGGTACACGCGGCCTTCGACAAGGCCGCGGCCGACTGGCCCGGCGGCGGCCCGCCCCTGCTCACCGCACTCGCGGACGCAGACCCGTACCAATCCGCCTTCCTCGCACAACAGCTCACCCACCACCCTGACCCCGCCATCGCCGAAGCAGCCCGCCACGCCTGGCGGGCATACCGCAGCGACAGGAATGCCGCGCTCACCAGCCATCCGCGCAAGGCGAAGCCCAACTCCCAACGGAAGCGCCCGGCAGCCAAGCGCTCCGCGAAAAAGCGCAAACGGCGCTAATTCGGCTGAAGATGGGCTCCGTCGGGGCGTGTTGGTGACTGTGTGCGAGTCCTTGACGACGTAGTCCCGGCCGCGGGGGATCGAGCCGGGGCTCCGTCGTGCCGGCGTCAGTTCGATGCTGTCCCGCCAAGTGGTGGAGCAGCGATCTGAGGCGACCCCCGTGGTGTGGACACTCTGACAATGGATCTTGCAGATCCGAGGGAAGGTGTCCTGGTGGGACGTAGGTCTCCGTATCCGGTGGAGTTCAGGAACGATGCTGTCGCGCTGTACCGTGCGGCGGGCGGGAAGCGCACGTATGCGGCGGTCGCGGCGGATGTCGGGGTGACCGGTGAGACCCTGCGGAGCTGGGTGCGCCAGGCCGACGAACAGGCGGGCCGCGATCACGGCCGCGGCGAGCAGGGCGCGGAGAGACGGGACGAGGAACTGGCCCGGCTGCGCGCGGAGAACGGCCGGCTGCGCAAGGCAGAGAAGGAATGGGAACTCGAGCGGGAGATCCTGCGTCGGGCAGCCGCCTATTTCGCGAAGGAGATGAAGTGAAGACCCCTCCCCAAGCTCTGCGAGCAGGGGATACCCCATGCTGGGACTTCGTCTCCGCCCACGCAGAAGTCTTCGGCGTTCAGCGGATATGCCGGGTCCTTGAGGTCTCGCGCTCGGGCTACCACCGGTGGCTCGCCGGCGCGAAGGCCCGTCGAGAGCGGCAGGCCGCCGACGACGCCCTGCTCGTGGAGATCCGCGAGATCCATACCGAGCACAAGGGCACCTACGGAGTCCGGCGCACCATTGCGGAGCTGCGCGGCTTCGGGCACACCATCAACCGCAAGCGGGTCGAGCGCCTGATGCGCCGGCACGGTATCGAGGGCCGGCACCTACGGCGCCGCAAGCGCACCACGGTCCCCGACCGGCTTGCACCACCGGCCCTGGATCTCGTCCAACGCAACTTCTCCGCCAGGCAGTTGAACGAGAAGTGGTGCGGCGACATCACATACGTGCAGGCCGGCGGGACGTGGCTGTATCTCGCCTGCGTCATCGACATCTGCTCCCGCCGAGTGCTCGGCTGGTCGATGGCCACTCACATGCGCACGGAACTGGCCATCGACGCCCTGACGATGGCCGTGGCGACCTGCGGCGGCCACGTGGACGGGGTGATCTTCCATGCGGACAGGGGCTCGCAGTACGCATCGGCCGCGTTCGCGCAGGTCTGCGACGGTTTCGGGATCCGCAGGAGTATGGGCCGGGTCGGCTCGAGCTACGACAACGCCTTCGCCGAGTCGTTCTGGCAGGGACTCAAGAGGGAGACGATGCACCAGAGGCTGTTCTTCACGATGCGTCAGGCGAGGCTGGAGATCTTCCAGTGGCTCACTTACTACAACGCCGGCAGGCGCCACAGCGCCCTCAACTACCTCTCGCCAGTCGAATTCGAACAACAACAGCAGAGAGCACGTAAACTCACACTCGCAGCATGAACCCCCATGTCCACACTCCGGGGGACGCCTCACTTCTCAGTGCCGCGGTTGTGCGCACGCTGCTCATTTCGCGTTCAGCACTGCGGGGATGTTGACCTGGAAGTGGATGAATTCGTACATGCTGTAGTCGCTGTATTCCTTCATCGCGAGCGCTTCGCGGACCTGAGCGGCTGACAATCCCTTGTTTTGCGCGTCCCGTGCCAGGCTGGTCAGCTTCTCGAGGTAGGTGATCGAGTGCAGGATGTCTGCACGGCGCATAGTCCGGCCGTGGCCCGGCACGATCAGGGTGTCATCGTCGAGGATGTCATGCAGGCGCCGGTAGGTGACGAGCGCCTCGTCGGCCCGCCCCTCCAACAGCCAGGGGTATGCCGGGGGCGGCGCCTGCAGCATGTTCCCGACGAAGACGATGTTGTCTTCGCGTATGCGGACGACCAGGTCGCCGTCGGTCTGGGCGTAGCCGATGTGCTCGATGTCCACATGCTTGCCCCCCAGGTCTACGGAGCACGACCCGGAGACCGTAACGTCCGCTGAGCGGGCTACCGCCTCCTCGATGCCGGCGTCCGCGCCGAGCAAGTCGATCATGAAGGCGCGGTCCTGCTCGAAGCGCTCGTCGATCACACGCTTGGTCGCCTCATGGTGAATGATCACCGTCTGCGCAGGAAAGGCGAAATTTCCGAAGCAATGATCGCCGTGGAAACTGGTGTTGACCAAGAACCGGATGGGCAGCGCGGTCATTTTGCGCACCTCGCCGATGACCTGGGACGCCAAACGGCCGTTGCTCAGGGATTCGACCACGAGCACTCCCGAATCACCCACGACGAAGCCGGCGTTGGTCGCGGTGTGGTCGGTGTCGTCGACGTCTGTCGCCATGACTGCGTATACGCCGTCGGCGAGTTCGCGCGCGCGCATCTGGACATCGGCAAGTTCGAAAGGTCTGTTCTTCTGCTGCATGGTTCTTTGTCTCTTCTGGAAGGCGGGACGGCTGGTCGATCTCGTTCAGCTCCCGCGTTGAGGCATGCCTTCGTTCGCAAGGAGGACTGAGCCGGACAACGGTCAGGAGCGCCGTGGTGCCTGGTGTGCGAGCACGTGGGTGATTGAGGTGGTGAGCGCTGCGTCTGGCAGTCGGCGTCGTTGGCGCGCACGTCGTAGATCGCGCGAACGTCGACTGGCTCCGGCCGCAGAGCGAGGGCGATGGCTTTCCCCTCCTTCTGCACCCTCTCAGCGGGTTGGGCCTTTCCTCGACGTATGCACGGGTTCCCGCCGTTCTTTGGACCTGTCCTATTCGTCTCATGGTTGGATGGCAGTTGCATCCCGCTCAGATGCGGGCTTCCGTCGATGCCACGTGAAGGGTGTTGAGGCATGCGACCTGGGCCTGGTCGCACGCTGTGGCTGGGTAGATGCCTGCCGTGCACAGCTAGGTAGGTTAGTTAGAGGACCTTGTCGAAGACCTCGTTGAGGGCTTCGGTCGAGCTCGGGTGGGTGTAGATCGAGTCGCGGAGCTGCGTGGCCGTGATGTTGTGCCGCATGGCGAGCGCGACGGTGTTGATGATCTCCTGAGCGTCGATGCTGAGCAGAGCGGCCCCGAGAATCAGGTCGGTGTCCGAGTCCACGACGAACTTCATGACGCCGCGGGTCTCCTCGACGGTGTAGGCGCGGGGCATGGCCACGATGTCCGCGACCTTCTCCCGCGAGACCTTGATGTTGAGTCCTTG
Organism: Streptomyces sp. NPDC046900; assembly: GCF_040644975.1. NCBI lineage: Bacteria > Bacillati > Actinomycetota > Actinomycetes > Kitasatosporales > Streptomycetaceae > Streptomyces > Streptomyces sp. NPDC046900. Next base: position 5,274 of record NZ_JBEYXD010000143.1, on the reverse strand, counting down.
CGCACGCGCCTGGCTCTCGGTCAGTCCCACGGTGGCGAGCGGGGGTGTGATGAACAGGGTGTGAGGCACTGCCCTGCGGTCACTCGTGGTGCGCTTGCCCTCACCCAGGAGCTGGTCCAGGACGATGCGCGCGTCGTCCAGGGAGATGTAGGTGAACTGCTCGCCTCCGTTGACGTCGCCGAGTGCGTAGATGTGCGGTTGGCTGCTGCGCAGGTATTCGTCCACCACGATCGCGCCGTTCGGCGCAGTCCGGACGCCGGCGGCATCGAGTCGGAGGCCGTCCGTGACGGGTCGGCGCCCGGTGGCGGGCAGCAGCGCGGAGGCCTCGACACTGTGTGTCCGCCCGTCCTTCTCGTACATGACCGTCGAGACGGCGCCGCTGTCACGTACCTCGGTGACCTTCGCGCCGGTGATGACGCGGATGCCATCGCCGGTGAGGATCTCCTCGACGGACTGGGCGATGTCCTCGTCCTCCCGTGGCAGGAGCCGGCCGGCTGCTTCGAGGACCGTGACCTCGGTGCCGAAGTGCCGGTAGATGCCCGCGAACTCCAGGCCGAGGTATCCGCCTCCCAGGACGACGAGCCGCTCGGGCAGGTTCTGCGTGCGGGTGAGCTCCGTGCTGGAGACAAGGTGGGAGCTGCTCGCGAGGCCGGGAATCGGGGGGATCACCGGCTCGGACCCGGTGTTGACCAGGATCGTGGAGGCGGTGACGGTGATGATGTCCGGTCCCTCTCCGACGGCGACAGTGTGCGGATCGACGAGCCGGGCCGTGCCGGTGATGACCGTCGCGGTGTCCTTGCCGTTCAGCGCATCGAAGTTGCCGGCGCGGAAGGCACTGGTCAGCGCGCGGACGCCGGCGATCGAGTGGGCGAAGAACTCCTGCGCGTCGTCCTTGAGGCGCTTGGAGTTCGCGTAGTGGACGAGCATTTTGGTCGGTACACAGCCGACGTTCGGGCAGGTCCCGCCATACATGTTCTCGGACTGCTCGATCAGGACCACTCGGCGGCCGGCGTCGGCGAGCACACGAGCGGCGGTCTTGCCGCCCTTGCCGAAGCCGATGACCAGAATATCCGCGGTGAGCGCTGTAGTGATCTCCATGTCTCGAGTCTGCGGCGCGGCCACTGGTACAACTAGACTCGATCGTCTCGCTTTCCTGCCCGAAAGTCTCATCATGGACTCAGTCAGCCGACTGCTGCGCATGGCCCGCCTCGAGGCCGGCCTCGACAAGCGCTGCCTGCTCGGAGCCGGTACCAGGATGGACGTGCCGGCATACGGCGAGCTGGAGGCACCCTTCCACGTGCTGCTGGAAGGCGCATGCCGGTTGCAGGTGGGCACGGTCCTGCTCGACCTGCACCCCGGAGACGTGGTGATGATCCCGAGCGGCGGCCCGCACCGGGTGATCACCGACGGCGAAGCAGGCCCGACGGGGACGACGGAGACCGCCGACGACGTGTTCGTGACCACGCGCAGCGAGCACGGCGGCAAGCCCGTCATCGACCTTTTCTGCGGGCACTACACCTTCGACGCCGGTACGGGCTCGCTGCTGTTCGCAAGCCTGCCCGACCCGGTGCACGTCTCCTTCGGGCAGTCGGCCGAGAGCGACGAGGTGCTGCGTATGCTGAGCGCCCTGATGCGCGGTGAGGCGCGACGCGAGGGCGAGGGCACCGCTGCGATCCTCTCTGCTCTGTGCACCGTGCTGCTGGCGATGGTGCTGCGCACCTCGCGGGGCGACACCACGCGGTCCACCCTGTGGACCGCGGCGGCCGACGGCCGCATCGCGGATCCGAACCTGGAACAGGCCCTAGGACCAACCCGCCTTGCCGTCAACCCGCGCTATCGCCCAGTTCAATGAGCTACCGGTAGCGGGGCCGGGCGAGGAGAACGGCGACGTCGTCTTGTGAGGGCGTGAGGAGTAGGTGAGTGAGGAGGCGGTCGCGGGTCTCCTCCAGTGTCCGGTTCGGTTTGCGCAGTGCTCGGGCGAGCTGGTTGAGGCCGTGGTCCAGGTCGGTGTGGTGGCTTTCGATGAGTCCGTCGGTGTAGAGGGCGAGGAGGGTGCCCGGTGGCAGTGGCACGTGCTCGGTGTCGAAGGGATCGTCCAGGCCGGTGCCCAGTGGGGCACCGCAGGGGGCGTCGAGGAATCTGACCGTGCCGTGGGGGTCGGCGAGGGCGGGTGGAGGGTGGCCCGCTCTGGTGATCAGGCAGCTGGACGTGGCGGGGTCGTAGACGGCGTAGGCGCAGGTGGCCAGTTCGCAGTCGCCGAGATCGGCGACGGTGTTGTCCAGGTAGTGCAGCAGGCGGCCCGGTGGGACGTTCTGACAGGCCAGGGTGCGGGCCACGACGCGTAGTTGGCCCATGACGGCTGCGGCTCGGATGCCGTGGCCCATGACGTCCCCGATGATCAGGCCGGTCTTGCTGTCGGGAAGCGTGAGCACGTCGAGCCAGTCGCCGCCCACTTCGTTGTCGCTGCTGGCGGGCAGGTAGCCGCTGGCCAGCTCAAGCCCGGGTACGGTGGGCAGCGGCTTGATGAAACTGCGTTGCAAGGTGAGGGCCGCTTCGCGGCGGCTGGCATACAGGCGTGCGTTGTCGAAGTTCAAAGCGGCCCTGGCCACCAACTCGTCGATAAGCACGGTGTCCTGTTCGTCGAACGGTTCACTGCGGGTGCGGGTGGCGATCACCAGACCCAGCACCTTGCCCCGGGCATACAACGGGATGACGCGCGCCCAGCCCGGCGAACTGGCGGCGAACAGGCCGCAGCCCGGGCCGGCCGGCACGGCCTTCAGCGCCGGGAGGGGCAGCGGCACCGTGCGGGGACGCCCCTCGGTGAGAGAAGTCGAATACACCGAGTCTGGAGGGACACGGTAGGTGACCTCGAGTGCGGACCGCTGCGCCGGTGCAGCAGAACCGGGCCCTGCCACGGCCAGGCAGTGCAGCAGCCCATGCGTGGATACACCGACGTCGTCGGGGGCCAGCACTGCCTCCAGCAGGAGCACCTCGGCGGTGTCGGCGAGCTGGGGCACGAGCATCTGTGCCAGTGCTTGAGCTGCCTGCCGAAGGTCCAAGGTGGTGCCGATGCGCTCACCGGCTTCAGCCAACAGCGCGAACCGCTGGCGCGCCTGCTCGGCCCGCACGTGGTCGACCTGCCCCTGGGTGATGTCGATGACCGAGGCGATCACGCCGAGTGGCTCGCCGTCGCTGTCAGTCAATGGGGCGTAGGAACACGACCAGATTCGGTCCTGGTCGGGTCTGGCCGCAGTGCGACCGGTCCGCAGGTCGACCACGGCGCGGCCGGTCTTGAGCACCTGCCGCATGGAGGCCTCCGCTGCCACATGGTCGATGCCGGGCGCTACCTCGCCGATCTGCTTGCCCACATGCCCGGCCGGGGACAGGCCGTTCATGGCGGCCAGCGCATCGTTGACCCGCACAAAACGCAGCTCGCAATCAAAGAGCGCCAGGCCGATCGGCGACTGGCCGAACAGGCCCTCGAGGGCGGCCAGCGAGTCCCGCATCCGCCGCACGGCAGAGGTCTCGGCGGCGATCACCAGCGTGCCAGGTCGCCCCTGGGGATCGGGGATCGGAGAGATCCACATCTCCATCTCGACCAGATGCCCGTCCCTGTGCAGCACCGGATACGCCCCCACCACGGGCTCTCCCGCATGGGCCTGCGCAATGAGCTCCCGGGCCAGTTCTCGGTTGGACTCCGGAACCAGCAGGGAAATCCCGTACTGGCCCAGCATGTCACTGGCCCGCCAGCCCAGCAGATCCTCCGCGGCCAGCGCCCACTGCCATACACGCCCGTCGTGATCGCTGGCCCATACCGCCATGGGAAGCAGGTCACGGAATACCCCCGGATGTCCGACCACCGGCTGAGCGGGTACACCGGCACCGCCACCAGATTCTGAGTGCCGGCCCATGGGGTGAACCATGCGAAGCCCTCACTGACCTGAAGGGAGGACCAAGCCTCCACAAGCCCCCTTCGCCTTCCGTCTGGCAGCCGCCGGTACCAGCGATTCACAATCCGCGGCTAACAGACCAGGATATATCCTCGCATTTCCACCTAACGGCTCTTTCTCTCTTTGCGGCCCAGCACGGGCAGCGAGGACTTGAGACACGACGCTCAGATCAGCACCGCGGCGGGCGGATCATGTGCCGGGTGCCTATGGTTGTACAACGCGTGATGGTGAGGGGCAGTGTCCCTGGGCCTCACCTGTCGCCCATAAAGGCGATCATTCGGCTGAAGCCTCATGGAACCTTTCGCCGAGAGGCGGACCGCCCTTCACGACCACACTTCGCTCATCAGCCCAACCGGTGCCCTCGCCGGCCGAGGCTGTTCTCGTCACCGCAGGCGTGTGACCGACCGGGAGTCGACGCCGTTGCCCGTTCATGCACGCCTACGATCACCTCGACCTCGACGAGATCGACTTCGCTCCGGTCGAGCACACGATCGAGCGCCTGGCCCTCCTCTGGAGGCGCATGATCTGCTGCGCTTGCTGGTGATGGTTGCCCAGGCCGGCGGACCGATGTCCGCCGAGGCGGACCGGCCGGCGCGGGAGATCGCCGCTCGCATCCCCTCGGAGGACTGACCGCATCGCCCAGATGGACCGCATATATGGGGCCGCACCCGAATCCCGGGTGCGGCCGTAACGCGTTCCGATACCTCAACCCCTACCCCCATCATTTTCAGGAAGGGATAAAGCCGTCCTGATGCGCAGGATGTTCACACGGGCAGGCTGTGGACGATCACGTAATTCATTTCCCCAGGTGCTCGCCGTAGGGCGGCTGAGGTGGGGGCCTGGTCAGTCTGACCAGAGCACGACGAGAAGATGGCACTGAGCTGCCTCGAGGTGGAAGTCACGCAGGGCGTTGAAGCCAGCCACTTCCTGGCCTTCACCAGCATCGCCTGCACCCTCATCTGCTACCGCTGACTCGCCACGACAGCCGTCAGTTGCGATCCAAAGCGGGGCGACCTACCAGTGGTGCTAGATCTCTCCTGGATTGACGTCCCATGAGGATCCCGCGATGTCCCCTGTATTGAAGAACACGGCCCAGTTCACGACGGTATCGCCCGCGCGCTGGGCCCCTCGATCTGTCGATCGAACTCGAAGTCTGGCCAAGAAAGGTCGCCTGCAGGGCTGAACCAGATTCCCTTCCCGTGCTCCAGCGCCCACGCCTCCATCTCCGAGGTCTCGGCGACGGGTGAAAACGGACCGCTGATCGGCGGATGAACGGTGACCCACTTCGCGATCTTCTGATCATCCTGATCTTCTTCGAGGGTCA
>NZ_JBEYXD010000142.1:0-14183 GCF_040644975.1 Streptomyces sp. NPDC046900 | reverse complement strand
GTTTCCGAACCGGTGAGCCAGGCAGTCACACTCCCAGGTGACCGCGCTGGACTGCCCGGCCATCGGCACGCAAGACTGCTGCACCAGGGCCTCCTGCTGCTCGGTGATTCGACACCAACGAGTTGTTCAGGAGGCCCTGTTCGTATGCGTCCAACGCCCCGCGACCACCCGATCGAGACTCCCGTTCGACGCGCATCTCTCAAGATCGAAAAGACAACAGCTTCTGATATTCCCCGCAGGGATGAGGCATGGGGACCGCTCGCAGTAAGACCTCCCGCTGACCAGAGCCGTTCAGGACGGGTGGGGGCGGTGGCGTCCACGGAACCTCCAGAGCAGAAGCTCACCACGCGCAGGATATTTGGTGACGTCGGCGCGTGGGGGCCCGGGTTCCAACGATGCACAGAAGCTCGCGCGGTGGCAAGAATTTCAAAGACCGTGAGCCGCAGGACGTCCACTAAACGCAGCCATCTCCTTCGAGGGTCTTCAACTCGTGCTCCAGGTTCGTAGAAATCTTCTTCAAGATGGAAGGCACGTAGACAAGGATGTCATTGAAACTAGAGCTGGCAGAAATACCCTCGCCGAGGTGACCGTGGTAGTGGTTGATGTACTTAGCTATGATCTCTCGTTCTTCAATGGGAAGGGCCTGAAACGGGTCGTGCTAGATAGTCGTGGGCGCTGGAAAGGTGGATGAACCGGCAGCCGAACTCATATACATTCCGGGTCCAACCGTTTAGGCGTTCAGCTACTTCAACCATGTCACGGTCTGTGACCGCCTTCATCTTCCCCTTGTCAGTCGGTATTTTCCAACGGTCGCCGGAGATAGACGAAGCCACAAGGTCAGCACGGAGCGCGCTCGGCTGCCTGAGGAGATAGATGACTCGTACCATCGAGTCGAGTTCTTGCCGCAAGATGCCGATTTCGATTGACGCCCAGCCCCGCTCCGCGGCTACTGTCATTGCTTCTTGGTGCTCGCGCGAACGCTCCCGAATCTGGCGGCAGAAGACATTGAGATCGTGGTTGGCTGCTGTCTCCACGCCGCGATGATACTCAAGGCCACCCTCTGTTCCGCGTGGTTTCCCTCAATCATCTGGAACGGACCTGGCATGACCTCTTCGTCCCGAACTCTCGGCTGGGGGGCATTAGGGTCTGATGGGCTGGTTAGTCGTTCGTCGACGGCTGCTGAGGGTCAGCTGCGGTCGTTGAGTTTGCTGTACTTCTCTGCTGTACAGCGTGGGCGGCTCGGTAGGCGCCTGCGAGGTTTCTGCGGCTTAGCAGGGTGTCGGGGTGGGCGTCACCGAGGATCTGCTCGCGGTGGGTGAGGGTGGCCTCGTACAGAGGGATGGCCCGAGCCAAATCCCCCGCCTCCTGGTAGGCACCTGCGAGGTTGTTGCGGCTGGCGAGGGTCTGGGGGTGGCTGTCGCCGAGGATCTGCTTGCTCTGGGTGAGGGTGGCCTCGTACAGAGGGATGGCCCGCTCAAGGTCTCCCGCCTCCAGGTAGACGTACGCGAGGTTGTTGCGACTCGCCAGGGCGTGGGGGTGGCTGTCGCCGAGGATCTGCTCGCTCTGGGTGAGGGTGGCCTCGTACAGACTGATGGCCCGCTCTAGGTTCCCCGCCTCCTGGTAGGCACCTGCGAGGTTGTTGCGGCTGACGAGGGTGCTGGGGTGGGTGTCGCCGAGGATCTGCTCGCAGTGGGTGAGGGTGGCCTCGTACAGGTTGATGGCCCGTGTCAGGCCCCCCGCCTTCTGGTAGGCACCTGCGAGGTGAATGCGGATGGCCAGAGTCTTGGGGTGGGTGTCGCCGAGGATCTGCTCGCATTGGGTGAGGGTGGCCTCGTAGAGGGCAATGGCCCGCTCCAGGTCCCCCGCCTCCAGGTAGACGTACGCGAGGTTGTTACGGCTCGCGAGGGTGTCAGGATGGGTATCGCCGAGGATCTGCTCGCGCTGGGTGAGGGTGGCCTCGTACAGGTTGATGGCCCGTCTCAGATGCCCCGCCGACTGGTAGGCACCTGCGAGGTGGTTGCGGCTGGCGAGGGTCTGGGGATGGGTGTCTCCGAGGATCTGCTCGTACTGGTTGAGGGTGGTCTCAAGCAGGTTGATGGCCCGTGTCAGGTCACCCGCCTCCAGGTAGGCGCAGGCGAGGTTGTGGCGACCATGCAGGGTGTCAGGGTGGGTGTCGCCGAGGATCTGCTCGCGCTGGGTGAGGGTGGCCTCGTACAGGGCAATGGCCCGCTCCAGGTCCCCCGCCTCCTGGTAGGCACCCGCGAGGTGACTGTGGTTGGCCAGGGTGTGGGGGTGGGTGTCGCCGAGGATCTGCTTGCACTGGGTGAGGGTGGCCTCGTACAGCCTGATGGCCCGCTCCAGGTCCCCCGCCTCCCGATAGGCGTACGCGAGATGAATGCGGCTGGCGAGGGTGTGGGGGTGGCTGTCGCCGAGGATCTGCTCGTACTGGGTGAGGGTGGCCTCGTACAGGTTGATGGCCCGTGTCAGGTGCCCCGCCTTCTGGTAGGCGCCTGCGAGGTGAATGCGACTGGCCAGAGTCTGGGGGTGGGTGTCGCCGAGGATCTGCTCGTACTGGGGGAGGGTGGCCTCGAACAGGGGGATGGCCCGTGCCAGATTCCCCGCCTCCAGGTAGGCGTAGGCGAGGTTGCCGCGGCTGGTCAGGGTGTGAGGGTGGGTGTCGCCGTGGACCTGCTCGCGCTGGCTGAGGGCGGCCTTCAGCAGGGGGATGGTGCGGGCGGTGTGGCCTTGCTGGTGGAGACGGTTGGCAGCTGTGGTGTACGCGTCGGTGAGGGCAGCGTTGTGGTGTCCCGGCGGGGTGGTAGCGGCGAGGGTAACCAGATGGGGGATGAGGGTGTCCCACTGACTGTCGGCGGTGGTGTCCTGGCCCAAGAGTGGGGGCAAACTATGGAGGACTGCTTGTTCGGCGCGGTCCCGTCCTTGCGGGTGCCGGGGTAGTTGGATGCCATCGGTAGGCCGGGGGGTGCGCAGAATGGCTTGTACCAGGCGGTGGACGGTGACGGTGGTGCCGTTGTCGCTGACCATGCTGTAGGCGGCCAGAGTGCCGATGGCTTCCGCGACGTCGTCCGGATCGCCGCCGGGCGGGGTGAGCATGGTGTGGGGGATGTCGTCGGGGGCGAGCCAGGCGGCGGTGTGCAGGACCTCCACGGCGAGGGGATAGTCCTCTTCCAAGGTACGTAGAGTGACGTTCCAGATGCGGGCGATGGTGCGTTCGGCGTCGATACCGTGGGCGGCCTTGCCGAATTTGGTGCTCAGACGTCGGCGGTAGGCAGCGAGGCTGATGCCGCGGTTCTGGGCGAGGTAGGCGCCGGCTTGTTTGATCGCTAGCGGGAAGTGCCCCAGGTCGGCGGTCAGGGCGCGAGCGTCGGCCTGCTGCCGTGGCGTGGGGGCGGTGTCCTTGAAGGCGAGACGGCACAGCAGCGTGGCCGCGTCATCGGCGCTGAGGTTGCCCAGGGTCAGCGTGGCGGCGCTGTCGGGCCAGCCTGTGGTGCGGCGGCTGGTGGCCAGGTGGTGCCCCTGGGGGAGCGCCCCGGTGTAGGGGGCGAGGTCGTCGGGGTTCTCGACGTTGTCGTAGACCAGCAGCCAGCCGGGATGCCAGGCCAGCCACTGCATTACCCACGCCACCTGCGCCGCGCGTGCTGCTGTGGCGGCCCAGCCAGGGGCCAGCGTATGCGTGAGGTTGGTGAGGGATGTCTGGATCTCATCGGGGGATGCGGCGTTAATCCACCAGATCAGTGTGTAATCGCCGCGGTAGCGGTGGGCATAGTGCAGGGCAAGGGTGCTCTTGCCGATCCCGCCCAAGCCGTGCACTGCCCCGCTTTGCGTGATCGCCCCATCCTGCTGGTTGGTCAGGATGCGACGCAGCCAGGTCAGTTCTTCCTCACGTCCGAGGCAGAGGGTGGCCGGGGGCAGGTTCGAGGTGCCTGGGGCTGCCGTGACCCTCTCCGGCACGTACAACGCGTCGACGGGCAGCACGTCCCCCGTGTATGCGGTAGCGATCTGCCCGGCCGCTATCGACCGTGGCCCGGTGGCCTCGAACCGTGGCCGGGAAGCAGCATCGTCCGTATTCATGGCCGTGGCGGGGTGTGACCGTCACCGGTGATCGCGGTGCCGATGTGCTGGGCGGCGATCGACCGCTCGCCGGATGCCGTGATGGTGACCGCGGCGGGGGCGGGCAGCATGCCGACCAGTTCTTTCCGCAGCTCGGGGTCGTCCTGCAACGCGCGCTTGAGCAGCTTGCTCAGCACGGCCGAGGTGTATGCGTCGTCCTGTTCGTCGGCGGCCTCGTCCACCACGCGTTCCATCTCGGCCCGGCCCGCGTCGTCCCGGCGTTGCCACACCGCCTGGAGAATGCGTTGCCCGAGGCCGACCGTGGCATCGGCGGCGGCGTCCTGGGCCCGCGTCAGCACCGACGCCCCGTAGGCACTCGCCGCGGCCGTCACGGCAGGGCTGGCCTGCTGCACCCACTGCGTGATCTCCGGACTGACCATGCCCAACCCCCGTCACAGACATGCCTGTTACCGGGACCTCCCCGGACGCTCGTGAACCAAAGCGTAGGCCCCCACACTCTCGTGTACGCGGGTGTGCGGGAAAGTCTGATGGGGGCACGGGAGCACGCGGCAAGCCCCCACCTTGGGAAGCTGGGTTCACTTGGGGCCAGTTCGGGCGCTGACCTGGGCGAACGAGTGGGCTGCAGCCACCCTGGAGTGGGCCGCTTTCACCGTGGTTCCCGCTAGGACGCAAGACATACAGAGGTCTTCGATGCGCATCGGGCCGTCCTCGCCGGACCAGGTGAGGAGCGCAGCAAGTAACCATCTAAGCAAGCGAGTTCTCCGTAAGATTACGCTTTAGGTCGTATGCTCCATCGTCATGGCGTTGCGAACGTTCGACTTGGCCCTGCTCTGTTGGATCTACGAGCAGGTAGATGGCCAGACAACCGTGATCGTTGACGCGGCGCCCTGGTGCGGGGAGATGGGTCAAGGCGAGGACGTTCTCCGCCTGGCCCTGGAGCAGCTTGAAGCAGAGCATTGCATCGACCGTGACGACAGCATGGCGGAGCTGGAGTGCTCCATGACCGTGACCGGCTTGGGCACGGTGTCCGAAGTTATAAAGCGCAGAACTGATGCAGCAGCACGAAGCAACTTCACTCGCACAGCGCTAGTGCGCTGGCTCTATCGCTACTACCTAAAGGGCCATACACCCGTCACGACGGAACTTTTCTGTCAGACGAGGTTGGCTTTCTACGCCGGTACTCCTCTAAGTCTCGGCGAAGTTGAGCGTGCGGCGCGGTACCTGATGGACAAGGGCCTCATCGTGGCATTGGATGAATTCGGTCCTCCGCTACGCAATCCCGAACTAACATCGCGCGGTATTGACTGCGCTGAAAAGGATCTCACGGTGTCTGAGTTTCTCGCGGCTGAGGACAGGTCGACCGGTCCTACCTTTCATGTGCACATGACCGACGCACAGGGGGTGATCATCGGAACACAGACAGGCTTCACTCAAAACAATACGGCTGGCCTCGATGTTGCTCAGTTGACCCACTTTGCGGGACTGGCACGTCAGAGTCTGCCTGCGCTCGCCCTTGGCGGTGAGGCTGAAGCTGCGGCCGCTGATCAGGCCGAGGCACTCCACGCTGAGGCGACCAGCGGAGCTCCGGATCGCGGTCGACTCCGCCGACTCGTGGACTCCCTATTGGCGAGCCTTGCTCCCGCCGCAGGCACGGCACTGGGACAGGTCGTCCTGGAAGCCGGCCACCAGGCTGTAGCGGCTCTGCAATGACTCCCCCTGAGTAGATCCAGGGGATACAGCGGAAGGTATTGGGTCGTGCCGCATGTCGGCACCGCGCTTCGGCGTGCAACAAGGTCGGTGGGTGAGGCGAGACCTGTCTTCTTGCCCTGGGTCTTGCCCAAGAAGTTGGCGACCTGCGTTTTCGCTGGTCCGGGCGGTGCCTCGCTGCGCCTGCGTAGGTGTCATTGGTCGTCGTTGGCCACTGTTGAGCAACCTCGCACGGCCCAGAGACGGCCCAGGACGCCAGGCCATCCGCCGCACCGCACCTTCTGATCCGCTGACCCGACCGCGCCCTGGCGGACGCACGCAACCAGCGGTTCACCCGCTGAGTTGACGACTTGACGCTGATCCAGAGGGGCGGTGCGAGGCGGGCGAGTGTGGGGGCGGCTCGCCCGGCGCGACGTGCTGCTCTACGCGAGGACGACGAGACCGCCCGCTGGTCCGTGGAGGCCCGCGACGGAGCCGTCGAGGGCAAGAGCCGCTGGTGGGATCTGGCATGCGAGCCCGACGCCACGCGCCTCGTTGAATGATCTGATGGCGGACCCCATACCCGGGCGAGGTGTGGCGCGAGCTGCCGACCCGTGAGTCATCCCAGGGCGTGGCTGAACCTGACGCTCACCTTGCGGCAGATCCGGTCGGTTGATCTTGCGGAGTAGAGTCGAACCACCTGCGCGAGAACCGGCGTCAGTACCACGCCAAGAGATTTGGATCATGCGCGTCGACCCGGGCCCGGGCACCGACTGGCCGCCTCAAGTGTCAGAGACGCTCGAGCAGCTCAGCCTTCTTCTCCGCGAACTCCTCGTCCGTGAGGATGCCAGCGTCGTGGAGCGACGCGAGCTTCGCGATCTGCTCGACAACATCCGGCTGAGCTGCGGCCTCGGCCGGTGCCCCACGCTTGCCTCGCTGGATCACCGAAGAAGCGAGGTCCAAGACCTTCTCGGTCACGCCAGGCTGCGCCGGGAGGGGCTCCGAAGACTCGGCCTGCGCGGAGGTATCAGTTACGACCTGCTGGCCCTCGAGCAATACGGAGAAGATCATGAACAGCTTCTCCGGCAACTCAATGATGGACTGATTGCCGTCGGCCCAGTTCACGCGGACGGTGTGCCCGGATTTCATGGCAGCCCCGAGGCCGGCACCGACGGCCTTACCGATCATCCCAGGCAGAGCAGCCTTCGCGGCAGCCTGGCCCATGACGCCGGCGACACCTTCTCTGGTCGAGAGTTCCTCCCACTCGAGCACGGTCTCGGCGTTGAGCTTGTGCCGCTTGAATGGGTTGCGTGGGTGCTGGATCGTGAGTCCGCCGTGGCCTGAGAGAACGCTGCCGCTCGCCAAGTGGCCGCCCACTACGCGTCCCTGGTTCGTCAGCGCCTGCAGAATCGCCATTCGCGAACCGTAGAGCAAGACTTCGGCCCGAATCAAGCCCAGAAGATCAGCCGGACGTCGTCGACGGGTCGAGAGGCTCAGGCGGGTCGTCGTATGACATCTGAGCCTCCTTGAAGACGAAGAACTGGTACGAGAGGCACAAGCCGAAGATCCGCATCGTCGGCGCCGTGACTCTGGCCGTGGGCTTGGCCATCTCGCCACGAGGCAGGACGGCGAGAGGTACGACGCCGAGGACATCGGGGATTCCGAGCCAGTCTCCGGCCGTGAAGCCACGGACGAGTCTCGTCAGTCCTCCCTTGACCCTGACCGCGACCCCTTCCGGCGGAGGCTCCCCGCCGGTCAGCAGGCCAGCGAGGCGGCCAAGGCGAGGTACAAGGAACTGACGGGCAACGACCTCCCTCCCGGTTACACCTTGGTTCGCCGGTGGTTCTACCTGAGCCCGGACGACGACCCCGGCGAAGCCGCAGCCTGAGCGTCTGAGGAAGGGCACCGCGGCCTGTCGCTCAGCCGAACGCCCCGACATCACCCAATCAAGTTCAGTAGCCGACTAGCCACGGCCTGCGGCCATGCGCTTAGAAGGCGCTCTGCGGGTTGAGTCCCATCCTTCCATTGACCTGCGTCTCTTCCCCAACTAGGTATTGCTTCAGAGGGATTTCGACACGGATTCGACAGGCACCCGCTTTCGGACCCCGCGACCTACTGGGTCTCCGCTACGGGAGGTCGCAGTACTGTGCACGGAGTGCGATCGTGCCGGCAGTACTCGGGTCTGCCACGGCGGCCAGTTGCTCTTTGAAGGTTTCCACGTCATCGCTCGAAGCAAACGGCGCTGCGTCCGCTGCGGTCTCCGCTTGAGTCTGTGCCCGCAACCCACCGTTGTTGTCCAACTCCTTTGCCGACTCACACACCGTCTCTCGGTTTGGCCTTCCCCCACCGGTCTCAATTCGGCATACCGAGTCAGAGACCATCTTGAGGTCCTGAGCCTGCTTCACGATCTTTCCAGCAGCTGTCAGCGCAGCGTCGCTGACAGACACAGCAGTCACAAGCAAGTCGCCCGACTTGGACAGCGCTTCGTCGGCTCTGACGGAGACCGCGCAGGCTGGGACGGTAGGCGAGGCAGAGGGCGACGGACTGGCCGCTGATGGGGATTTGGCCCTTGAGGGCGCGTGCCCAGGCGACGGTGCGGGCGAACAGCCTGCGATGCAAGTCGCAGTGAACAACGCGACTGTGACCAACCGACGCACGGATGCACTCCTGGGGGGAGGTGTGAAGATCGGCTGAGCATATGGCCAAGCAAGCTCGGGGGGAATGAGGTGAGGAGGATCGCTCGTGACCGAGGCGAGGTAGTAACAAACACCGCATCTTGCCTGACCGCTACCCCTGGGCGGAAACCCGTATGGCCTGGTCCCTCTGACCTAGGGTTTCGCTGCTGACGGCGGTGGCTCGACTGTCGTTGTCGGTCGCCGTTGAGTGCCCTCGGGCGCCCTCGCACGGCCCAGAGACGGCCCGGGAACGATCAATCAGGCAGCCGGATCTTGACCTGGTGGTTGTGCTGAGCGTGATCGACTACCTCACCCTCCACGTAGAGGCCGAGGACGGGCAGCTCCATCCCACGAGGCATGGCCGTTACCTCGGCCAGCGCCACCGCGCCCAGGACACCCTCTACACGGATGAAGACTCCGAACCTCTGGCGCCCGATGACCTCTCCCCTGACACGAGCTCCCACCGGCAGGGCAGCGACGGTCGCCTCCCAGTTCTGCCGAACCACCTCGGCGGCCGGCACGTTGGGACCCGAGGGCCACGCGTACTCATCCATAGAGAGATCATGACTGCCTGGACCCCCTCCTGACCTCCGCCTTACAAGTTCGCTCGCAGCGCGGTGCGGCGTGCAGGAACGGGGCCTAGTGGCCGCTCGCCGATCCGGCTGTGGCCGCTTCGGTGCACCAGCGTTCGCCGCCGTTGATGTCAGCTGGTGATGTCAGCCCGAAGGGCTATGCACTGACGGCCAACTCGCGTGCCCGCTGGCGGGCTTGGGACCTCACTTCCGTGAGCCGACCGTGGAACGAGTTGTGCCGGTTCTGGTCGAGGTTCAGAGGCAAGTCGAGTTGTGAGATGAGCTCCGACTCCATGGTCCACGGTTCGTCATGCACGATCCAGCACACTCGGGCGTTCTCCGCCATCCACTGACTGAGCTCGGCTTCCCCGGCTTTGCCGAAGGTCATGCGCTTCCCACTGCCTACGCGGCGCAGCTCAATCCCGAGCAGGCATCCGAGGGTGAGGCGAAGCGTTGATCCGGCCGCGTTGCCCCGGTAGTGATACCGCACGCGCTTGCGCAGGTTCTGCGTACTGGTCCGGTTCGCCATGTACCGCGGGGCTATACCGACGTAGAGCAGGCGCCCGGCCGCGAGGTCTGGACAGGGAGCCTCTTCGAAGTACCACCCGTAGACCCCGGCCGCCGCCGGCACCGGGCTGGGACTCAACAAGACCTCCTGCGCCGACCACAGCCGATCCGGTTCGGTGAGAGCAGCATGGACCACGGAGCCTCCAAGGCCGACAAAGGCTGTTGGCCGCAGGGTACTGGCTGACCACGTGACCCCTGGGGCAGACCGCCCACCACGGCTTTGTAAGGGCGGAGATGTGGGGTGGTCCTGGCGTTCAGGTCACACGAGCTCTAGCACCAGCCGAGGTCACTCGCGCATCTCGACTGCGGCGAACCGTCGTTGACCGTGGTTGACCGCACGATGTGGCACGACTGTGGCACGTTCGGAGCGACCAGGCGCCCGCCATGCCCCAGCGGCCTGGCTTAGCGAGTCCGCATCTCTTCCGTGACAAGCTGCCGGGTGTCGTCGCCGCGCTCGTTGCCGTCTACGCTCACGTCGTCATCGACCCGGAAACCCGGCTGGTCGTCGCCATCGGCCGGCTGCTGCCCCGCAACCGGAATGACTGCAAGGCATGACAGTTGTCCTGCGCGAAGGACGCAGTCAGTGAGACCACGGTGATAGCCAACGGTGGCTACGGCGGCGCAGGTCTGGTTATCCCGCACCGCCGCGACCTGGCCAGGCCCTCCTACCCTGGGCGGCCTTTAGACTCTGAGAGGGAATCACGGCAATCGGAGAAAGAAGCACACTTACAAGTTAGGGTGACGTCAAATCCTCAGGTGGCGATACTGCGTCCAGGCAGATCACCTACCATTGCGCGAACCCCTTCCAGGTTTTGATGAAACTCGCTCAGCCATTCGACGGTTTCGCCTTCCAGAGTCTCATGTAGATCAACCACAAGGCGAGTAATTATCTCTCTCGCTTCTTCGATCAAGATGGCTTCTTCTCTATGCTCCCCCCTCCAGTCGGCCATCAGCATGGACCACCTGACTTGACACCTTTTCAGCGAGGACAGGATTTTGGTCGCTGACACCATGTACCGACCCCAGGCGGACGAAAAGCCGAACCCCTTATCCAAGAGTAGAAGGCCGCCAGCAAGCCCCAGGACCACGTATCCGGACTCGGCGGGAATCGCCCCTCCGGACAGAATAGACACCGTGGGGGTAACAGTTCCAATCGTCAGGCCTGCGATTGATAGAACGCGAAGAACCTTAGAGGCCGTAGCCTTCCTTCTCTTTTCTTCCACGTACCATTGGTACGCTTTAAGGGACTCTTCTTCCATCCACCTGAAAAGCAGATTGTACGCATCGAGAATTGAATCTTGCGCCTCCGGCATCACGGGAGCCTTGCTGGCGGAAATGTTAATTTGCGCCATTTCCCTCTATTCACCTTCCTCGTGGCCGCCAGTCAAGACATCCCTTTCAAGTACAGCCATTGCCTTAAGTCGGATTCTTTTATCACCCACGTATCCCACTGTCTCGGCTCTCCGCTTACTCCTCTTACTTCTGTCGTATGTAGAGAAGACATCCACCTCATTTACTGACCATGCTTGCGCAATGGCTCTCAGAGCCAGACCGGTGACAGAGTTAGGTTCGATGAAGTAGCCATATGCTCCCTTAAAACTCCAACTGAACAACGCGTCATCCGCACCATAGCGGGATCCGACCAGGGCTGAACCCCGACCGCCACTTGCGAGAAGCACGTCGTCGCTCAGTCGGGGAATGGCACCTTCGTCCCCCGTATCCCTTGCGTCGTGGACGTAATTAATCCAGGCAGCATCCTGGAGAAAAACTATCCGATCCTTCGCGGCGCAAAATTCAAGGACGTCGAGGAAGGTCATTTTGCCTACAGACGACTCGGCTATATGCAATTCGCCTGTTTGGCCATGCAACTCGGCAATCAGCGACACGAGCGCCTCACGGGGTATTTCTTCGGATGAATTATCGAGAGTGAGTGCCTGTCGAGTTGCCCAGCTGCCAAAATCCGCAGGTTCCAACAGGGGCACCGCAATATCACGTGCCGCCCTAGTGGGCTTTCCAAGGACAATTCCGGCTGCGTGATCCATTGCGGCAGAAGAACGGACGCCACCTACGATAATTGGTGCACTGAAACTCGTACTGGTGCTGTACCGTGGTCCGTCATCCGCGTCTTCTTCAGAATCGTATTTTACGATTGAACGCGAGATAGCCAGTCTGGCCATAACATCGCCTTCGCGCGTAGTTATGGCCATAAGAGGCCCATTCAAGACCTTCTTCAGTTCCTCAAGCTCAGCTGGCTCGTGATCGACATAGAGGCGATCGATGAGTTGCTCGTCATCGACTGTCTTCCAGTCGTCGGCTCCTACAACGAGACTTCTTGTACCGTCCTGAAAGACATAAAGGTCCACATCGAGCGCTGGACACAACCAGCCGCAGACCTCCGCGAAGGTTCGTAGCGAGCGATCCCCCGAATCAGATCTGCCAACGCTTAGGATCTCGTTCACGTTAGCCTTCAAGAGCACTTGTACCTCAGTGCCGCCCGTGGCCAGCCGCTCACCAGCGTCCGCAGTCCGCAGCATCGGCCTCCGCGAGATCCCATCCTTGAATTCCAGAACGAAAGTATCATCCGCTGATGCGTCGTAACGCCGGGACACTACTTTGACTGCATCCCCGATCATGAAGACGGAGAAGAATCCGATGCCGAATTGGCCCGCAGGTCGGAACCCGGAGGAAATAAGTCCGGGTAGGTCTCGCCGCGCCTCGACCGAATCCCAGTAGGAGGTACCGAAATTTAGCAGTGCGCCTGCAAGAACATCCTTCGACATTCCGATTCCGGTATCACGTACCGACAGCCAGGTTCCATCTTTAGATTCTTTCAAGGCTGTTGTTACGTCACCGAATATCTCCCACGGTGACGCGCCTGTTTCCTCAAGCATAGTTTTCTTGGCGCGAACCGCATCGGCAGCGTTGGTGATCAATTCTCGAATGGCAACATGTGGGTTGCCGCCGTAGAGTTCCTTCCCTCCGAGTCGGGTGACCAGGGAGACCACATCGGTGACCTTCAACCGGGCATCGATGGGGTGCCACCCTTCTGTGGTGATGTTTCTGGATATCTCTTCGAGGTCCCTGATGCCTGCCACGGACCGAGCCTGTATCCGCTTGCGCCCTGAATCAGAGAGGATGCTGTCGACGGCCGATAGCTCGTGATCGAGTGCCGACAGGCTTTCATAGCACAACCACCATGATTCGGATTGCTCTCTCGTGAATGGACTGAGGCTAGTGTAGAAAAGGCGATCCTCCTTAATGTGGGGTTTCTGAAGTTTATCCTGAAATACCCAATGCGCTTCAGATTCAGCGCTGGGCTTTCGCACGGCCCGCAAAAGTCCAGGAGCCCTCCGGGAATCCAGATGTGCAGCGTCTGCGCACCTCAAAATGCACGCAAGCACCAGTGGGTCAACCTGCCAAGAATCCGGCATACTCGCCCTGGCGCCGATTCGGACATCAAACTCCTGGCGCAGCGCCTTGGAGGGCCACCAATGGCTTGCGGCAATTCTTCCCGCAAGGTGGCCATACTGGGTGCGTAGTTCGATATCTTCGATCAGGTAATAGGACTGGCCAGACGTGTGATCAGGGTAAGCTGACTGGGGGAGTGTTGCAGCGTATTCCGCATGGGTTTCTCTGAGGAACCTCGGGATAGCGCGCTCCCGGACTTGCGCGGCTGCCTCAGTCAAAGATCCGGGCGATGGATACACTCCGTGCAATGCACGGTATTCCGCGGCAACGACGTCCCGCCATCGAGGGCTCTCTGACAGCGCCTCCAATCCACCGGGAATGGCAGCAAGTCCATTGGCGAGGTCATGTACGAGGAAGGAGATTCCCAGCACATAGAGCTCGGCTGGATTTAAAATATATTCTTCTCCACATATGAGGTCGGCATACCCCCATAGAGCATCGATGTGTGAGATGTCATGCTGAGTCAGGTCGGGGAAATCTCGGTTTATTTCAGCGGCTATTAAAAGTGCGTGCTCTCGGCTCCTAATGAACTGTTCGGCCAGTCTTCTCGCTTCCTGTTTTGCCCTGTCCCCTTCGAACGCCTCGAAAGTACGCCAGAGGTTCGTATCTTGGTACGACATTTTTTTGAGCCTCCCCCGACTGCTCACATGACAGTGATCGCTGCAGGCTACTGGACCTACGCGCGCCGTGTGGTGGCATTGGAAAAGCAACACCCTGCTCCACTTGCAGGGAGTGTCTGATTTTTTCTGAATGCTACAGTTTGAGGGCTAAGGTGACTCTCTCCGCCAAGGTCAGGCGGCCTGTGTCAGGGTGCTTCGGGCAGCCGGAGTACTACCTAGGGGCTCGAAGTACGCCACGATGCGACCATGGATCAACGATGGGCTGCCGTCGTTGCCGCGGCTGTATGGGGAGCAAGGGTAGGAGCAGAAAAGGCGGCTCTTGCGTCGAGACAGCAGGCAGCCGATCAAGCTTTCACCCGCAGTCTTTCTTAACCCACCACTCTCCCCAGCGCCCATCCCGTCTGCCGTCGACCTCGATTCGTCTGTGGTCTGACGTTGCCGCCGTGAACGGCTGGGTGCCCGATATATCCCTTGCCGTGCGGGGACGGGTCGTCGCATGCGCTGCG
>NZ_JBEYXD010000141.1:0-14199 GCF_040644975.1 Streptomyces sp. NPDC046900 | reverse complement strand
CCGCGCGGGCCAGTTTGATCTTCACACACCAGACAACTCGCGCGGCCTTCTCCATGTCCCCGTACGTGACCAAGATCAATCGCGGGGCAACCCGTTAGTCTCAGCAGAGAAGCAGCCGACCGAAAGAAGTCTGGTATGCCGATGCCGTCGTATGAGTCGAGCCGGATGGGCCTGCTGCTGATCGACACGGTCAACGAGGTGTTCTCGGAGAAGGGAAAGCTCTACCCGACGTTCAAGGACGAGTTCGACAGGATCGGCACGTTCGAGAACCTCAAACGGCTGCTGGCCGGGGCCAGGCAGCACAAGCTGCCGGTGTTCTTCGCGCCGATGTCCTACACCGAGCACGACTACACCTCGTGGAAGCACCTGTCCGGCATCCACCAGGAGATGTTCGGCAACCGCGAATTCGCCGCGGGCAGCTGGAACGCCGATTTCCACCCCGAGCTCTCACCCGTCGACGGCGAGGTCGTGATCGCCCCGCACAAGAACATCGACGTGCTCGCCAACACAGACCTCGGGGTCCAGCTGCGCCAGCACAACGTCGAGTACATCGCGATCGCCGGGATGATCGGCACGCACTGCGTGGAGTCGACCTCGCGCAGCTGCATGGAACACGGCTACCACGTGACCACCTTCACCGACGCCACCGCGGCGCTCGGTGGGCGCGCCGCCTACGACGCGATGGTCCAGCGCTACCCGACCATCTCCCACGCCACGTTGAGCGTCGACGAGTACCTCGCCGCTGTGGGTGCGGCGCTGAAAAAGTGAGCCCCACCTTCAGCGGCGCAACCTCCACGTCCGCTACCCCGACGTCCTCACCGCCCAACGCGAGGAGCGCCGCCCGCATGCTCTGCCCCATGAGTCTGAGCGCGGAGTTCCGCCGGCTGCCCCGGAAGGCACGACGACGGCTGCGCCGCCCGGCGCGGCAGCACAGAATCCCGCATCCATTGCAGCATCACCCCCTCCTGCCCGAGACCGCGGCGTGCTCCACCCGCCATCACACCCTGGCTACCGAGTGTGACGAGCCACGTTCCGAGTGGGAGCAAGACGTCGGCGTGCTCCCTCACCCTGCACGGCGCCGCGCATGTGCCCGCCCACGTCGGCTCGCGGCACCTGGCTGGGGGAGACGCCCGGAAAAGGATCAGTTTCACGCTTGCATACCAGGGCAAATCCCACTAATAGCCACCTTCCTGGTCATCCAGCGGGAGGTCTCGTGAACGCGGTGATCACGCTTCCGACAGGCGAGCAACCTGACGTTGACACCGGTGAGGTGCACTTCATCGGCAACGCCACGACATTGATCCGATGCGCGGGGTTCACGATCCTGACCGACCCCGCGTTCCTGCACAAGGGAGGGCATGTCCATCTCGGGCACGGCATCTACGCCCGCCGTGAGGTCGATCCCGCCTGCCAGGTTGCGGATCTTCCCCCACTGGACCTGATCGTTCTGTCGCACTATCACGCCGACCACTTCGACGACGTCGCAGCTCGGGATCTCGACAAGAGCATCCCCATCGTCACCACGCACCATGCAGTCGAGCAGTTGCGCCCGCTGGGCTTCGCGAATGGCCACCCGCTCGACACCTGGGAGAGCCAGACCGTGCAGAGAGGTGACGCCCGGCTCGAAGTGACGGCCATGCCGGCTGAGCACACCAACAACTTCGAGCTGCAGGACATGCTCATGCCGGTCAACGGCTCACTTCTGGACTTCTTCACCGGCGACCGGCATCTGTACCGGCTGTACATCAGCGGCGACACCATGCTGCACAACCGGCTGTACGACATACCCCAGCGCTATCCCGAGATCGACCTCGGGTTGTTCCACGCCGGCGGGACCACGCTCTTCCTCACCGTGGTGACCATGACCGGGCCCCAGGCCGTCAGGTGTGCGGAGATCGTCAGGCCGCGCACGGCGATCCCGATCCACTACAACGACTTTTCGGTGTTCCGCTCCGGGCTGGAAGATTTCAAGCAGTCCGTTGCCGCGTCTTCGGTGCCCATCGAATACCACTATCTGATCCACGGCGAGCGCTACGAGTTCACCACGTCGAAGTAGGTCAGGCCGCCCGAGCTCGGCGGTCACCCTCGGTCGGCTGAGTCATAACGCTCCTAGGATGGGGGCGTACGTCGAACGGCCATCCATCGGTGGCTCAAGCCTCACTCATGGGCCTTTTGTCCTGCAGTCGGGCAACACCAGCGGTACTTGGCGAAGAAACCGGCGGGTTGGGGCGGGAGACTCTGACGCGGTCGAAAATCGGTGGCCGCACAGACCGCTCGGCTCCACGCTGTACGTCATGGAAGAGCCGCAACGCGGGATCCGGGTGGTCTACGCAGCATCCACGATCACCGTCTACCAGGCGTACTCCCCGGACATCGGCCTGCCCGCCGTCCGCGAGGGCCGTTTTCCCGCCCTGTGGAAGCGGGACCGAATGACGTGGGTCATCAAGCCGCGTTGACAGACCCTTGCGCCTCACCGACGTCGAAAAGCGAGGACCGGAGGGCGCGCGGACGGGCCCCGCCATGCTGCCCGGTAGCTGTCTCCGACCGTGCGTTAGCCTCTCGATCCATGCCTGACCTGCCAGACCACTCCAGTGCGATCATCGACGCGATAGTCGATCACGTCGGCCGCTCGACGCTTCCCTTTCAGCGAGCCCACCGGGAGGAACAACACGCGACGGCCTTCTGGTTCAACGAACTCCTGGAGACGACCTCCGAAGGCGAGGTCATCCGGCAGTTCCTCGTGACCGCCAGTGAGCGGGCGCGAGTCGAGCTGGCCGAGTTCACCCTGCGCCCTGCACTGTGCGCACCTGTAATGAGCGCCCAGAAGCTGATGATGCTCGACTTCGCGAAGGGGTGGACTCATCTCGGCGACCTGGGGGTGGCGGTCATGCCCTCCACCGGGCTGCACGCGCACGGCGCCCGCAAGGGTTGGCGCTGGACGACCGACGAGATCACCGACGGCATCGCAGCCACGGAACAGGACGTCGCCGACCTCGGTGAGTCGCCGGTCCCGGCCTATCTGCTGGGACACGTCAACGACGGGGACGGCTCCCGAGAGCAGGCTGTCGTAATCGGCCAGATCACACGCTCAGGCGACGGCGGCATCCGGTGGATCGGAGACCTGCCACAAGGGTGCGTGGGCGCACCGGTGTTCATTGGCGCACCCCTCGGCGAGGACAGTTTCAAGCTGGTGTGCGTCGGAGTGACACTCCCCGCCGACGACCACCACACCATTGCCTCCTTCGACCGCATTCGCGCCGCCTTGAAAGCCTTCCCGCCGAACGGCACGTCAGCCCCGGACGGAGCCGGAACCGGTCCTCGGACAGTCGAGCAGAAGCGGCGCTGGTGGCAGCGACGCAACTGACGCCGCACAACACCGCCAGACCACGACCAGTCTGAACACCGCTGGAGCGAAAGGATTGTGAACGCTGCTTGACGTGGGTCATCAAGCCGCCTTCACAACCCATTTCAGTGACTGGCGGCGCCAAGGGAAGCAGACGGGTCCGGCGTTGTGATCAGGTCTGGTCGGCTCGGCGCTGAGCTACGGGCTCCTGGGCGAAGCGTCAACCATCAATCATGTGCGTGAGTTGAGCCGCCGAGCGGCGAAACCGCATCCATCATGACAGCTCAAAGTCTGTTTTCGTAGGACCGATAGCACAGCTCAGCGGCCTTGTCCGGCCCGTCCTCCGGCTCTCAGAATCGCCGGCATGGAGCACACCGACGAGGTTGATCAGGATGCGGTGCTGCGGGCACGCACGATGCTGCTCGGATCAGGCAGACCGAGCCTTGGCCAACAGGTCGAGGCGTACCGGGTGCTTTCGGCGGTAAGTCCGCTGACCTACCTGCCGAAGCTGACAGAAGCACTGCTCTCTTATGGATACGCGCCAGAGGTCCCGGGACCGTCCGGATGTGAGGCTGGCACGCCACACCGAGGCAGCGGCAACGGCCCGGCGCATAGACCCAGGCGAGCCGAAGAGGACCGAGCTGCTTGTACATACTCTGTCCGCGTACCGGTACGACCTGTATGCCGCCGGACGACGGACAGAGGGTTTCGCCATATGCGAGGAGATGGCCGAGGCCGGGCGGTGGGGCTTCGCGCACGGGCAGGTGCCGAGTCCCGTGTACGGGCACTGGCCGATGGCCACCGTACTGGCCGAGGAGGGACGTCACCGGGAGGCCGCCGAAATCTGCGGGATGTTGGTGCAAGCCCGTCGCTCGGAAAGTTCGGCGAAGTTCTCTTTCTGGACCACGGTGGCATGGGTGGCCGAACTGGATGCCGCTGGACACCACGACGCGGCGCTGGAGACGTTCGCGGACTTCGTGGACGTCACCCGAGCCGAAGTCGATGAGGACCGTTCTGCGCTGGCCATCCTGATATGGCAGCTGGTCCAATATGCCGGGATGCTGGGGACCGCCGGGCAGCGCGTCGAGGCTCGCGGGGTCCGACAACACGCCCTGGCCCTCCTGTCCGAGCTGGACAAGACCGGGGAACGCAAGAGCTGGAGCAACATCCTGTCGTGGTGGGCCACTCTGTACGCCTTGTCGGGTCGGTCGGCAGAGCCGGCACCGCTTCCGAGTGCGCCGACGCCTCCGTTCGGCTTTCCGTTCCTCGACTGGTCGCCCGACATCAAGCAGGCATACATCGACGGCCTGCCCTCCCTCGAAGAACAGGTCGCGCGCTTGAGAGAGGCGGCCAGGACAGACCCCCGCGGCCATTTCCCCGAACTGGTAGCCCTGCACCGAAGGCTCAGCATTCGTTCAGCCCTTTACTGGGAGAAGCGCAGCCACCGCATCCTGAAGCCACTCCGCCCGATCTTCAATGAAGGCGTGGCCCTCGCACGCCGCTTGGTCGATGTGGCAAGCGCGGAGCAGAGCCGGGAGACGCTGGGACAGGCCTTGACCGACCGTTCCATGTTCCTTGTCGCCGCCCAACAGTACGGCGAGGCCTATGACGACTACCGCCAGGTCGTCGACTTGCTGGACTGACGGGGCACATGACCGAAGCGCGCCAAAGACCCGCTCGATGCGGTGGAAGAAGGGTCTGTGAAAAATGCGTGACCTGGATCACCAAGCCGCGTTGACAGACCTTTAAGCAGCTAGGCCCGCTGGACACCCGGCGGTATGCCTGGCGCAGGAAGATCTAGAACACGGGCGAGGGCGGCTGTGACCGCAGAGCAGTGGTCCGGCAGATGCCTGGAGGCCCAATCGGCAGCCAACGCGAGGAAGTCGACCAGGTCGCGCTCGACGCCGACGAGCAGGTGGCGGAGGTCGGTGACGGACAGTTCGATCACCGGGCTGTCGCTCTGATGGGCATTGACCGTGAGCCGGACCGTGTCGCCGAAACGCTCCGCGATCGGTGACACGGGGTCGTGGCCGAACCCGAGCAGGCCGCCGACATCGACGAACCGCTGCCAGTCGCGCCAGTCCTCCAACCCATCACAGCAACCGGGCAGGAAAGTGACACCGGTGGCGTCGTCAGCGACCCGGAGGCCGCCCGCCACGAACAGCGTGTCGAACGTCAGCAGTCCGTGAAGGAACGAGTCGAGCGCGGTGGCTGGCGGAGGCGGCTGATCGCCGTCAGGGTCCACGTCATTGCAGCCGGCAATGCGCATCACCGCCGTCCCGAGCTCGGTGGGTGACAGCTCACCGCTGAGCGGCAGGAAATCCAGCGACTCGATCTCGGCGACAGGCCAGAGATCGAAGCCCTGGGTGGGAGTCATCTCCAGGACGGGCTGCATCACGATCACTTGGCGCAGTGTTCCGCATCCTTCCCCGGCCCGCCTTCCGATTCCACCGCGCACCCTCGAACGCACGCGGATCACAGGTCATGACCAGGCTGACTCCGATCCCCCACAGGCTCCACGTCGCCCACCTCCCAGGACGACCGCGCGGACCCAAGGCCGAGAACAGCGGGCGCCCTCTCGGATACTTGCCCAGATAGGTCTGTGAACGAAGCTTGACATGGGTCATCAAGCCGCGTTCACAGACTCCAGGGACACGTTGCTGCCCCCTGTCCTGTATCAACGCTGTTGGGTGAACCCGCCGAAGTCTGGATCATGGCTGCATGACGAAGTGGACGAAGGACGCACCTCCGGTCGAGCGGCCAAGCCCTGAGCCGGAGCTTTCTGCGTACCAGCAGGCGATGCGGGAGAGGATCCTCGCGGCCCCCGTAGTGCCGACGCCTGAGCCTTGGCGGCGTATTGCGTACGCCCCGGTCGGGGGACTTCTCGGGATTGGCTTCGCCTCGCATCCCGGCAGTGGCCAGGACCTGGTGATGGTCGTCTCGCACGACGGTCACGGTCTCTTCGACGCCGTCACGGGAGAGAAGATCGCGCGGGATCGCGACCCTGACCCCGAGGACAGCAGCCGCGATGCAGATCCCGCTCTGTCATGTCCTGGATTGGGGCCAGTCGCCGGAAGCAGGGTGCGCATTGCAGGGCTCTTCGGGGGAGGACTGCACACCACCGCCGAAGGGGGGTGGAAGCTGGAGGTCGTTGCCCCGGACTGGCCGAACGACCGTGTCGTGCTCTCCCGAGACGGCGGATTGCCGCACTCCGGTCCGTACGGGGAGGGCTGGTGGCACATCTTCCACTCCAACTACTCCGAGCTCCGTGCCGCCGGCTTCTCGCCCTCCGGGCAGACCCTTGCCATAGCGACGAGCAGTGATCTGTCCCTTTGGACTCGCGGGACCGGCCACAGCCAGAGTACCGGCGCTGAAGCCTGACTCCTCTGTAACTGGTTCCAGCCATTTCTGAGGATCGGCATGGCCCACCCCGAGCGATGCACCTAGCGGTCTTCGGAACAAGCAAGGTGTGGGTGGCGAGCCGCTGCGCATGGCCTATCGATTCAAGTGAGGGATTCGGCGGAACGGGTCGCCTGTAGCCCTTGCCGTCGAGGACGAAGTCCCAGTCCCCGTTGGACCTGCGGCGGAAGGAGCCAAGTATCAAGGCGGTCTCGCGGAGCCGACCGTCGGAGACCTCAAGTCTTCCGAGTTCGGTCATCCCAGGGTCGAGAGGCCGGATACATGCGTCTGTG
Organism: Streptomyces sp. NPDC046900; assembly: GCF_040644975.1. Taxonomy (NCBI): domain Bacteria; kingdom Bacillati; phylum Actinomycetota; class Actinomycetes; order Kitasatosporales; family Streptomycetaceae; genus Streptomyces; species Streptomyces sp. NPDC046900. The sequence goes on along the minus strand of NZ_JBEYXD010000141.1, from coordinate 7,164 downwards.
AAGCCGGAGAGGTCGGCGTCCGGGCGAATCCGAGAACGTCCGGTGAGACACAGGCGAAGTCATCTGAGACGGGACACGGGCAAGCTCGCGCATGCGGTATGCCCGGTCGAGCTCGGCTGACCGCCCTGGCCGCCGCTCCCGCCCTCGTCACGGGCTTGCCTGACGTGAGTGGGGACGGGATCGGTGTGAGACTGGGCACGGAAGGGGTGATCTCCGTGTCGGACCCACCGCACGTGTCCTCCGGTGCCGACACTGCCGTTGACGAGAATCGGCTGGAAGAGCTGATTATCGAGGCGCAGACTGCCCTGCCGGTCGAACTGCCCGCCCTGGCGAATCAGTGCGCCTCGTCCCTCGGCCTGGACACCGCGCTGATCTACCTCGTCGACTTGCAACAACGGCTGCTCATCCCACTCGACGAGGCCTCGGAGCCGCTGCCGGTGGACGGCTCGTCGGCCGGCTGGGCGTACCGCACGGTCTCCCCGCGGGTGGCCGAGGCCGACGACGGCTTGATCCTCTGGATGCCTCTGGTCGACGGTGCGGAGCGTCTGGGCGTTCTGGCGGTGCGGACCGCCTCGCTCGACGGGGTGCGGATGCGCCGCAGCCGGATGCTGGCCCATCTGCTCGCCATGCTGATCACCTCCAAGCGCGCCTACAGCGACTGGCTTGCCTCCCGCACCCGCACCGCGACCATGCGGTTGCCTACCGAGATGCTGCGGGCCTTCCTTCCACCCCGCACCATCGGCAGCAGCAGGTGCGTATCGACCGCGGTCGTGGCACCGGCGTACGACATCGCCGGCGACGCCTTCGACCACTCGGTGGTCAAGAACGTGCTGCACACCATGATCCTCGATGCCATGGGTCACGATTTGACAGCCGGCCTGACCACGTCGGTTGCCATGGCGGCGGCGCGCAAGGCCCGCCGGGGTGGTGGAGACCTGGTCGACGTCGTCGGCTCCGTCGACCAGGCGCTCGCCCAGTGGCTGCCCGACTATTTCTGCACCGGCGTGCTGTGTCGGCTCGACGCCGAGACCGGGGTGCTGCGCTGGGTCAATTGCGGTCACCCCCACCGCTGCTGATCCGTGCCGAGCGGGTGCTCGCCGGGGCGCTGGACAGACCCCCGCAGCCGCCGATCGGCCTGGCTGGTCCACTCGCCCCGGCTGCCCGGCAGGTCCACGAGACGACCCTGGAACCGGGCGATTGCGTCCTGCTCTACACCGACGGTGTCGTGGAGGCTCGCGACGCGGACGGTGCGGAGTTCGGTCTCGACCGGTTCACCGACTTCATCATCCGCTCCTCCGCCGCCGGGCAGCGCCCGGCTGAGGTGCTGCGGCTGCTCATCCACGCCACCCTCGATTACCAGCGCAACCAACTGCGGGACGACGTGACCATCCTGCTTTCGAATGGTGCCCGCAGCACCAGTGACGCGGTCTGCGCCGAGCCTCGCTGTGCTCGTGCGCGGTCTTCGGCCGGGTCGGATACTCGGCGCCGTCGAAACGTTCGCCAGCCCGGCGTCGACCCCGCCGTATGCGCACCCTCCGACTGACGGAACGCCAGCTTGCGACTTCAGTGCAAGCACGCCAGTCAACCTCATCGCAGCCGAACGACGGTGGAGATCATCGGCAGGATCGACTGCACCACGTCGCGGGGATTCCATCGTAAGAAGCTCACGTCCGCCGCGCCCAAAGGTTGTCCGGACTCACCAATTACCTTATGGCACAGGCATGTTGGAATTCCCCTATGGCCACATCCGCTGACGAAACCACCCGCCTGGGTCCGGACGGGTCCGCGCACCAGCTGCGTGCGGAGATCGAGCGACTGAGAGACGAGGCGACGCGCCAGAGGACACTCGCCCATCGCCGGGCCGAGTTCTGGACCAAGACGGACATCGTCCTCGGTTTCCCCGCGGCCCTACTCGCGGGCACGGCGGGAGCGGCAGGACTGGCCTCGGCGGACGTGCGCGTTCCCGCCGCCCTCTCCGCTCTGGCCTCTGCCGGGTTCGCGGCGGGAGCCGGCTTCCTGCGCAGCGACACCAGACGCCGCGCCAACAAGCGCGCCCGGCACGCATGGGCCTCGGTCGAGGCGAGGGCCACGGTGGCACTCGCCCGGGAGGACGTGACCCACGAGGACCTGGGCGACCTGCTGGAATGCCGCCAGGCTGCGCTGGCGGCCTACGATGGCGAGGAGCCCCGGCCGGGGGCACCGTGATCCGCAGCCCTTCGGCTGCCGTCCCGCGTCGAAGAACTCGGAGTGGGTGACCGGGCCGGTGTAGCCGCCGGCATGGAATCGCAGCCGAGCGACAGTGAGGATCACCGGGAAGATCGGCTACACCACATGGCGGGACGCCATCCACTTCAGGGGTGCAGTGGCCCGTTCCTCGGGCTTGCCGGACGGGCACGGAGCGACTGTTCGTCGAGCCACTCCAGCCCCAGAACCTGCAGACAGGCTCAAAAGGTCTGTGAACACGGCTTGACATGGATCAAACCGTCGCTCCTGTGGATGATGTACCGCTGCGGCTGGGCCACGAAGGACGGTCAGGAGACCGTCCTGGCTGTTGAGATCACCCGCGACGGCTTCGAATGGGCCCTGCGCAACGCGTGCCTGTCGAGCTACGTCCGCGGGGTACACCCCGACCACGCCACCTGGCAGCGTCAGCTGAAGCACGCGCCCACTCGCATCCAGTGGGACCCCGAGCGGGACCTGCATCTGCAACCCCTGCCGTACCGCTCCTTGCAGCTCGGCCTCTCCGGCGAGGCCGCTCGACGTTACGCCGACGAATGGACGGTCGCCATCCGGGACGTGACCCCACTCGCCCACAAGATCCACACGCTCGTACGCAGTGGCAACCTCGACGCGGCTGCCCGCCTGCTGCCCCAGGAGCGTCCTTACACTGCCGCAAACGAACTGCTGACCCACCTGCGTCCCTGATCCAGCAATCCCCTACAACAGACCGCGCCATCGGAGCACATGACAGCACGGGCTCGCCAAGAGCGGAGTGTCGCGCCCGATCGGGGTTGCCCTCACCGAAAGATGATCAGGTAGCGGTCGGCCGCGCGGGGGGACGGCCGGCCAGGTTGTGCCACTCGTGGGTGCATCCGTCAGCGCAGTGACGCTCGCGTCGACGGGTGTCGGCGACAGCGAACAGCGCGAGCAGCAGAGAGAACGCCCTGGCGCGGTCGTAGGGCGGCAGGGCGGACATGTTCAACCGCCATCGGGACAGCATCACGGCGGGTGTGTAGGTCCGGCGTATCCCGGAGCGCTCAATGGCCTCCTCGACGTCAGCCTCTACCGCACGTGCCTGGAGGCAGAATTGCTCCAACTCCGTCAGAACCAGGCGCTGTTGCTCCTCCTCCAGGCCGGCGAACCACGCCAGGCCTTCCGACACCGGCCGCATCCCCTGGGCAAGCTCGTTGAGAATGACCTGGCGCTCATGCATGTTTCCCGCCCCCCTCTGGCGAGGCAGCGCTCCGCCCCCTGGTCCGACCCGATTGAACCAGATCAGGAACCAGAATCCGGCCCCCCGGCCAGATCGCGATCCACGATCACCGCCACCTTGCCCACCGTGCCGTGGCCCGCCTTGAGCGACTGCAGTCCCGTGCTGATCGCCTCCACGGTGCTGTCGATGGTCTGGCTGATGTGCGGGACCACAATTCCCTGCTCCGCCCACTCCATCGCCAGAGCCGTCCCGCGCTGGAGTAGATCACGCGCCTCGCTGTCGAGCGTGGCGGGTTCGGAGAAGTACCGCAGCAAATTGACGTTGACATGCTTGGCGCCGCGCTCGGCCAGGATGGCGGCCACCGGGCTGTCCGTTTCGACCAAGCGTGTCGTCTTGCCGGGGCCGACGCCGAGCACGATCCAACTGCCGTCCCGCCGGACGGCTTTCGCGGACTCGACAAAGCCCCGCTCGCTGTAGGTGGCGTCGAAGACGAGGTCGACGCCTTGACCGCCTGTCAGCTTCGCGATTTCGGCCGGGACGTCGTCGCGCTTGTAGTCGAATACGTGTTGGGCTCCGGATTGCCGGGCCAGCTCCATTGATTGCGGCGTGCTGCCGCTGCTGATGACCAGTCCCGCGCCCAGGGCACGCACCGCCATCTGCACGGCGAGGTGCCCGACGCCACCGCCACCTCCCGGGACATAGACCGACTCACCGACGTGAACGGCCTGGTAGAGACTCGCGAAAGCGGACAGGAAGGCCATCGGAAGCACCGCCGCATCGCGGAAGCTCAGGGACGGCGGCTTGCGGGCGGTGAGGAATCGGCTGGCGAGGGCATAGCCGCCTTCGCTTCCACTCGCGTCCGTCGCTGCCCAACCGCCATTGCCGTTCAGATCGGCCAGACCGGCTACCGCGTCGCCGACGGCTACGTCGCTCACTCCATCGCCCACGGCGACCACCACCCCCGCGAGGTCGAGACCGAGAGCGACGGGAGGCGTCCGCCCCATGAAATTGAGGTCGGCCAGCTTGTACTCCAGCGGGTTGAGCGACGAGGCGGCGACGCGGATCAGAACCTGGTCGGCAGCCGGCTGCGGGACGGGAACACGCACCGCCTCGAGCGGCAGCCCGGCTCGGTCTCTTGTGTAACCGACACCGAGAAACGTCTCGGGGATCGTCGGAGTCTGCTCCATGTTTCGCTTCCATCCGATGACACGCCCGGCCGCGACGGCACCGGCAGGACCGGGGCGATTTCGCGTGGGATCTCGAGGAGCACCCGGCCGAACGGCCGTCCCTCCGTGAGATGCTGCAGGGCCTCCGCCGCGGACTCGAGCGGGAATGTCTTCGCGACGACCCGCTCGACCGGCCCGGCTGCGGCTCGGACCTGCGCGTTCGCCCCTCGTTGGAGGCGATCACAACCTCCCTCGGGAGGCAGGACGAAACCGGCACCTCAACGTCACCAGAGTATGTACCGGGGAGGCCTTCGGCACGCTCAGCGGACATCGCCCGCCGCAGCGCCGACGCCGGGTCTCCCGACGGATCCCGGCCGCCGCAGCGGCCCCGTGCTGCCCCATCCGGCGACGCCTCGCGCTTGCCGTCGCCGTCCGCGGCCGAGGACGCCACCGCGGTGAGCGCGCCGGTCAGGCTCCTCGATCGGTTCCCCGCGTCAAGGGCGTCGAATGATCAGGCACGTCACCACCGGCTAGTCGGCCAGGTGGGTGTCCACGGCGACGACACCGTCGACCCCCTGGCACAGGCCCACGACCACGGGCACGAGACGCGATTCCGGGACGTGACCCCACAGGGTGATGGCACCGTCCTGGACCTCGACCTCCACGATGCCCTCGTCCAGACCGAGGATGCGCCGCAGGACGTCCCGCTCGACCTCACCGCGGATCTCGTCGTCGGAGCGGATGAAGGTGTCCAGCAGGTCGCTGCGGCTGACGATGCCGATGAGGAGCCCGTCGTCACCGACGACCGGCAGCTGCTTGACGTGCCGCCCGCGCAGTTCCCGCACGGCCCGGGGGATCGTCCAGTCGGGATCCGCGGTGAAGACGGGGCTGCTCATGAGCGCGCTCGCGGTCCGGGCCCGGGCCTTGCTCCAGGCGCGCTCGTCGTCCCCGTCCAGCCCCTGTGGATCGGGCATGCCGGTCTCGTGCCGCAGCACGTCGGACGCGGACACGACACCGATGGGGACACCTTCGTCGTCGATGACGGGGGCCGCGGCGATGTCGTTCGCGTCCAGCAGGGCGGCGATCTCGTGGAAGGGGGTGGTGGGGCGGACGGTGATGACGTCCTTGGTCATCACGTCACCGACCGTACGGCGGTGCAGCATGACATCGTCCTCCTCCGCTTCGCCTCGGGGCGGCGCCCCGGCCTCCGCGGCCGCTCGTCCACGCCGCCTCCCCTATCCATGACAGCACCGTCCCGCCCCCGCGACCAGTGACGTCCGGCCCGGCGAGGCGGGGCAGACGCCCTCACGCCCGAGAGTGCGTCCGGATCGACCAGGCGAGGCAGGCACCCTCACGCCCGAGAGTGCGTCCAGCCCGACCAGGCGAGGCAGGCACCCTCACGCCCGAGAGCGCGTCCAGCCCGACCAGGCGAGGCAGGCACCCTCACGCCCGAGAGCGCGTCCAGCCCGACCAGGCGAGGCAGGCACCCTCACGGACGGGAGTGCGGCCGAGCGCGTGGGAGTCGCACGCCGAACGGCACCCCTCGTCCAAGGGGTGCCGTTGTGTGCGCCGCGACGGGAGGGGCTAACCCGCCATGGACAGGACGTACGGCGACAGGGCCGGCGCCAGCTGTACCCCGGGGGCCAGGCCCAGGGCGACGAGGGCGTCGGGCAGGCCGCGGCCGACGCGGGCCGCCTCCACCGTGCCGAGGACGGCGAGCTGTCGGCAGCTGGCGGCGATGATCTCGAACAGATGCTGGACCCGGCCGGGGCCGCGGGGCAGCAGCTGTCCGTGGAAGTCCTCGTGGTGAGCGAGAACGAGGGCGGCCAGGCCCACGATGTGGGCCGAGGCGGTGCCGGTGCCGTCGAGCGCCGCGTAGCCGCCGTGCGGTGCGCAGGACAGGACCGCCACACCGGGTGCGGCCGCGTCGACCCCGGGGCCGTAGCAGCTGAACGGCGCGACGAAGAGGCCTTCCGGTGTCAGCTGGGGCCCGGTATGGGTGGCTTGGGAGGTGTCGGGCGGGTAGGAGCCGAAGACTCCCAGCGCGCCCGCGGTGAACACGGTGGGCAGCGAGCCCGGGAAGGTGACCGGTCCGCCAGTGTCGCCCGCGGGGGCGACGCAGGCGATGCCCACCGCGCTGGCGTCGGCGAGTTTGCGGGAGACCAGTGCCGAGGAGTACGGGGTGGCCACCGCGATGTGGGCGATGTCGACCTCGCGGTCGATGCAGTGGTCCAGGGCGGCGATCAGGTCACTGAAGTGCCCGTCGGGCAGCACCTTGCAGACGTCGATCTCGGCATCGACCGCGATGCCGATGACGCCCTTGCCGGTGTCCGCCCCGGCGATGACGCCCGCCGCATGCGTACCGGTGCCCACCTCGTCCTTCGCCCAGTCCTCGTCCGTGCCGTGCACGAGATCGATCCCGGAACGCACCCGCTGCTTCAGATCGGGGTGCTCGGCGCTGACACCCGAACCGATGAGCGCGATCTTGACACCGAAGGCGCGGAAGGTGGGGGGCAGCCGGTCCAGCCGCATGGCCTGCTGGCCCCAGCCGTACTGCTGGCGCTG
>NZ_JBEYXD010000140.1:0-14264 GCF_040644975.1 Streptomyces sp. NPDC046900 | reverse complement strand
GTGACCCTGGCCGTCCAGGGTGATGGCGCCGGCCTTGACGGTCTCGCCCTTGGTGGCGGCGGTCGGAGCCCAGGCCTCGATGTGCCAGTCGACCTGCTGGACCGCATCGAAGCCGAAGGCGTCGAGGTAGAACGTGCAGACGTGGGGCTCGTTGCGGCGCAACTCCTCGCCTGTCTTGGCGTCGTGGATCTTCACTGTGCCGTTGTCACCGGGAGCGGTGGCGTGCGCGACCGGCGCAAGAAGCAGCACGGCCGAGACACCGGCGGTCAGCGCGCCGGCGCGGATAAGGGTACGCATGGGGCAGGCCCATCTTCGAGATACGAACGGGAAGACGTGGAGGGGGCGGCTCAGCTTTAGCCAGACTTGACGATAGGTCAAGCACGAACAGACAACGAACGGACCTATCACCGACGTGGGAGCCATCCCCGGGACCCCGCAGGCGTCCCGCCGGGTGTGGAGGCGCCATCTCAGCGCCCCTCTCGCTCAACTGGGCATGCCGGCGGCTATGCCCGTCTAGCCGGCATCGCCGTCTTTCACCAAGACGATGATGTCGCCGTTGGGCCTGCCCATGACCGGGTATCCCAGGGAGGTCATCAAACCCGAGACGGCAGCCTGCACCGCAACCCGCATGCCGTCCCGGCAAGCACCGCCAGGCTGGTCAGCAGCCAGCGCAGCGAATCCGTCAGACGTCGCCCAGGCGACCAGCACGCCGGCAGGGGTCCCACTGATCTGGAGACCGGTCATCCGACGATCCACTCCGCCGACCACCTGAAATCCCGCCTGGTTCAGAGCATGCCGGACCCGCGCGACAAGCTCATCCACCTCACGAGACACATTCCTCGCCTGCCCGCAGCCGGGCCCTTCACACCCAGACGCGCGGGGGGCTTCGTGGGCGATCTGTAAGGCTCGCGAGGTCGGCACCACACAGATGTGTTGACCTCATGGCGGCGGGCGGTCACCCGTGACACTCGAAACCCGCGCGGCGCTGGAGAAAGTGACCCCCGGTGGTGGGTCGGGCCGCCTGCCCTCCAGGGGAGGTGCGCGGGCGGCATCGTGCAGGGGCAGGGCCGTTTCCCCCCGTGACGGGTCTGCCCCTGCACGTGTCTTCCGGAGAACGGGGCAACTTACCAAGCCGTGCCGATCAAGTGCTGAAGGTGCCGGGCCTGCCGACGAGGTCGACCGCCTCATCGGTCCCGTCGCTTCCCCCGGCCTCGGCCGTACCGACCGCTCCGCTCTCCTTCCCCGCCCCGACGCCTTCTCGCACGCCCTCGCCGAAGCTGCCGTAGCGCCCGTACACGCGTCCGCAAAAAATTCTTCGCCCGGCGCGACGGACGCCCCTCCCGTAGAGAAGACGTCGGAGCTGCTCCACGGGCGAAGGGCGGAACCGGATGGTTGTCGAGATCTGTGTGGAAGGGCTGACCAAGTCGTCGCCCCGGGCTTGAACGCCCTCCCATAGCAACCTGCCTGTGCTGACAGTGCCACCGCTCTGACCGCAGACGGCCACGCTTGAGCCACGTAAGCCACCCAGCGATACCGATGTGGTCACCCGCCGGGCAGTTCGGCCTACCGCGCGGCTGCCAGCATCCTTCGTGCACCCTCCCGGACGATCTCGTCGATCAGGGCGGAGCCGTGAGCGGTGGTGCCGTCGTCGTTCACAACGCTGAGCACGAACGTCCCTTCCCGGCCGGTGCTGCGAACACCGGTCTTGCTCGGTGACCTATCGATCAATTACCCAGGAAGGTACGTCCTCCCCGAGCCGATCCACAGGTCTTGAGAATGGCTCCCAAGGAGACGAACTCCCTGTCTGCACACGCGACTTCAAACCCCACACTTCAGCAGGTCGGATGACCCGCGAGGTTAAACGCCACGCTTAGTGATGGTGAGGCACTCAACGGTCAATGACCGGGGCCTAAGGCGGAATTGTGGAGGTAGTGCGCCAATGAGTTCACTGTACACCCACCCCTCCCATTGATTGAACATGAAACGATAGAGCCTTTCCAAACCCTCCGCTCAAAAAGGACGACCGTCATGCTCTTCTCGCTCCGCCGGAAGCATAGGGACACGACTTCGACAGCCCTACTCCCAACGCTTCCCCAGGGTGCCGGAGTTCTCAGTTGCGAGGTCGTGGACCCGGTAGGGCTGCCGCTGCACCGTGCGACAGTCACAGTGACCAACGGCGCCACGCACTCCATGGTGGTCACCTCCCTCACCGACCCCTACGGGCGGTTTGTCACTATGGTGCCGCCTGGCGAATACACAGTCCTGGTGACCGCTGACAGCCTGGAGCCTGTCCGCAGGTCCGCCACAGCATCTGCCGGATCACTTCGCGACTTGGGGCAGATCCAACTGCGCCCCTCCCCCATTAAAGAGCTTCCCATACCTGGCAGTTGGGTATTCGACCCGCCGCACACCGCCATCCGCTTTATCGCGCAGCACGTGGGCATGGCGCACGTCCACGGCCGCTTCACCCGGTTCGACGGTGACATCAAGATTGGCGAACGGATGGAGGACTCGTACGTCGAGGTCTCCATCGAGGCAGCCAGCATCACCACCGGCAACAAAACCCGCGACAGCCATCTGTGTTCGCCCGACTTTCTCGACGTGCGCAGTTACCCCTACATTCATTTCGCCAGCGAGGCCTTCGTGCACCGGCACGGCGCCCAGTGGACCGTACAGGGCGTGCTCACCATGCACGGTGTCAGTCGTTCCGTACAGCTGGATACCACCTACCTGGGTATGGTCAACGGAGGCTACGAACAGGAGTTGCGCTGCGCTGCGCTGGCCACTGCGGAGTTGCACCGAGAGGACTTCACTCTCAACTGGCGCTCGATGCTGGCTCGTGGCATCGCTGTGGTAGGACCGCGGATCAAGTTGGAACTGGATCTCCAGGCAATGTTCCAGGGTCCGGATACTCCGACGCCGCCGCAGTAGCGCCCCCATGATTCTCGAGGAGCCGGACTCATACATTCGAGCCCCGGGTTCATGACCCTGGATCGTTGTCGCCTTCATCGGCAGCTACGTGGTCGGCTCCGGAAGGGGTTCTCGTCCCCGAACCGCCCCTCACGCTGCCCGGCGGCGGTGTGCTACCGGACGCAGGGCCGCTGACCACCGGCAACGGCTGGAGCACGATGGGCGTCTCCCCCTCCACAACTGCCGCTACTCGGCGGTAATGTCGCCACCCGTCGGAAGCATAGACCGGCGGGTGAGCGCGAAGGGGCCCTCATGGCGACGGACACGCCTGCGGACACAGCAGCCGCCGACGAGCGTTGGCAGCGCATGTGGAGCCATCGCGAGCAGCTGCTCAAGGTGGCCCGGCGGCGATCCATGAACCAGGAGGACGCCGAGGACGCCGTTCACGAGGCAATGCTGCGGGCCGCGGAGCGCCCGGACCTCGACGACGAGCGGCTCGGCGCCTGGCTGACGACGGTGACGATGCGGCTGTGCGTCGACCGGCACCGGCAGGTCAACCGCGAGGCCGAGGTGGGCAGCCGCCCCACACTCGTCGCGCCGGGCCCGATACCCGTCGAGGAGGCGGTGTGCGACCGGGCCGAGGCAAAGTGGCTCGCAGTGCGCAGCGGTGAGCTGCCCGCCCGGCAGGCGGAGGCGCTTCGGCTGAGGTCCGAGGACCTGGAGGTGAGCCAGGTCGCGGTGCGGATGGGGCTCAGCTACCGGACCGTCGAGTCGCTGCTCGCCCGAGCCCGACGGACGCTGCGCGCCTCCCTGGCCGGAACGCTCGGGCTGGTGCTGTTCCTCGTCGGACGCGGGCGGCTGCGCGGGAGCGGCAATGCCCAGGCGATCGCGGTCACCTCGACCGCGGCGACCCTGGTGGTAGCGGGGTTCGTGCTGCCGTACGCACTCGACGTGGGCGGAAACGGGAACGGTCCGGCGCCGCGGCCGGCCGTGTCCAGCGACGCGCAGGCCCTGGGCAGCGAGGCCACGGGCCGGGGGCACGCCCCCGGGATGCCCACCCCCTCGCCACCGCCGCCCGGGGCCTGGGGCCGGACGCCCTCACCCACCGGGGGAACGTCCCTGCCGGTGCCCGTGCCATCCCTGCCGGACCTGTCCGCATCCCCGCTCCCGAAACTATCGGCGCCGCAGGTCCCGCAGGTGCCCGAGGTGTGGAAGATGCCGGGCCTGCCAACGAGATCGGCCGCCTCGTCGGTCCCGACGCTTCCCCCGGCCTCGGCCGTACCGGCCGCTCCGCTCTCCGTCCCCGCCCCGACGCCTTCGCACACACCGTCGCCGAAGCTGCCGTAGCGCCCCCTACACGCGTCCGCAAATGCCCGTCAGCACGCCCTGGCACGCCGCGCCCTCGCGGTCCGCGACAAGTACGACGACCTGTGAAATGCCGACCCGGCGGAACACGGCGCCAGCCCGGCGGGTATAACCCGGGCCGGCAGGCACGCGGTGGCGAACGGCTGGGCGCCCGTGGGCGCCTGGGGCGACGACACGATCGACGACTCTGAGGCGGTCCCCAACTGGACCGGCCAGTGCGGCACGCCCGAAGGGTTCTGGCGCACCGCTACATCAATGTCCCCGCCTGCCCGCCGTGTCGAAGGCCTGCCCGCCACAGATGGACTGCCAGGGCGGAACGCTCGCCTATGCAGACGTCTGGCACCTCCGCCAGGGCCGCAGCCTGCGCGGCGCCAGCGGCGAGACCATCACCCCCAGATGTCCTCGCCGAGCCTCAGCCTGCCCCGGGGGTACAGAGGTGAGCGCACTCCTTCAGGTCCGGCCGGCCGCGTTCCCGCTCGTTGGGTTCAGCGCTGCGCCGCCCGTGCGTGCCTGGGCGGCGTGGTGCGGCCTGGGCGGGCGGGACGGCCTGGCCCTGCTGATATGCCGGTCCTCAAGGCTCGACCGGCCCGGCTGGGACACCTGCATGGCGGCCGGGTTCGCGCACATGTCCGATCACAAGAAGGGAGGCCGACTGTGATCCAGTCTGGCGACCGAGTCGACGTCGTCATCGACGTCTTTGTCGAGGACGACGCGTACAAGGTGGTGATGTCCGGCGTGATCCGGCCCGGCCAGCCCGTGCCGAGCCTTCCTGTGGGGGCGACCCGCAACATCGTTCAGACGTGGCTGGACGTGCGCCACAGCGTGAGCGCTTTCGCTATCCAGCGCACGGGAGAGGAAGAGGTCCATGGCTGACGAGCTGGTGACGTTTCTACGCGACCGACTCGAGGAGGACGACGAGACCGCCCGCAAGGCCACCGTCCGCCGCAGGGGTGGAGAGGCCTGGTCGTACGATCCACCCGCCGTGCGCGCGCAGAGCGGCATGGTCATCGCCGAGCGCATCGTGCCGGTCCTTGGCGAGCACATCGCCGGCCACGACCCGGCCCGCGCTCTCGCCGAAGTGGAAGCCAAGCGGCGGATCATCCGGGCCCACGACAAGTGGTGCCAGGGCGAGTGCGAGGCCGAGTACCCGGACGGTGGCTTCGACGCCGCGTACTACTGGTCGATCAAGTCGCTCGCCGCCGCATACGGCGATCACCCTGCCTACCGAGAGGAATGGAGACCATGACCGCTGAGCGTGTCCGTGTCCTCGTCCTGCTGCTGTTCGGCGACCAGGCGGAGATCGTCGCCGACGTCCCGCCGGCGGTGCAGGCCGAGCCGGAGCGCTACCCGGCCACCGAGATCGCCGACGCCATCGGCATCCAGGTCCATGATCTGCCGGGCGTGCGGCTGACCGCCGAGGTCGGCGAGGACGGCCGGCTGTCCGGCTGGCGGTTCGCCTGACCAGCTGACGAGCACATCACCTGAAAGGGGTCGGCGCAGCTGCAGCACTTTCGTTCTGCATATGCATGAACGACTGGCCAAAGGATCATCGATGAGCGAACGGTTGGCCAACGGTCCACCCGCCCGGCGGAGCTACGGCCCTGCCGCGTGCGGGTACGTCTCTCTACACCTCGGCTCAGTCGCCCCCTCAGCAGGAGTCGAGGCTCACCGCCCCTGCCTCCCACGGCGTGGCGCCGGGAGGCAGGGGACGCGCCGTCCGTCAGGCGGCTTGGCTCGCACGGGAACGAGCGACCGGTGCATCGCTCGAAAGGTTTGCCGCGCGGCGAGGCTCGCCCCTCGGCTCGTCTCCGGTGCAACAGTGAACCCGGGCGCCTCACGTGGTCGGGCTCCCGTCCGGCCCGCCTCGTCTCCCTCACACCAGCGAGGCGGGCCCACCCGGGGCCGCCCAGCCGTCCGGGCAAACGTGGCGCGGCCACACTTCCGGACCACCGCCGTGCCACTCGATGGCGTCCGATTCGGCCACGTCCAGCTCATCCCAGCCCGCCAGCCCGGCGCGTCGCAGGAACACTGCCAAATCGTGCAGCGAGTACGCCGTGCCCAGGACCTCGTCATCGATGCGTATGCGGCGGCCGCCAGGCCCGCAAGGCGCATCCACGCTCACGCAACGCATGGCCATGGCCCTAGTTTCCCGTAGGCGAGGGCCAACCGCATTCCAAGAATGTGTGATCTTGGAGGTGCCGGGTAGGCGGCCCTGGTGTCGCCCGCGCTGCCTGAATTCGTGTCCGAGGTCAAGCACGCTCTGACGCAGGCTGGCTTTCACCTGGCCGAGGATGCCGACAACCGTCACCCGGGCCTGCGGGTGATGCCCGCCCCGTCTGGCGTCTTGATCAAGTGGACAGCTTCGGACGGCTTCACCGCCTTGGCTGCTGCCCGGTCGAGATCCTCCGGCGACGCCATGAAAGCCATCGTGCAGGCTGCGGTCTCGGGGCTGCTCGTCCAGCTCGGCCACACAGTGACGGAATCCCCGGACGGTGCCCACCTGCTCGTGATGGGCAACAGTTCCCGACCCTCTGACCCGTAACGGTGCGCCTCGCCCGGCCGCCTTGAAGGCCTGGGCACAGTTGGAGCGTTTCGAGCTGGCGTTATGGGGGCGGGGCAACTGTCCAACGAGGCTGCCAGGAGTGCCACATGGCTTCACAGGAACTTCACAGGCCTGCACACTGACACCCGGCCCCCCACGCCGGTCTCGACCTAGGGATCACTATGACCCTCACCGAACCGCGCCCTCACCATCCTCGCCGGCCTCGCAGCAGCCACGAGGGGATGGGGCCAACGGCCCCTCGCCCGGAAGCTGTGGCCGCCGCCGCCTGGTGGGCCGAGCAGCTCGCCACGCCCTCGCGCCATGATGTCGGCGCGCCGCTACGTACGGCCTTGGCGAACGTCACAACGGCCCACGGCAGGCGGCAGCGCACCCGCGAACAGATCGACGCGTTCCGCACCGCCCTCGCCGACAGGATCGAACAGCACCTCGCGAAGTACTGCTGGCTGCCCGACGAGCCTGACTTCGGCTCCTACATGCGTGCCGTCGTGGTCGATCCTGTGCCGGACGACGTGCTCGCGGACGCCGCCGAGCGCGCCGGCTTCAGGCTCACCTCGTTCGACCTGCCGATGAGAACCGTGATGTGGATCGACCCCGGCATCGTGAAGGTGGCTGCGGGCCACGGTGCCGGGTCCGTCGTCATCTGGGCGACACCCACCACTGCAACTCCTGGGAAGATGCCCCCTGACCACTGAGCGCATGACGGCCCGACGCGAAAGATGTGTAGAGCAGGCGGGCCCTCGTGTCGGGGAACGCTCCGTCGGGTACGTCTGCCTGCGATGTTGGGTCGCGGCGACCGGCTGGTGGTTGTCGACGGGCACGATGCACACGCCACCACGGAGCTCCTCAGGTGATTCCCGGGAAGGAGCTTGCTGGGGGCTGTGCAGGCGGCAGCTCAGCCCCCATGATGGCAACTGCCCAATGTGGGATGCCTCTTGGGCATCCGTGGCGCAACGGGCAAGCAGGGGGCGACATGACAGCAGTGCTGGCGAAGGCCAAGACCATCGCGTGGATCGGGTTGACGGTCATCGGGCTGTTCCTGCTTATGGCGCCGATCATGGACATACTCTCCGACCGCTCCCACGGCCTGCCGGCCGACCATGCGCCGGTCTTCACGAAGCTGGCCGGCGCCTCATTCAACACCATGCAGGGCTCCGCACCAGGAGCGGCGCACTACATCACCACCCTGGAATACGGCTATGCGCTGCACGAACTCACCTTCGCGCTGCTCTTCTTGGTCATTGTTCTCGTTCCCTTCCGCCGAGGGGAACGGTGGGCATGGTTCGCCTGCTGGTTCGTTTTGATCGCGGCGATCGGCTACACCGCCACCATCGCCGGCCACGACAGCACGCTGCTCGCACGGAGCCTGATCGCCGACATCGCGGTACCCGTCCTGTTGCTGCTGTCAGCCCGTGCCTTTCTCGGCGCCACCAGTGAAGGGAAGTTGTAGGGCGCGGCGCCAGGCGGTGTCGGCCAGTAGGCGCAGGCCGTTGAGGCCCACGATGACGGTGGATCCCTCGTGCCCGGCGACACCGAGCGGGAGCGGCAGGGTTCCGGCCAGGTCCCAGATGACCAGGCCGGTGATGAACAGCGCGGCGATGAGAAGGTTCTGCACCACCAGGCGCGTAGGTCTCGGGTTCGAATCCCGAAAGCGGCTCCACCAAACCCCAACTCAGAGTGGCTCTGAGCTGGGGTTTTTCGTTCAGTGGATACGGCGACGGCGCCGCGCACGTGCCGCCCTGGTGCTCGTGGTCTCAATTGCGGGTTCCGAGGGGGCATGAAGGTGTCTCCCATGCGGCGCATGGCGTCCTTCGAGAGGTGAGATCTCCCCTTCACGTACCGCCGGGTCTGACTGATCTGTGTGTGTCGAAGAATCTCCATGATCGTCGGCATGTCCACACCCAGTTCGTTCAAGATCGTCCCTGCGGTGTGACGGCTCCCGTCGTACAGACGACGATCATCGATACCGGCTTCCGCAAGTAACTCCTTGAACTCCGCCCAGTCGGCGCGCGGGTCCGATGGCCGACCGTCCGGCCGGCTGAACACCGCGCCGTACTCTTCCCACGCGTCGCCTGCGGCGGCGCGCTTCCGGCCCCGCACGGGTACGCGGACGACGGAGTGACGTCCTCCCCGCCGACGCGGGGCGCCGGCGGCCTCGTGCCGACGAGCCCAGGGCACGCGGTGCGGCTGCGACCGGAGTCGAAGAACTCGGCGACGATCCGCCCGTGTCCGGACACCAGGGCCTGGCCGTGTAACAGTTGCCACGCCGTGAGGTGTTCGGGTCCTGATGGTCCTCGGTCGACACCTGGCCGTAGAACGCGAAGCGGAGAGCGGCTGTTGAGGATCCGGCGGCCGGTGGTCGGGGAATCTCGCGAACCCAATCCACCAAAGCGGTCCCAGCAGCTGACGTTCCGGATATGCGCCCGCCGGAGTCACCTGATGCTGCCATGACGGGGGCACCTCCTTCGGGCCCTTCAACGTGTGGCGCGCGGCAAGCTGCTGCCGCGTCGAACCCTCGCTCCGGGCACCGGTGTTCCGCCGGGCGTGTACGCCGAGGCGCACCGGGCGCGGCAGCGGGCACTCGAAGCCGTGGTCTTCCACCGCCGTCTCCTCGGCGGTTTCGGCGGCCTTCGACCCCTGGCCGCCGACCTCAGCCGCAGACCGCTCCACCGCTTCGTCGGCCTCCTCGGCAGCGGCCCCCACGGTCCCGGGGGAGCGGTGAACCAGGCAGGAGCGGCCAGCCCCTCGGTCTCCGTGGCGGACTCCATCGACCGCGTTGTGGAACTTGCCTGTGAGCACGACCGAGACAGCGCAATCGGGACTCCCCGGACGTGAGCGCGAAGGACAGCGGTAGCAGGGCCTCGAGGAACTGCTCGTGGCTTCGACAACCCCGAGCCACCGCGAGGCCCTGCCTTCCTCTGTGCCGACCGCACCGCGATCACCCGATCAGGATCCCGGTTCGACCAGGCAAGCCGCTCGATCAGTGAGCGGATGGCTTCTTACCCGGCAGATCCGTCCCGTTGACGAGGCGTACCGGGACGGACCGGCCTCATTGGTCGGCGCGAGCTTCTCCGTCGGCCGATTCGCCGGGCTTGTCCAGGGTGGTGGTGACTGAGCTGCCCGCCCTTGCGTCCGTGCCGGCTGCGGTTGTGCCGGATCGCGGGCTGTCCGGGCTGTGTGCGGGCTGGGGTTCTTCGGTGCCGTCGACGGCCGTCCTGAGGGGGATTTCCTTGATGAAGACAATGGCCAGCAGGGCCACGAAGGCGATCGGGGCGGCGAGAAGGAAGATGGCGCCGGTGGCACGGCCGTAGGAGTCCTCGACGACCGTGGCGATCGGGCGGGGCAGGGTGCTGATGTTGGGCAGTGAGCCGTCGCCGGAGGCCTTGACGCCCAGGTCGGCCAAGCCGTCGGCTATGTAGGTGGCGACCTTGGAGGCAAGGACGGCGCCGAGCACGGAGACGCCGATGGCGCCGCCGAGGGTGCGGAAGAAGGCGACCACGGAGCTGGCCGCACCGAGTTCGTGCATCGGCACGGTGTTCTGCACCGCGAGGACCAGGTTCTGCATCGTCATGCCGACGCCGCAGCCGATGAGGAACATGTAGACGGCGAGCAGGCCGTAGGGTGTGTCGGCGCGGGCGGTGCCCATCAGGGCCAGACCGGCGATGAGCAGGACGCCGCCGAGCAGCAGGAACTTCTTCCACTTGCCGTAGGCGGTGATGAGGCGGCCGACGATGGTCGACGAGGCCACCAGACCGATGATCATCGGTAGGGTCATCACACCGGCGCTGGTCGGCGAGTCACCGCGGGATATCTGGAAGTACTGGCTGAGGAAGACCGTCGCGCCGAACATCGCGGTACCGACCGCGAGGCTGGCGACGACCGAGAGGGTCAGCGTGGTGTTGCGGAACAGGTGCATCGGGATGATCGGCTCCGCTGCCCGCTGTTCCACCAGCACGAACACAACGGCCAGGACGAGGGCGCCGAGGACCATGGCGATCGTCTGCCAGGACCACCAGTCGAAATTGTCACCGGCCAGGGAGACCCAGATCAGCAGCAGGGATACCGAGGCGGCCACGAGGACAGCGCCCAGGTAGTCGACCTTCACGTCGCGGGTGACCAGCGGAAGGCGCAGGGTGCGCTGGAGGACGACCAGGGCGGCCAGGGCGAAGGGGACGCCGACGTAGAAGCACCAGCGCCAGCCCAGCCAGGAGGTGTCCACGATCACGCCGCCGAGCAGCGGACCGCCGATGGTGCCCAGCGCCATGACCGCGCCGAGGTAGCCGTTGTACCGACCGCGCTCCCGCGGCGGGATGATCGAGGCCAGGATGACCTGGGCGAGGGCGGTCAGACCGCCGGCGCCGAGCCCTTGTACCACGCGGAAGGTGATGAGCATTCCGGTGTTCTGCGACAGGCCGGCCGCCGCCGAACCCACGATGAAGATCACCAGGGAGAGCTGCACCAGCAGCTTCTTGCTGGTCAGGTCGGCAAGCTTGCCCCAGATCGGCGTGGAGACGGTGGTCGCCAGCAGGGTGCTGGTCACCACCCAGGTGTAGGCGGACTGGCTGCCGTCGAGGTCCGAAATGATCCGCGGCAGGGCGTTGGACACGACCGTACTCGACAGGATCGCCACGAACAGGCCGAGCAGGAGGCCGGAGAGGGCCTCCATGATCTGTCTGTGCGTCATCGGTGCGTTGCCGGTGTGGGCGTCGGTAACGCCTGTACTCCCTTGATGGGCCACGTACTTGTTTCCTCTGGCTGCTTGTCGGTGCTCCCGCGCCGTCGCGGGAGGAGGATGTGCCGTCGGCGACTGTGAGCCGACAGTGGTTCAATCGCGCGTCTCGACCTGGTGGTGCGGCGGCGGAGCAGGTGTCGGCTGACCGCTGGTCCGGCCTGTCGCGTCGCCCCGCGGTTGCGCGTGGTGCGTGCGGTGGGACAGCCCGTCCCTGAGGCGCTCGAGCAGGGCGGTGAGGGTGGTGAGTTCCTCCGGTGTCCAGTCGGCGGTGGCTGCGGCGATCAGGTCGGTGTGGAACTGGAGGAGGGCCTCGACCAGGCTGCGGCCTTGCGGGGTGATGCTGACCAGGCTGGAGCGCCGGTCTTCGGGGTTGGTGCGGCGCACCACCAGGGCCTGCTGTTCCAGATGGCCCACCTGCCGGCTCACCACCGACAGATCGCAGTCCAGTCGGTGAGCCACTTCACGCAGTTGGGTCTCCCCGCAGTGGGCGAGTACGGCAAGTACGGCGGATCCGTTTCCCAGTCCCTGCGGCAGTTCCCGCACCAGCCGCCTCCGTATGGCGGCGATCGCGGTGAGCTGGCGCACGAGGTCGCCGAGAACATCGCTCTGGGCGCCGCCGCTCATGGATCCCCCGCCTTCGTCCAACAGTGCGGACGGGAAGCCGCCCCCCACCTCTTTGATTGCCTGAAGCAACCTTAATGAGAACCTGCACTGGATTCAAGTTTGGTCTGAGTGCACAGAATCCGGACAGGACCGCACCTACCTGCCAGGGGTCGGCCCTTCGAGTGGCCTTGAATTTGGATCGAGTTCAATATCCTTCCTAGAGTGCAGACATGCCCAACGAGACCGGGATGGGGCTTCGGGAGCGCAAGAAGCTCGCCACGTGGCAGGTGATTCGCGGCGCAGCCCTTCGGCTGATCGACCAGCACGACTTCGACTCCGTCAGCCTGGACGAGATCGCCGCTGCAGCAGGAGTGTCCCGGACCACGCTGTTCAACTACTTCGCCTCGAAGGAAGCGATCGTCCTCGATCCGGCCCCGCAGGATCCGGAGCTGTGGCGCTTGCTCATGGCCCAACGGCCCGAACAGGAAGCGCTGTGGGCTTCTCTCCAGGCTGTCCATCTCGGCTACCTGGCCACGTTCTCCGACCGTCTGGTGACGCAGAAGCGACTGATGGCCGAGTCTCCGACTCTCGCCGACTCGTCCCGCGAGCACGCGGCTCGCTTCAAGAGCGAGGTCCGACAGTGGGTCGCGGGCCGTACCCCGCCAGATGGCGAGGTCCACGCGGAACTCGCCGTCAACACGGCCGAGGCCGCGGTGGCAACGGCGTACATCCTGTGGCGTCCCGACGACGGTTTCGATCACCTCATGGAACTCGCGCAGCTCTGCTTCGAACAGGTCGGCCGCGGGTTCGCCAATCCCTGAGCCCCCTGCCGTGATCTGGTCACCCATCCGCGCCCGCGCCGGTCTGAATGGCCTTCGGTGACGTCCCGTTGTGGCTGTTGCGCGCATCGCGGTTCGCCGGGTCGGCCTCTCATGGCCGAGGTAGGAGCTCGGCGGTCACCCGCGGTGAGCCGTAAGTGCCGCCCGGACAAGGTGGCCTTCCCGGCTTCTTCAGAATCTCCCGTACGGTGGAGGCGGCAACCTCGATGCCCAGGACGGGCAGTTCGCCATGTATGTGTCGGTAGCCCCATTGTTGTTCTCGCATGCGAGCCGGAGTACGAGGGCGCGTACGGAGTGCACGGTCCGCGGCCGGCCCGGGTGCTTGGGCCGGGACCGCACGGCAGGCTGCCGGGCAACCAGGTCACGATGCCGGCGCAGTACCGTCTCGGGGCGCACCAGCGGCCGCAGCACATCCCGCGGGAGTCGGTGCAGCAGCGCCGCCTGTTCCGGCGCTGCAGCAGAACGGCGTCGCCGCGCTCAGGTCCTCCCCGCCGACGCGGGGGTGTTCCGTACGGCCCCTACGACGACACGAAGACGGACAGGTCCTCCCCGCCGACGCGGGGGTGTTCCGATGGACGTGTTCCCGGTCAAGGTCGCGAGCGTGTCCTCCCCGCCGACGCGGGGGTGTTCCGTGGCAGCTGTACGGGGAGGTCGGCCTGGAGTAGTCCTCCCGCCGATGCGGGGGTGTTCCGAAGGGCATGGAAGCGACGGACGTCGTTCCGCTGTCCTCCCCGCCGACGCGGGGGTGTTCCGTTCTTGAACCGGCCGACCAGCGCTGACAGACGCCGATCGGTGGCCACGGCGTCTTCGCAGGTCGAAGCTGCATCCACCCCAAGAGCCCCACGTCGGCATAGCCGTATCCCACTTCCTGCGTAACAAGCATGAGGCAGAGCAGGCAGCACGCGGTCTCAATCGTGGTCTCAACCGGTGTTGATTCCGGTCGCGTCCACTGCTGTCCACTAGAGTCCGGCAACCCCTCTGAGCAGGCGCGATGCCGTTCTTACGGACGCTCATGGACACACCCGGACCAAGATCGGACAACTCGTAATGCGTTAGGTCTCGGGTTCGAATCCCGAAAGCGGCTCCACCAAAACCCCACCCATGAGGGCCGGGCCTGTCAAGCGTAGAAGTGGCCCGGGCCTGCGGCTTTTTGTTCTTCGCCGAGGCGCTTTCCTTTGTGGGTCTTCCTCGTGCTCGTCTGGCAGGGCTGCTGTTCACAGCTCTGAATCGGGAGCGAGGAAGCGTCATCAATGTT
>NZ_JBEYXD010000139.1:0-14341 GCF_040644975.1 Streptomyces sp. NPDC046900 | reverse complement strand
GCGCAGTCAGCTGCGCGGCCCGGCCGCGTGCGCGCCCGCGGTACCCGCCGCCGGTACGGCGGACCATGACCGAGCTGAGCGGCCGGCCGGTGCGTGTAGGGGCTCGCGCCAAGCCGCCGGCTCCCAGCCCCGCCTGGTCGCCATGCACGAAGCCGCCGCCGTGCGCCAAGCCCACCGAGCAGCAGCCCTGCCCGATCGCCGCGCGCCAAACCCACCACCGTGCGCCAAACCCACCGACCCGGCAGCCCCGCCCGGACGCCGTATGCCAAGGCCACTCACCCCGCAGCCCCGCCCGCTATGTCCGTTCGTCCGGTCAGGCGGGACGATCGTCGGGCCCGCCGCCACGCGCCAAGCCCACCAAGCCGGCAGCCCCGCCTGGTCGCCATGGGGCCCCGACATCCCCGTCCCGTCGCCGTGCGCCAAGACCCACCCACCCGGAAGCTCCCCGCCCGCCGTGTCCGTTCGTTGGGCCGGTCGGGCCCTTCGTCGGGCCCGCCGCGCCGAGCCTCAGGCCTTCGTCCGTACGGACCGCTGTGCCGAGCCTCAGGCCTTCGTCCGTGCGGACCGGCCGGGCTGCGCCTCAGGCCCGGATCGGTCTCCGCGGGTTCCGGTCACCGACTAGGTGAGGTCGAGGTCCGGTGCCTGGAGGCCGAGGCGGGACAGGGTCGAGGTCAGCCAGCCGGCCGGTACGGCGACCAGGGCGGCCGCGGCCGACGGCAGCGGCGCCCGCTCCCCGTCTCCTTCGGTCTGCTCGTCTCCCGAGGGCAGCCAGGCCGAACCGGCCAGCCGGCAGGCGAGCGGCCGCAGGCCCGCGTGCAGCAGCGTGGCGGTGGTGATCGCGGACAGGGAGATGCCCCAGGCGACGGGTCCCAGCGGGGTGGATCCGAAGAACTGGCTGACGCCCGGCGTCTGGACGATGCCGACGAGCAAGCCGGCCGAGCCGACGGTGGCGGCGAGCACCTGGCGGTCCGCGCCGCCGCTGATGAGGGTCTGTGCGAGCTGGGTACCGACCACCGCCACCAGCGCCACCGTGGCGGCCCGGCGTTGCGTGCCGGTGAAGCGGGCGGCCGTCCAGGCCAGCCCCGCACCGAGGGCCGTGGTGAGCCCGCGCTGCAGCATCTCCTGGGTCAGCGCGGTGCCCAGCGAGTGGTGGGGACCTTCCTCGAGCAGTTGTTCCCCGGTGCTCTCGGCGGGTGTGCGTACCGCGATGGACAGCGCGGGAGCAAGGTCGGTGAGCAGGTTGACCAGCATGATCTGCCGGGCGCTCAGCGGTGAACTGCCGACCACGGCGGAGGCCAGCACGCTGAAGGTGACCTCGCCCAGGTTGCCGCCGAGCAGGATGGCCAGCGCGGTCCTGACCGAGGTCCACATCGCCCGGCCCTCGGTCAGGGCGGTGACGATCGTCTCCAGTCGGTCGTCACCGATCACCAGATCGGCGGCGGCCGTGGCCGCGGGGGTGCCGCGCCGCCCCAGGGCGATGCCGACGTCGGCGAGGCGGATGGCGGGGGCGTCGTTGGCGCCGTCGCCGGTCATGGCCACGACCCTGCCCAGTCGCTGGTACGCCTGCACGATACGGACCTTGTGGCGCGGGGTGCACCGGGCGATCACGTCCACCTTCGGCAGCAGCACGTCGAGCGACTCGTCGTCGAGTTCGTCCAACTCCGGTCCGGTGCAGACGGTCTGCTCGGGGTCACCGGTGACGGAGGCCGCGATGGCCTCGGCGGTCGCGGCGTGGTCCCCGGTGAGCAGGACCGTGTGCACGCCGGCCGCGCGCAACCGGGCGGTGGCCGGGGCCGCACCGGGCCGCACCGGGTCGGCCAGGACGACGAAACCGGCGAAGACCAGGTCCTGCACGACGTCGTCGGTGAGCTCCTCGTCCGGGAGCATGGTCCGTTCGGCCACGGCGAGGACCCGCTTGCCGGCCCCGGCGAGTTCCTCGGTGGCCGCTGTGAGGGCCCTGCGCCCGGCGGCGTCGAGCGCGGTCTCGGTCCCGTTCAGGCGCCGACGCGCGCAGCGGGCCAGCACGACCTCCGGGGCGCCCTTGATGCTGAGCAGGTCGGTACCCGCGGTGCGGCCCGCTGTGGCGTGGTAGGCGCGGGACGGGTCGAAGGGCAGGGTGTCCGTGCGCTCCCAGCGGGGGGCGTCGCGGCTGACGGACACCCCTGCCGTGCGGGCGCCTATGTCCACCGCCCGGTCGGTCTGGTGCGCCATGGGCGCGGACTGCCGGGCGGCGGGGGTGGCACGCAGCGCGGCGGCCAGGATCGCCTCGTGCGGCGGGCCGAGCCGGTCGAGGGAGAGGGTGCGGGTTCCGTCGCTGACGGCGGCGAGTTGGAGATCGCCCTCGGTGAGGGTGCCGGTCTTGTCGAAGCACAGCACATCGGCCCGGCCGAGCGCCTCGATGGTCCGCGGGTTGCGGACCAGCGCGCCGTGGTCGGCCAGGCGGCGCGCGGAGGCCAGCTGGGCCGCGTTGACCAGGAAGGGCAGACCTTCGGGGACCGATGCGACGGCCAGGTTCACCGCCGAGGCCAGGCTCTGTGCGAGCGGGCGTCCGTGCAGCAGTCCGGCGCCGACCACCGCCACCGCGGAGGCCGCGGCCACCGGCAGGCTGGCCCTGGTGAGCGACGACAGCCGCGCCTCGACCCCGGTGGCCGGTGCGGCCTCCCGTGCGCTGGCCATGGTCCGCCCGACCTCGGTGGCCGCTCCGGTCGCCACGACCACGGCCACCGCCTCCCCGGCGGAGACGGTGGTGCCCTCGTAGAGCATCGAGCTGCGCTCGGGGAGCTGCGCGGCGACCACCGGGGCCGGGTCCTTGGCCACGGGCAGCGACTCGCCGGTCAGCGACGACTCGTCGACCTCGAGGCCCGCGGCCTCCAGCAGACGGCAGTCGGCGGGAACCACGTCCTCGGGCCGCAGCAGGATGACGTCACCGGGCACCAGGTCCTCGGCGGTGACGAGCCGCTCGCCACCGCCGCGCCGCACCCGCGCGCCGACCGCCGAGCGGGCGGTCAGCTCCGCGAGGGCGCGCTCGGTCCTGACCCGCTGGAAGCCGCCGACCAGCGCGGACATGGCGGTGATCGAGGCGACCAGCGCGGCGTCCGCCCGCGAGCCCACCGCGGCGGCCAGGGCCGCCCCGCCGGCGAGCACCGGGGTCAGCGGGTTGGCGAGTTCCTCGACGAACGCCGAGGGCAGCGTGGTGCGCGGCGCCGCTCCCCCGGTCGAGTCGCCCTTCGCCCGCGCCGCGGCCTCCTCGGCAGGGAGCCCGTCGATGCTCGTACGCAACCGTTCGAGGACCCGCGCGGGCGGCATCAGGTGCCACGGCACGGTCTCCACGGACGGGGTGATGGGATGCGAGTACAGCCGCCGGGCACGCCAGACGCCTATGCAGAACGCGATCCCGCCCGCGGTGTTGCACGCCGCCTGTCCGCGCGAGCACGCCTCGGACGCCGGTGCCCGCATCGCCGCGACCGCGCCGATGCCGCTGCCGCTCGCGGCCAGCACCGCACTGTCCCGGTCGACCTGGCGGGCCACGCCGACTCCGGTCATGATCAGCGCGACCGAGTCCAGGTCGGTACCGACCAGCAGATGTGCGCCCCAGGCCGGCGGCTCCCCTTCGCGGTGGACTCCGATACCGCAGTCGGACGCCCCGAGGGCCCGGCGGTTGCCCGACACCAGGAGCACCACCGCACCGTCCGCCTGCAGCGCGCGCACCGACGCCACCAGGTGGCCGTCCCCGGGCACCATCGCGTCCACGAAGCCGAGCTCCGGGGAGGGCTGGTCGCTGGCGAGGACCACCCGCAGGCCCGAGCGGCGGGCCGCCGCCGCCAGGGCCTGCGCGCCCGGAAGCGTCTTCATCGCCACCCCCGCCACGGCCATCAGCCGGCGCCGGCGGGCGAGGCCCAGAACCAGCTCGCTGCCCCGGCTGCGCAACCGGTCCGCGGCCTGCCGCCCGGTGCGGCCGGTCAGGTCCAGGTCCTCCAGGGGGCCGAGCGCCCAGCCTTCGCCGTCGCTGCGGACCCGCGCGGGCGCCGCCGGATCGAACAGGGCGAACAGCGGGTCGGAGACCTCTTCCGTCCCGGCGCCGCCGAGCACCTCCAGTCCGGTCAGTTCGTACCGGCCGCCACGCAGTACGTCCACGTCGAGGAGCACGGTGTCCACCTGGCCCAGGCGGCGCAGCGCGCTGCGGTCCATCGCCACGACGCCGCGCAGCGCGAGGAACCGGCCGAGGCTCGTGGCGAAGCCCTCCCGGCCGGCCTCCGGTGCCTTCGGCATGCTGGCCAGCGCCACCGCCAGGGCGCGCCGCGGTCCCGCGTACGGGGTGGCCAGGGCGCCGATCGCGGCGCCCGTCCCCATCGCCCGTCTGGCGTAGCGCGCCGTCACGTCCTCATGTGCCTCGGGCCGTTCCACCACGATCGGCTCGGCCTGCGCGTCCTGCGGCCCCCGCACGAGCCGGGGTTCAGCCTCCACCCACGCATCGAGCTCGGCGTTCGCCTCGCGCCACTGCGCCATGCGCTGCGCGACGTCGAGCACCAGTCCTCCGCCGCGGGTGGCCATGCCCTGGACGAAGGCGTTGACGACGGGAACGACCGGCCCACCCGTGCCCTCCCGCCTGGCGACGCCCGCCAGTGCCACCCTGCGCAGCCACGGGTGGTACTGGACCGCCGTGGCCAGCGCACCCGCCTCGGCCGGCAGGGGCGTCCAGGGCGACACCCGTGTGGCCACCGTGAGCAGGAGACCCGCGACGTCGGCGATCAGGACCGGAAGCGTCGGCCGCCTGCTCGGCCCCTCGGACGGATGGTGGGGCTCGGGGCACCACCGGTCGACCGTGCCCGACTCCCCGGCGCCGACCCCGTGCGACTCGGCACGGGCGATGATCCGGATCAGCTCCTGCTGGGGCGGCGGGGGCGAGGCCAACTGCACCACGACCCGCTCCGCCGGTGCGTTCACCCGGGCCCACAGCACGCCGGGATGCTGCTCGAGCGCGTGCTCCACCGCATGTGACACCCATGTGCCGCCGGGGCCCCGGACTCCCCGCACCTCGATATGGCAGCGCCCCTGGCGGGACCACACATCGCGTCGCTCCAGCCCGAGCAGCATGGCGGCCATGTCGGACGCACCGCGCACACCGGCGGCCACTCCGCCCGCCAGGAACCCGCTCAGTGGCACGGCGAACGGCAGCGGTAGACGTACTCCGGACAGCAACGACATCTGGGTGGCACCTCCCGAGCGGCGGTCCCCCGGTTCGATGGCGATCATCCTGACCCGGTACGGGCGGGCTCGCGCGGCGTGCTGAGCCGAATGGATTCCTGGCTCGCAGCCTCAATTCCCCACAGGTAGCTTGTGCCTCGTTGGGGGGCGAAGTCCCGGACCCACGAACGGATGTGAACCGTGACCACGCCGAAGACCGCTGCGAAACGCCCGGCCACCCGGAACGGGAGCGCCACGCGCCCCGCCTCGAGGACGAAGACGACACAGCGGCCCGCCACTCCGCGGGCCGCGAAAGCGCCCAAGAAGAGATCCACCACCGCATCCGGCAAGCAGATCACCATCACCGTCCCACCCCTCGGCGAGGCGGCCGGCCGTGCGGTCGACGCCGCGGCCGTGCCCGTGGAGACCGCCCGCCGCGTATTGCCGGCCAAAGGCGGCCTGCCGCTGTACGCGGGCCTCGGGGCGCTGGCGGTGATCGGCGCCCTGGAGTGGCCGGTGGCCGCGGGCATCGGCATCGGCTACGCCTTGCTGAGGCACAACGGAGTGCTCGCCCCGCCCGTCGCCAAGTGAGGTGCGTGCGACGCGTTCGCGTCGCCCTCCCCCGGCGGTCCCCGGGCCGAGCCGCCCGAGCCGGCTGAGACCGGTTCGACGGGGGCCGGACGTGCCGACGGGTCCCACACGACGCCGGCACGTCCGTGGCCGTCCCCTCCTGCGGCGGGCTCCCTGGCTCCCCGTCCGCGCACCGGCCGAGTATCCGCGGGCGACGCCCGGGTGTATGCAAGAGATATGCGGCTTTTGCCTGACGGAGGTATCCGCTGGTCGTGGCAGTCGAACCGGGGACTCGTGGCCATCCCGATCGCGTTGATCGTGGCGATCACGATCGCCGATGTCCTGGCGCCGCAGGACATCCATCTGGGACCACTGCTCGTGGTCGCGCCCGCACTCACCGCCTCGTTCGGCGGCTCCCGGCTCACCGCACTCATCGCGGCCCTCGCCGTGGCGGCGCTCATGGCCATCTCCCTGATCCGCAACAGCGTTCTCACCTCCAACCACGAGACCCAGCTCATCTCCCTGATCGTGATCGGCGCCTTCACCGTGCTCTTCTGCCGGCTGCGTGAACGGCACAGCGCGAAACTCAAACAGGTGCGGTCGGTGGCCGAAGCCGCCCAGCAGGTCGTACTGCAGCCCCTGCCCGACCAGATGGGTGTGCTGCGTATCGCCAGCGCCTATCGTGCGGCCACGGAGGAGGCACGCATCGGCGGCGACCTGTACGCCGCCGTTCGCACCAGGAGCGGGACGCGTCTGCTCATCGGAGACGCCCGCGGCAAGGGCCTGCCCGCCATCGAGGACGCGGCCCTGGTACTGGGCGCCTTCCGCAGCGCGGCTCACCACGAACCGAGCCTCCCCGCGCTGCGGAGCGAGATCGAGGCGACGCTGTGCTGGAGTCTGTCCCAGCCGGGCAGGCAAGGCACCGACGCGGACGAGTCCTTCATCACCGCCGCTCTCATCGACATCCCGGACGAGGTACCCGAGGTCCACATCCTCAACTGCGGGCACCCGCCGCCGCTGCGGCTGCACGCCGGACGGGTCGCCGCCCTGGCGCCGGGCCAGCACGCGCTCCCCCTCGGCATGTGCCTGCCGGGGGCCCCGGGCGGAAGCGTGGACACCTTCCCCTTCGCACCCGGCGACATGATGGTGCTCTACACCGACGGGGTCTCCGAGGCGCGCGACTCGGCCGACCGCTTCTATCCGCTCGACGAGCGACTGTCGGCCTGGAAGGACGCGGACACCCCGAGCGATCTCATTCTTCGTCTCCGCAAAGACATCGTCGCGTACTGCGGCGGCACCTTCCAGGACGACGCGGCGCTGGTCGTGGTGCGCCGCGAGGCCGTCACCGGCGGTCAGGGGCCCGCCCAGGCCGGCCAGTCGGCCCGCCGCCCGTCCCTTACGCACCGGTCCCTGCGCTGACAGCCGCCACCCAGCTGGGGCTCTCCCGCCGGGATGCGCCGCGACTGGTGTGCCCATCACCGGGCCCGGACCCAGGCGGCCCGTGACCGGCGGGACGGGGTTCCGGGGTTCCGGGGTTCCGGGGTCAGGAGCTGTTCACCGCGAAACCCCCGGCCGCGGTGTCGCCCGCCGGACGACGCGCCTTCGACTGCCGGACACCGTACGGTCACACCGGCCGGGAAGGTTTCCGCCGTCCCCCCTGCCTCGGCTTGTATTCCGTCCGCCGCGTATCACGCGGGTGCGACGCGGAAGGACCTTGTGCGCCGTGTCCCTGCTCCCGCTCGAAGAGCTCCCCGGGCCGCTCCCCGCCCCCGTCCGTAGCCCCTCCCTCGCGCGCCTGGCCCGCCGGGTGCTGACCCTGCTCCCGCTCCTGCTGATCGGTGCGTGGGCCGCCGCCGACTGGCGTGCCGTGCGCGGCGGCACCGCCCGGCTGGCCTCCGCCGACCCCTGGTGGCTGCTGGCCGGGGTCTTCTTCACCTGCCTGGGCTGGGTGACCGCCGCGTGCGTCCGCCAGGGAGCCGTGCCGGAGAAGCTCCCACCCGGGCCGCTGCTCGCCTCCCAGTTCGCCGCCGGCGCGGCGAACCATGTGCTGCCGGCGAGCATCGGAGCCCATGCCGTCACCCTGCGCTTCCTGCAGGGCCGCGGTATCCCGTTCGCCCGGGCCACCGCCTCGCTGGCCCTGTACTCACTGGTGAAGCCGATCGCGAAGACGGCCGTGCTCCTCTTCTTCGTCGTGGCGTTCCCCAGGACGCTGCAGCTCGGCCGACTCCTCCCGGACACCAGGACGCTGCTGCTCGCCGCCGGGATCGCGGTGATCGGTGTCGCGGCCGTCGCCGTACTGCTCACGGTCGTACGCCCGCTGCGCCGCCCGGCATTGTCCTTCGCGCGCACCGCTCTGACCGACGCACGGATTCTGCACACCCGGCCCAGCCGGGTGCTCGCCCTGTGGGGCGGGTCCGCGATCGCCCCGGTGTTCCAGGCGTGTGTGATCGCCTCGGTCGGGTCCTCAATGGGCATGGGGCTGCCGTGGACGCAGGTGATCTTCGCGTTCCTCGCCGCGAGCACCGCCGTCGGGGCCGTGCCGGCGCCGGGCGGCATCGGCCCCGTGGACGCGGCGACGGTGTTCGCCCTGGTCGCCTACGGCGCACCGATGGAGCTGGCCACGGCCGGCGTGATCGGCTATCGCGTCCTGACGGTCTGGCTGCCCCTGCTGCCAGGGACGCTGGTGCTCGCCACCCTGGTCCACCGCAAGGTGCTGTGATCCGGGTCCGCCCGTACCGGGATAGCCCGTCCGGATCGAGGGCGCGGCGGTCCGCCGCACGAGCGGGAGACCGCCGCACACCACCTCCGGGCCGCCCGGCGGACCTTGTACGCGGGGGCCTGCCGGCCGCCTCCTGACGGCCGCCACCCCTGTCGTCGGTGCCCTCGGCTACCGTCTCTGGCGCGGGCACTGCGGCGAATGGCCCGGCACCGACGTCCGTGACCGCCTACCGCCCACCGCTCGCCCGACCCCAGCCCAGGACAGGACAGGAGCCCCTCGTGCACTACGACATCACCGGCATCCGTGCGCAGTTCCCCGCCCTGGCCACCGGCAGCGTCCACTTCGACGGGCCCGGAGGCACCCAGACCCCCGAGCCCGTCATCCGGGCCATCACCGACGCGTTCGCGCAGCCTCTCTCGAACCGGGGCCGGCTGACCGTGGGAGAGCGCAACGCCGAGGCCATCGTGGCCGGCAGCCGCGAGGCCATGGCCGATCTGCTGGGCGCGGACCCGTCCGGAATCGTCTTCGGGCGCAGCGCCACCCAGCTCACCTACGACTTCTCCCGCGCCCTGGCCAAGACCTGGTCGCCCGGCGACGAGGTGGTCGTCACCCGCCTCGACCACGACTCCAACGTCCGCCCCTGGATCCAGGCCGCGGAACAGTCCGGCGCGACCGTCCGGTGGGCCGACTTCGACCCCCGGACGGGAGAACTGACCCCCGAGCACATCGCCTCGGTCCTCGGTGAACGCACCCGGCTCGTCGCCGTCACGGCCGCCTCCAACCTGATCGGGACCCGGCCCCCGATCGCCGCGATCTCCCGTCTGGTCCACGACGCCGGCGCCCTGCTCTACGTCGACGGTGTCCACTACACCGCCCACTCCCTGGTGGACATCGCGCGTCTTGGCGCGGACTTCTTCGTCTGCTCGCCCTACAAATTCCTCGGACCGCACCACGGTGTCCTCGCCGCCCGGCCCGAACTGCTGGAAACCGTGCACCCCGACAAGCTGGCGGCCTCCGGCGACGCGGTACCCGAGCGCTTCGAACTGGGCACGCTGCCCTACGAGTTGCTGGCCGGTACGCGCGCCGCGGTCGACTTCCTGGCCGGTCTGGACGCCGATGCCACCGGCACCCGCCGAGAACGCCTGGCCTCCGCCTTCCGCGCGCTCGAAGAGCACGAGGACACCCTGCGCGCTCAGATCGACAAGGGGCTTTCCGTGCTCGCCCGGGTCACGGTGCACTCCCGGGCGGCCGACCGCACCCCGACCCTGCTGCTGACCTTCGAAGGCCAGGACACGGCGGACGCCTACCGCTTCCTGGCGGAACGCGGCATCCACGCGCCTGCCGGATCCTTCTACGCGCCCGAGGCCTCACGGAGCCTCGGGCTCGGCGACACCGGCGGACTCCGTATCGGGCTCGCGCCCTACAACGACTCGGCGGACGTCGACCGGCTCCTGGAGGGTCTCGCGGACTTTCTGCGACGCTGAGGAACACGCCGATGCGCGCCCCTCGGGCCGGCGGCCCCGCTAGGCCGGCCCGCGGTGGCCCGCGGCCAGGGCCGGCAGCAGCCGGCAGGCGTTGTCGCGGTTGATACGGCGGCGCTGGACCTCGTCGAGAGCGGGGTCGTTGTCCAGCGCGGGCGCGGTGACGCCCGTGACCAGATGGGCCGGGGTGGGGGGCCAGTCGCTGCCGTAGAGGATCCGGGAAGGGTCCACGGCGGCCAGCAGAGTCGGCGTGGCCGACGGGGACATGGGGCCGGCCGTGTCGTAGTAGAA
Source organism: Streptomyces sp. NPDC046900 (assembly GCF_040644975.1). Taxonomy (NCBI): domain Bacteria; kingdom Bacillati; phylum Actinomycetota; class Actinomycetes; order Kitasatosporales; family Streptomycetaceae; genus Streptomyces; species Streptomyces sp. NPDC046900. Next base: position 4,096 of record NZ_JBEYXD010000139.1, on the reverse strand, counting down.
ACGATGCAGGTAGTCGCGGATCCGGGCGTGATCCACCTTCGGCATCAGATGGTCGCTGAACACCTCGATGCGGCTTGCGATGTAGGGCAGGAACCCGCCTCCGTGCGGCAGGATGAAGGTGAGATCCGGGAAACGGTCCAGGGTGCCGTTGATGATGAGACTGATCGCCGCGCGTGTCGTGTCCATCAGGAAGTCGCACAGGAACGGCGGGACGCCTTCCAGCTCCGCACCCCCCGGCCGGACCTCCATCGGGTGGGTGCTGATCACGGCGGAGCGGTCGTTCAGTTCGGCGAGAATCCTGTCCTGCGAGGCGTGGCCGAGGTGGACGCCGTTGACGCTGGTCCGCGCGCTGACGCCGACCGCCCCGAGGTCGTCCATGCCGTGCCGGACCGACCAGATCGACAGGTCGGGGCTCTCGAGGAAGACAGGGGTGTAGAACGCGAAGCGGCCGGGGTGGCTCCGGGTGAGGTCACTGGCGGCCTGCAGGGCCACCCGGGCGCTCTCCTTGCGCAGCTCCGGGTCCTGCAGGCGTCCCAGCATGGCGACGGTGAGCACGCTGGTACGGATGCCCGCGCCGTCCATCAACGCCAGCGCGCTGTCGACGTCCCAGCGGGTCCACGGGGGCAGTTTCCCGCGCTGGACGATGCCCTGCCCTTCCGCCCAGTCCATCCACTCGGGCGCGGTGTAGTGGTGGTGCACGTCCACCCGCGCCCGGCGTGCGTCGCCGCCCGCCGGCTCACCGATCTCCGCACCGGCCACCCGGGCCGCGCCTGCCGCCGTCTGCAGTGATGTCATGCGGGGTCCCATTCCTGTGGTCGCGCCGGAAAGCCCGGGGCTTTGAGGCGGTGTTCGCTCAACGCCCGAGGATTCGGCGCAGCACGTACGTCAGTTCCTTCTCCATGTCCTTCGGCTCGCCGTCGGTGCGCCAGGCGACGAACCCGTCCGGCCGTACGAGGACCGCGCCGTCCGGGGTCGTGCCGTGCACCGATGCCCAGTCGGGTCCGTCTCCGGTGTCCAGGTCGAACTCCGCGCCGGCGCCGATGGCGTAGATGTCGAGCGGAACGTTGAGTCGCGCACCCGCACCGCGGGCGGCGGTCCGCCAGTCGCTGCTCCCGCAGAGCATCACGAAAGAGCGCTCGTACAGGTCGACGGTCGAAACGTTCGTCCCGTTGTGGGTGACCCACATATGGGGTGCGCGGGTTCCGGGGTCGGCACGCAGGCACAGGAAGTCCGGGATGACGGGTTCTTCCACATCGGCGCCGACCACCGCCGCGGAGGCGTAGCGGTACCCGAGCGCCACCGTCATCAGATCCGCGGTGTCGTTCGACGCGGTCCGGGCGGAGTACCCGGGATGCTGCTCACGGGCCGCCTGCAGGGTCGCCCGCGAGCTGGTCGCCTGTGCGACCGGCCGGCGTTCCGCCTCATAGCTCTCCAGCAGCTTCACGTCCGCCCAGCCGCGGAGCACCGCCGCGACCTTCCAGGCGAGGTTGTGCGCGTCCTGGATGCCGGTGTTCGAACCGAAGGCGCCGGTGGGCGGCATTTCGTGTGCGGAGTCGCCGATGAGGAACACCCGTCCGTCCTGGTAGCTGTTCGCCACCCGGTCGGCCGCGTGCCACGGCGCCTTGCCCGTGATCTCGACGTCCAGATCGCGCACTCCGGCGGCCGCCCGGATGTGCTCGCTGATCCGGATGTCGGTGAAGTGCTCCAGTGTCTGTCCGCGCTCGGGGAACCAGGGCACATGGAAGACCCACTGCTCCTCGTTGTCCACCGGCAGCAGCACGCCCTCACCCGAGGGGTCGGTGACGTAACAGACCACGAAGTGCTCGTCACCCGACACTTCGCGCAGCCGCTTGCTGCGGAACGTGACGCTGACGTTGTGGAACAGATCGCCCGAGCCGGAGTGCTCGATCCCGAGCCGCTCGCGCACGGGGCTGCGGGGGCCGTCGGCGGCGAGAAGGAAGTCCGAATGCACGGTGTGGGTATCGCCGGTTTCCCTGTCCTGCAGAACGGAGTGCACCCCGTCGTCGTCCTGGGTGAAGGACAGCAGTTCCATGCCGAAGCGCACGTCTCCGCCGAGCATGCGCGCGCCGTCGAGGAGTACGGGCTCCAAGTCGTTCTGGCTGCAGGCGCAGCGGAGCGTCGAGCACACGTCGGCCTCGGGCGCCTTGCCCGTGATCCGCGCCGAAAGCCATCGGCGGTTCCCGCTGTGCAGGGTGTCCACCTGCAGGATTCCGTGGTTCTTGGACAGCACTGCGGCGGCTTTGCGGATCTGCGGCTCAAGACCCGCCGTCCGGAACAGTTCCATCGTGCGCATGTTGTTGCCACGGCCGCGTGGATGGGCCGATGTGGCCGCATGGCGTTCCACGACGCGGTGCTGGATGCCGAGGCGTCCGAGGAAGACCGAGGCGGACAAGCCCACGAGTGAGCCCCCCACGATCAGGACGGGCACGTAGTCGCTGCCGCGATCGTTCATCGCGTGTTCTCCTCCGGGGTCGGCATCGTTGTGACGCGGCCACTTGGTGACGCGGCGGCCGCGGTTGTCCTTGGCTCGCCCCATGTCTTTTGCCATGCCTGGCCCGGCGATATTCAGTGATCACCTGAACAGCGGAAATTCCGATGCGCGCATGTGGTGCGACCGGCGGCGGATCGGCATCCGACGGGCGGAGAACGCGCGAGTGGGGGAATCACGTTTACGGGCGGGAGCCGACCGGGGAGGGCTGGATCGAACTTCGCACATGTGCTGTCCCGCGGGTGGGCGGGAACCTTGAGAAAGGCCGGACGAATGACTCAGCTCGATGAACGGGAAACAGCGGACGCGACAGCGGAGGCGGTCTCGAAAGCCTCGCGCGGATCGGCGGACTATCGCGCCAACCCCTACCCGGTGTACGAGCGCCTGCGTGAGTCGGCCCCGGTCTGCCCCATCTCTCCCCCGCACGGGGTCGAGACCTACCTGATCACGCGGTACGACGACGCGAAGGCCGCCCTGACCGATCCGCGTATCAGCAAGGACATGTACGCGGCCATCGACGCCTACCACACCATTTTCGGTGACTCGTCCGTCGCACTCGACGACAACATGCTTTTCTCCGACCCTCCCAAGCACACCCGGCTGCGCCGCATCGTCAACAGCGCTTTTACTCCGCGCCGTATCGAGTCGCTGCGTCCCCGTATTCAGCAGATCACCGACGAACTGCTGGCGAAATGCTCCACCGAGGGACCCGTCGACCTGCTGCCCTCCTTCGCCTTCCCGCTGCCGCTCATCGTGATCTGTGAGCTCATCGGAATTCCCGATGACGAGCGCGAGGAGGTCCAGAAGTTGTGCGCCGTGGTGGCGCGCACCGGGTTCAGCAAGGCGGACAAGGAAAAGCTGGCCGTGGCCGAGGGGGCGCTGCGCGACTACTTCGTCGAGATCATCGCGCGCAAGCGCGCCAAGGCCTCCGACGATCTCCTCAGCGATCTCATCCGGACGCAGGACGAGCAAGGCGCCATGAACGACGGGGAGTTGCTGTCCACCCTGTGGGTGCTGCTCTTCGCCGGCCACAAGACGACCGCCTACCTCATCGGCAATGCGGTGTTCAATCTGTTGAGCCATCGCGACCAGCTGCGGGAGGTCATGGCCGACCCGGAGCTCCTCCCGAACGCGATCGAGGAGGTCATCCGCTACGAGGGCTCGGTGGAGAACGCGACGTTCCGGCACGCGCTCGAAGACATCGCCATGCGCGACACCCTCATTCCCAAGGGAGCCCTCGTCCAGGTCGCGGTGGCCTCCGCGAACCGCGACCCGGAGAGGTTCGAGTCGCCCGACACCTTCGACGTGAAGCGGCCGGGGCTGCAAAGTGCCCATCTCGGCTTCGGCAGCGGCCCGCACTACTGCCTCGGCGCCCCGCTGGCCCGGATGGAGATGCGGATCGCGTTGTCGACACTCTTCGGGAAGTACCCGACCGTCGAGCTCGCCGTACCGCCCGGGGAGGCCGACTGGCTCAAGGTCCCCTTCCCCGCGTTCCGGGGTCTGGAGAGCCTTCCGGTCGTCCTGGACCCCGCCCGGCTCCTCACGGACTGAGCGTCCTGGCCGCCGCTCGGCTCCTCAGGGGCCGAG
>NZ_JBEYXD010000138.1:0-14424 GCF_040644975.1 Streptomyces sp. NPDC046900 | reverse complement strand
GACTCCTGCGCCTGCCTGACCGGACGACCCGTCAATCATACTCGGCACGGTGCAGGTCCCCGCATGCCCTACGATGCCGTGATTTTCCGGCCAGGACTTCATGAAGCCCATCCAGCACACCAGCCCGCAGGACCTGCAAGGGCCGCTGGAGTTCTCCCTGTTCGGACCGATGACAGCCGTCGAGCAGGTGCTGCCAGACATGCGCTCACGAGGGCGCGGCACCGTGCTTTTCGTCAACGGCGGCACTGCCGTGAGGCCACACCCCGAGCGGGCCGGCACCTCCATCGCGTTCGCCGCCGAGAGCGCCTACGCACGGATGCTGCACGACAGCCTGGCCGCCGACAATATCCACGTCGCCCAGCTGATCATCCCCGGCGCCATCTCACCCGGCGACCCACACACCGACCCGGCCGTCCTCGCCGACACCCTGTGGACGCTGCACCACAAGCGCGGCGACTTCCGGCACTACGCCTCCCCGATGGACACCTGATACCCATAGCCCGCCGAACGCAACAGGCCGCTGTCACCGCGGTCGTGGCGGCCACGGCCCTGACAGCCGCAGGCTGCACCACCGGCCCCGGGCTGCACGCGTCCGGCGGCCCCGCCAGGACCAGCACCCCGGCCCCCACCACCAGCACTTCTCCATCCACCACCGCACCCATACGGGGGGACACCATGAAGATTCGGCTGACCACCGACACCAGCAGCTTCGACGCCACACTGAACGGCAGCGCCGCCGCCCGCGACTTCGCCGCCCTGCTGCCGCTGACCCTCACCCTCAGCGACTACGCGGAAACGGAGAAGGTCAGCGACCTGCCGCAGAAGCTGTCAACTGCGGGCGCCCCCGCCGGAACCGCTGCCGAGGCCGGTGACCTGACCTACTACGCCCCCTGGGGCAACCTGGCCATCTTCTACAAGGGTTTCCGCCACGCGGACGGCCTGGTCAAGCTTGGTACATTCACCTCGGGCATTGAGCAATTCGCCGACCGCGACGATTCCTTCAAGGTCACCATCACCGCCGCCGACTGACCCCTCGCGGGCCACCGCCGCCATCGGCCCATGAAACAGCCGAGCAAGACCTGGCCGGGCCGGTCACCGGCGCGCGGACAGCCCAGGCACCCCCCTCACCTCGTTCACCCGTCGGCCCACAGGCCAGAGCCGACACACAGGAGCTCATATCAATGGCACGCGTCTTCGTTCTCGGCGCCACCGGCGGTGTCGGCAGCCGACTGATACGGCGCTTCGCCGCACGAGGCGACGACACCGTGGCCCTGCACCGGAGGCCTAGCCAGGCCGGACAGTTGGCAGCCTCCGGCGCCATGCCCGTTCTGGGCGACCTGACGAAGCTGGATGCTTCCACGCTGGCCGAGCAGATGCGCGGCTGCGACGCGGTCGTCTTCGCCGCAGGCGCCCCGGACCAGGGCCCGGCGGCGGCCGACACGGTCGACGGCACCGGGTTGGCCACCGCCGCCGACGCCGCCCTTGCCGCAGGCGTGCCCCGGTTCGTGCACATCTCCGCCTTCCCCGATGCCTGGCGCGACCGTGGGATGGGTGCCGACTTCGAGCACTACATGAAGGTCAAGCGTCGTGCGGACGTGTATCTAGCCACCACCCGCCTCGACTGGGTCATCATCCGGCCTGGCACCCTCACCAACAGCCCCGGCACCGGCACTGTCCGCCTCGGTCCGGCCATCGACTACGACACCGTCCCACGCGATGACGTCGCCGCCGTCCTGGCTGAAGCGGTCCACCAGCCCCACCTGCGCCGCGTCATTTTGGAACTCACCTGTGGCAGCACACCTGTCGCGCAGGCCGTCGCCGACGCCGCCTGACAGCACGGCCCCCGGTTCGAAGGGCGGGGTGGGCAGCGACCAAGGAAAGTCCACGCCGGTCGAAGTCGTGGTTCTGGCGGGCATGATGTTGCTGGCCACTCGCAGGTTCCGATTCCGAGGCCGACACCTGTCGCGGGCGACAGGGGACCGCTCCTTCCTGAGTACCTGAGCCCTCATCGCCCTCTCGGAAGACGTGATCAAAATCCGGGGAACCGAGCCGTCAGTCGTGGTGCAGCCGCCGATGCCGCACATGGGCATCCCACGGCCACGACCCGGCCACCTTCTTCAACCCGCTGATCTGCGAACAATGCCAGAAGCCATTTGAACGCCACGCGAACGGCAGGAACCGGCGCTGGCGCTCACGCAGGTGCTACCGGCTGTCCCGAGGGTGGCCTGAGAAGCCGAAGTCGGGGGGCGAGTAGGAGCCACGCAGAGAGTGCAGCTTGGTGGCACTTGTTTTGACACCCTGACCGGGTGGCGCCGGTCGAATGATGAGTGGGGGCGGAACCGGGCTCTTCATGCCCCTGAGCCCCACTGCAACCATGGATCTCCGGGGCTTGTCTCAATCCTCATGACAGCGAACCGACGGCCGCGATCAACCCCTAACGACCGGGAACTGCGTCTGTGGAAGGTCGGCCGGGCCCTGACCGTCACCTTCGTCGCTGCGGTCCTGGTCGCGGGCGGAGTCTTCTACAGCTTGGTGGTCCTGCTGGACTTCCAGGAGATCGACAGCACAGCGAAGCTCGACGCCAAGACACTCTTCGACTTGGTGAAACTCTCCTTCGGAGTGGTCGCCGGGGCTGGCGCGCTCGTTGCCCTGGTCGTTGCCTACCGCCGCCAGCGCGTCGACGAAGCCGGTGCCCACCGGGAGGCCACTCGGCTCCACACCGAGCGCTTCTCCCAGGCCGTCGACAAACTCGGCTCGGACTCCCCGGCCGTCCGGCTCGGTGGCGTCCACGCGCTGGCTGGCCTTGCCGACGATGCACCCGACGACAGTCTGCGCCAGACCTGCATCGATGTTCTATGCGCCTACCTGCAGCTTCCCTTCACCCCCGACCCTGGCGACGACCCTGCCCACCAGGAGGAACACCACCGTTACCTGGCCTTTCGCAAGGTCCGGCACACGATCCTGCGTCTCATCAGCGATCACTACCGACGCCCCCGGGGAACCCCCCGTTCCTGGCAGGGCTGCGATCTCGACCTCACCGGCGTCATCATCGACGGCAGCATGGACTTCGACGGCGCGACGTTCTCCGACGGTGTCGTGGTGACCTTCGACGGCGCGACGTTCTCCGACGGTGTCGTGGTGACCTTCCGTCGTGCGACATTCTCCGACGCCGGCTGGGTGTCCTTCCGCGGCGCGACGTTCTCCGGCAGCGACGTTCTCCCGCGGCAGGGTGCTCTTCCACCGCGCGACGTTCTCCGGCAGCAGGGTGTTCTTCGATGGCGCGACGTTCTCCGGCGGCACGCTAGCCTTCCGCGACGCAACGCGCTCCGGCGGCACGGTGTCCTTCCACGACGCAACGGGTCCGGCCCCCAGTGGGCTTCTCACTGCCGCCGGCACTCCTGCTTCTGTGTCGGTCATCGTTCCCTCGGCTTGGCTGACCTCGAATCCGTAACACCAAGGAGGCGAAAACGGCTCTCCCCTACGCCGGGGTTCCGCAGAAGCCTCCTTGCCTAGAGGCACGAAACGCGCCTTGAGCTGCAGGTTCTCGCAGGCTGTCCGATTTACCCGTGTCACTAGGCGCTGACATCTTCGCTGGTCAGCACACTGCCGAGAGGGCTGCGTTCCCCCGACAATTCCAGAAGAAGTGCGGCCGCTTCGTCATGCTTTGAGCAAATTTGCGGGTTGCCCTCATCGAGGAGTGGCGGGCCTCGAAACGCGCTGCGTATTCGAGTACTGTGACGTCAAGTCCCACCCACAGAGGTCTACTTGGCGGTTGTCAAGGCGCTGGCCAGCGAGAATGCCCGCGCCTAGTGACACGCCGTTTCACTATGCCATGCCACGTTCTTCCTGGTCAGCCCGCATTTTGTGACTCTAGGTGACAGGACTTCTGTGGAACCCCGGCTACGCGGTTCCTACTAGACCACCGAGTCAGAACAGAGCACCAGTCCATCTTCAGTGTCACAAACAGAGCAGTGACTCATCTTCGCTGACATGAACCGCCGTTGGTCCAGCTTTAGCGACAACCGACCCGGTCTCGCTGTCACGCGTCAACAGAGACCGGCATCCGAACGCTGTCTACCTCAGCGCCATACCTACACGTACGTTTGACGTGTGATTCGATGTGCGTTTCAGATAGGATAAGGGGTGGAGGTGGCACCTGTGTCCGATGAGCAGAACGGGCTCTTCATTGCGGTCGATGCTCTGCTGGAGCAGGCTGCTGCGCCGGATGCCCTGCCTGTCCCGGCCGAGCGCAAGAGGCTGCGTGAGGCGGCAAGCCTGAGCCAGGAGCAGATCGCGCAGGCGCTGAACGTGCGGCGAGAGACGGTAACCGGGTGGGAGTCAGGCCGTACGGAGCCGCGCCCGCCCAAGCGGGCCGCCTACATCCGGCTCCTGGACGGCCTCGCTACCCGCTTCCCCGCGTCCGAGCCTGCCGTCGCCGACCCGGCACCGCAGGCTCTCCCCGTGCAGCCCACCGCAGCGCATTCGGCGCCCCCCGCGCCAATCGCGACCCCCCAAGCGCAGCCTGCGTCTTCGGCTGCTGCATCAGCGGCACCGCGCCGATCGGGTGGTCCCACAAAGGCCACCGCGACGAAGCAGCTGGCTGTGGCCGCCGTAGATGAGCGCTTCACCAATGGGCCGCTCGCCGTCGTCGATGGGGACGGCTCGGCGTACTGCGTCGGTGGCCTGGTGCTCGACTGCCCCCTCACCGACCTACCGGCACTGGTGGAGTGGACACTGCGCGAGGCGAAGCTCGGCGCTCCCCGCCTGCACCGCTCCGGCAAGGACGCCGACCCGCTGATCGTCCTGACCGCATCCGCCGCCCAACGCCTCGACCTGCCGACTATGCTCGAAGACCGACGCGGCCTGCGCCTGCCCGACGACCACAAGGCCGTCCGGCAACTGGCCGCAGCGAAGTGGAAGTTGACCAAGCGGGGCTTCGGTCCCTGGGCGCGGGTCTACCGCACCGCCGACGGCACCCGCCGCCACTGCGTCCAGTTCGCCATCCTGCCCTGGGACGCCCTCGACACCCGCGCCTGGGGCCCCGCCGACCAACTCGAGCCAGCCGAACTCGCACGACTGCTGGGCACCTACGCCACCCGCGTCCACACCCCGCGCGGCTCCACCGCCGTCACCGGCCTGGAACTGATGACCGCACTGCGCCCACCCACCCGCGCGGTCAAAGACCCCACCACCGGCGGATGGGTATCCGGCCCGATGCCCGGCTCGCTCACCGAACCGGTCGAGTGCGCAGCACCGGAGGCCCCCGACGGGCACCCGGCCGTCGCCGCCCTGTACCCGCGCTTCCACCAGCGCACCCCCGACCAGGTCCTCAACGAAGAGGCCTACCAGTGGGCCAGGCCGCTGACCGACGCCGAGTGCATGAAACCGTACGTGGTCGGCATCGACGTCAACATGGCCTTCGCCGCGGCCGCCAACCGGCTCACCGTCGGCCTGTCCGCACCCGCCCACGTCCACCACCCGGCCTTCGATCCGAAGCTACCCGGTTCGTGGCTGGTCGACCTGTCCCACATCACCTTCGACGAACGCCTGCCCAACCCCTTCACCCCCAACGGCCAACCCCCGCAGGGTCCGGCTTGGTATGCCACCCCCACCGTCGCCTACGCCGCCGAACTCGGCTACCTGGTCACCCCGCTCGAGGCCTATCTGCGCTACGAGCACGGCCCCTACCTCGACGCCTGGTACACCCGGCTCCGCGACGCCTACATCGCCACGATGGCCGACCTCGGCGTCGCCCCCGGTATGCCGGACGAGGAGTTCCTGGCGGCCATGGCCACCTGCCAGCAGAGCGACCCCGTCGCCGCCGCGGTCCTGAGCGCCATCAAGGCCACCGTCAAGGGCGGCATCGGCAAACTGCGCGAGCGTCCACGTAGCGGCGGCTGGCGACCGGGCGAACCGTGGCCCGCCCTGACCCGCCCGACCTGGCGCCCCGACATCCGCGCCGCCGTCATCGCCAACGCCCGAATCAACATGCACCGCAAGATGCTCAAGCTCGCCACCGCAGCCGGCCTCTACCCGGTCGCGGTCCTGTCCGACTGCGCCGTCTACGCCTCCGACGGCCCCAGTCCGCTCGACTTCCTGCCCTACCAGGGCGGCAAGCCCCTGCCCGGCGGCTTCCGGCTCGGCGTCTCACCCGGCATGGTCAAACACGAGGGCACCCAGAGCGTGCTGTGGGCCGAAGGCCTGGTGGAGGAGTACGGACCGGACGTGAACATTGCCCGGCACATCAAGACCGGCTTCCTCTCCAACCAGGACGACGGGGAGTAGACACCGATGGGCCTCCTCACCGACAGCCTCGACAAAGCCGACACCGCCCACTTCACCCGCCCCATCCCCAAGTCGGCCAAGTCGCAGATGCAGTACCTGGTGAAACAGACCAAGGGCACCAAGGTGGCAGCGGACCTGCTCGGCATCACCCAACGCACCGTCGAGCGCTACCTCACAGGCCAGCTCAAACAGCCCCGCCGCGAGCTCGCCGAACGGCTTGCTGCCGAGGTCCGCACACGGTGGCAGCCCCGGGTACGGGACAAAGCGAAGAAACAAGCCGCCACCACCGGCGGCATCTACATCGACACCCGCGCCCGATTCGGCTTCACCGCAGCACCCGGCACCACCGACGACCCACGGCTACGCCCCATCACCCAAGGACTGCCACCCGACTACGCCCAACGCCTCTTCGACGCCCACGCCGCCGGCGCCACCGAGCAACAACTCCAGAACATCGTCGCCGAAGGACTCCAGGAGATCTACTTCAAAGACCGCGGACGGCGCGCCCAGGATCTGTCGGTGGAGTTCACAGATATCGACTACATCGACGTCGACTACTGACTGGGCGCCACGATGACCCGAGATCAAGGGGGGTGTGATCCGGCTACCCGACTCACAGGCATTGAGTCGAGGCACGATAGCAGTCACCAAGGCAGGCGGGTTGTCACCAGACTGTCGGAGGGAGCACGCCGGGCTGACCGTGTCGCGGCCGCAGTGCAGCTCAGGCGGCCGGTACAGCGCCGGAGCCGGTGACACCAACCATGCTTCGCGTGCTATTGGTGACAGGTAGCGCGCCGACCTGGCGACAATCCCTGTGCTTTGGCACGGACGTCCGAACAGTCCCGATGCCCGCAACGCTTCCGGAGAGAGCTACGCCGTCGGCGTGGTAGTGGCCCGGTAGTGCTCCAACAGCGCTTCCATGCCGGTCAGGCCAGCGTCCAGACCGAGCTGGCGGAGCCAGTCGTCCACCTGCTCCTGGCGCTCGGCGACGACACGCAGGTCCAGGGCAGGGTTGGCGCGGAAGATGCCCCCGGTCGACGCGCCGGCATCCGGGATCTCCCGCAGCCCTTCGTCTCGGAGTAGGTGGGCCACCCGCCGGTCCGCAGCAAAGTGGAGTTCACGCGGCTGCGCTACCAGGGCGGTGTCGATGTCAGTGATGCGGGCGAGTTCCGTGACGACGTCGTGGTTGACGGCGGTCTCCAGCAGCCCGTTGAACAGGACCGCCAGGTCCGGCACCGGGTACCGGTACTCCCACTGCATGTGCTCGAGACTCTCGGCGTATCGCCGGATCCGGGAGATGACGTCGATGGTGACGTTCGCCATCGAAGCTGTGGGAGTGGGGCCGTAAACCTCGGGGAGCTGGACCGTCACAACGGCCTCGACCGGATGCTCCACTGGGGCATTGCTGACGGCCTGCCACACCAGCCGTGCCGTCCGGGACCTGTTGTGCCCGAGCGGGCGGAAGCCGATGCTGTCGGTGACCGCCCCCTGCATGAGGTTGAGCAGAGCGCTGGGGAAGGCCGAGGCGTTCAAGGACCGCGCGAGCGAGGCGACGGATCGCTCCGATAGCGGGCGCCAGGTACCAGCCTCCCCCATCGGGAGGTTGACGCCGGTGCGGAGGATGAAGTCCTCGGTGCAATGGCCGTCGTTGTCCTGGCTCAGCCGCGGGGCCATGAGGCTCTGCGCCATAGGCAGCACCCCGGCGGTCGGCTCCTCTCGGGCGAGTTGGAGGAGCTTGTCGCGGTCTGCGGTGGAGTTCTGCCCGCTCAGCCGGATCGGGGCGCGCAGGTCCATCAGCAGCGGTCGAGGGGCGACGTTGGCGTCAACGCGGATGACCACCACGCTGCGCCCGGACTCGTCGTCCAGCGGGACGGGAATGAAGGTTGGCTCCCAGGGCGGGTCGAACTTCTCGCGGCAGCCACTGGCGATCTTGTCGATCGTCTCTTGAGCGTCGACGCCGACGACGCGCTCGCAGCCCTTCTTATCGGCCTCGGCCTTGTCGATGATGCCGACCATGATCAGGCCGCCGTAGGTGTTGGCCATAGCCGCGATGGTCTTCAGCAGGCTGGTGGAGTACTCGCGCTTGAACTCCAGCGTCAGGCTTTCCACCTGCTCCGGCCGCGCAGCGAAGGCGCGTATACGCTCGATCGTCAGGTCCGCCGCCGACGCGGCGAACAAGGAGGTAGTCATCCCCTCATGATCCACCAACAGCCGCAAGCTCACACCGCATTACCGCCTCAGCCCGGCTCTGCCGCCAGCCTTTGGCTCCGTGGGTGACAACTATCGAGCCTCGGCACAGGCATCCGCACGCAAGGCGGGCCTCAACGGGGCCGGGGCGAGATCGAACGTGTAACGCGATGTTCGCCAGTCGACTCGTAGCGGATGAGGTGGCCATGAGATGACGAAGCCGCACGTGGGGCGGGGAGACATCGTTCTCGTGGTGACAGCGCACCCCGACGATGAGGTATACGCCCATGGCGTCGCCATAACGGCTCTGAGCGAGCGCGGCGCCCGGGTCGTGCTGAGGACCGCCTCCGGCGGAGAGGCCGCCGAACCTGGATCACAAGACCTGCCGGTGGAGGAAGCGCGGCGACGCCGGGCACGACGGCTCGCGGCGTCGTGCGCAACGCTGGGCGTAGCGTCGTGGGGCTGGATCGATGAGGGCCGCTGGATCGATACGGGCTCACGCCAGGCCCGCGATTCATTGACGTCGGCGGATCCCGGCGACCTGGCCGACGCGCTCATGCCCCACATGCGGGACATCAGGCCGGACATCGTCCTCACGGTGGCAAGCGACGGCCTGACGGGCCACCCGGACCACATCCTCATCCATCACGCCGCGGTGTGCGCTGCCCATGCGTGCCGCACTCCGGTGTTCGGGTCCTACCTGCTGCCCGACGACATCACCCGGGGGCATGCACTGATGGCCGACGTCCTACCCGGGATCGCTGTGGGTTCCGGTCGAATGACCGGACTCACGCCGACGGAGTGCGCATCGTTCGGAGCGCCACTGCGGGCGGCACGCGTCCGCCGCGCCGCTCTTGACCACTACACCCCAGGGCTAGGCACGCTGCCGCTCGGTGAGCTTGTCGCGACCCACCCAGGCCGTGGGGATGGGTTGCTGCTCCGCGCCGTGTACGACGCGATCGGGTGGCATGTCGAGCGGTATGCCGTCGTGACGTGAGGCGCGCGACTTCTGGCCCGGAGGCACAGGTCAGCGCCGCCATACAACCCGCAGCTCTCGCAAGGTCGGCACCCTCCCGCCGTACCGCGGGCACCAGTTTGCTGAAGGAGCGCGGGCTCAGCCCTGAGATGGGACACCGCCAGCCGACCGTCCAACGGCTCGTAGCCGGGCCGGCTGCAGTGGGCCCCCGGCGGTCTTATTCGGCTTGCTCGGACTGCGGTGCGTCCTGGGCGGGTGTGGCCGTCTGCTCGGTCTCGGCCGTGTTGGGGGCGGTGTAGTAGACGGAGGCGCCCTGCTTGGTGCGCTGGGCCTGGTTCTTGGCCACGAGGTTTTCGAGGGTGGTGCGCACGACGGTGGTCTTGATGCCGCGCTCGGGATGTGCCGTGCCAAGTGTGGTGGCGACGTCCGCTGCGGAGCGCGGCTCGCTCTGCTCGGTGAGGTGACTGCGGACGAGTTCGACCAGCGTGGGCTGGTCCGCCTTCGCGGCTGCCGTCTTGCCTGCGGGCTTCTTCGCGGTCGACTTCTTGGTCGGCGTGCTGCTCTGTGTGTCGGCGGGCTTCTTCGCCCGCGTCCGCTTACCGGCGCCGGGCTCACTAGGGGTCTTCTTGTTGCGAGGGGCGGGCACCGTGGAGCTGTCCGGAGCGGCCGCAGGCTGCACCGGCGTGGGTGACACACCGAGCACCTGCTGCACGTTGACCAGCACGGAGTGGTCGTGCTGCAGAGCAGTCAGCTGCTCCTGGAGCGCGGCGATGTCCGAGCTGATGCGTTCCTGCTCTTTGGCGTTGAGTTCGAGGTCGCTGGTCACCTGGGCGGCGTACTGCGACGTCACTCCGGTGGTTGTCGTGGTGCTCTCCGGCATGATGTTGACCTTCCTCGTTTTTGGTCGGGTGTGTCAGATCTGTGGCGCAGGCGCAGGCGCCGAGCGCCCTTGCGCATGTGTTCTCGGGCCGCTGATTGAACAGTGGTAGGTCCCTGCAGTGAATGGCCCAGCATAGAGGTAGTACGGATGAGTGAAGTGTGTTGTTTCTCTTGAGTGATGTCTTTTGCTCGAGTTGAGCCTCAGGGCCGGTGCCCGTGGTGCTGTCTGGGGTGTACGACAGAGCGGGGTGGAGCGCACTCGCGGGGGAGTCGCCACAGGACTTCGTCCATGTCCCGGTGGTGGTGCCAGGCGGCCAGGACGCGGCTTGTTGTCAGCCGGTCGAGCAGTTCTGCGGTCTGTTGGGGGGAGTGGCCGCACAGGCGGGCGAGGACGTCCATGTCGGCGTGGTGGTGGCCCTGGGCGCAGGTGTGTGCGGCCAGCACGAGTGCGGTCAGTCGCACTGCGGGTGGTGCGGTGTGCGGCAGGAGCAAGGGCTCCGGCCGCAGAGCCCAGTGGGCTGCGCGGCGGCGTGCCCTGCGGCCGGGTGCCTGTTCCAGGACGGCCGCATCCAGCAGGTGCACCTGTACGGGCGCCGACTTGAGGTCGGGCAGCTCAAGCCAGTTGGCGTGGGCCAGTTCCTGCCATAGTTCCGGGCGCCCGTACAGGCGCATGCCGCGCAGCAGCCCTGAAGGCAGCCGGGCATGCCCGCGCGTGTTGACGCGCAGGGCGCATTGCAGGGCCAGCAGCCGGGCGGCGGGGGAGGTGAACCGGGGGAGTGCGGCGGCGAGGTAGGTGAGCATCTCCCGTACGCGCAAACGCTCCGCGGATCCCAGTGGGGGTCTGCTGGGTGATGGAGTCGGTAGGTGGCCGGAAGGACGCGGCTGGCGGTGGCCGAGCAACGTGTCCGGTACGGCCGCGGTGTGGCTGGTGGCGGCCACACAGGCGGCGCAGGCATCGGCCAGCCGCCAGGTGCGGCCGCTGCGGTCGCGGGTGAGGGCGAGCAGCACTGGGCCGGCGCAGCCGCGGTGACGCGGATGCCACAAGCAGCCTCGCTCCCGGCACTGGCAGGTCCGCAGATAGCCCGGCAGTACGTCGGTGCGGGCGTGGCAGGCCAGGTGTGCCAGTGCGGCAGACCGCGCGGACGTGGCCGTGACCGGCGGGGTGCGCACGGTGCAGTGCCGGCAGACGAGACTCGGGCCGCCCGCCCGCGGACGCAGTTCCACTGTCCAGATACGCGGCACCGCGGCATGCGCGCCGACAAGCCTCATCGGCTGGTTGACCTCCTGTTCGTCTACACCGCGAACCTGGGCCCTCCCTCTCGGAGGACACGCGGGAGGGACGCACGGTAGTGCAGGTAACCGCACCGCAATGTCACTCCCGCTCCTGCGGATAGTGCAGAAGTCTGCACTGACAGGGCAGGGGTCTGCACCGTCGGATGGTGGGGTGCCGATCTTGCCGCCCGACCCCGACCTCACCGCCCTGCGCGTGACGCTGGCCCGGTTGAGGAACGAGCGCGGCTGGACCTTCGACGAACTCGCCGAGCGCAGCGGCCTGGCCCGGCGCACCCTCATCGATCTCGAACACGGCCGCACCACAGGCAGCGTCACCACCTGGCACGCCCTCGCCCACGCCTTCGACGTGCCCATCGAGCACCTTCTCGGGGCGCTCTGTGATGACCACACTCGGCCCGGAGCAAAGGGCAACTGAGGCCCACCGCTCCACGCCTCCTGCCACGCACACTTCATCCGAACCGGCGAGCAGCCCGCGAATATCTGTACGCCTCCTCGCGTGCGTGTTCGCTCCAGCTGGGCCGTTCGCAGGAGGACCCGTCGCCACGTCGGCTACTCCGGCGCGTCGCCTGGCACGGTGCCCGCATGTGCCCCAACAACCGTGCCTCAACCGGCTGTCACTGGGACGGCAGCCCCCGCCCCACACGCCACCCCCGCCCCCTGCGGGCGGCCGCCGCCAGTCCCAGCCGCCTGCTGTGCGCCGGCCAGAGCGGCCGCTGCCGCCGGTGCGGCAACCGCATCGACGTCTACCAGCGCGCCGACCAGCGCCCCATCGGCCTGCACCCTGCCGAAGTGGTTACGGCAGAGGTCCCGGACTCCTGTCGCTGGCACCTCAGCGGCGGAATCGCCTACCCCCACGGCGACGGCAGCGCCTGGTGCCGCATCCCACACGCCGTACTCTGCCCCGGCAGCACTCCCACGGCCCGGATCAGCCTCCACCTTGAGGCGCTACGCCGCCAACTCGCTCTCCGCACCCGCCGCCTGATCGACACCGGCGCCCTCAACCCCGCACCGCCCGCCGATGACGCCCCTGCCGCCGACGCCTCCGACCCCGGCCGCCCAGTCGTGCAGATGCTCCTGTCCCGCTACCTCGCCGACAGCCCCCTCGAGGACATCCGCTGCGTGGCCCAGACCCGGCACCGGCGCGGCTGCCCCCAGCCCGTCCTTGCCCCCACCGGCCCGGCCGGAGCCTGGACACTGCTGCCCACCGGACCCCAACGCGGCCAACTGGCCCTGCCCGACACATTGATGGCCGTCTACGACCTCGGCCACCTGCCCTACGCCGAACAGGCGCGATGGCGCGCCCAGCGCTGCCCCACGCACGCCGCTATCCGTAGCGCCGCCGATCTCGCCCTGGCCGGCTGGCAGGTCTTCGACCCCCTCCTACACACAGCGCACATCCGCACCCACCTGCCGCGCCCCCCGGCCCGCCGTCCCAAGAACGGGTGACGATGCCGCACCATGCCCTCGAGATCATGCTGACCCGGCCCCTGACCACAGACGAACTGCACCACGCCGCCCGCGCCTGGCCGCTCGCGGCCAACCACGACACCACCCGCCTGATGGCCCTCACGAGCGCCAAAACCCCCGACCGCGCCGCGCACCGCCTGCGCCGCCGCCTCAGCACCCAGCTGCCCATCGACGTGATCACCAGCCACTACCCGGACGCGCACGGCAAGATCCTGCTCAACGTCGCCTTCCCGCCGGCCATCCGCACCGCCCTCAAGGCCGCAGCCCGAAGTGCCGGGCAGACACCCGAACGCTTCGTGGAACTGGCCCTCCACCGAGCTCTAGCCGAACACGCCGACCAGGAAACCGAACGCCTCGACCGCGAGCTGCGCCGACTCCTCGCCCACACCACACCCGCCCACTTGCTGTCCGCTGTCGGGCACACCCTCACCCGGCGCCCCGAAGGACCCACCCCGTGAACCCGACCGACGAACAGACCGCAGCAGCCGACGCCTTCCAGGCCGGCCACCACCTGGCCCTACAAGCCGGCGCAGGCACCGGCAAGACCACCACCCTCGCCCTGCTCGCCCGCACCACGAAACGCCGCGGCCGCTACCTCGCCTACAACCGCGCCATCGCCCAGGACGCCACCACCCGCTTCCCACGCACCGTCCAGTGCAAGACCGCCCACGCCCTGGCCTATGCCGCCGTCGGCCACCGTTACACCGGCCGCCTGAACGCACCCCGCCGTCCGGCCTGGCAGACCGGCCAGGCACTCGGCATCACCAAAGCCGTCCGCATCGGCGACCACGAGATCTCACAAAAAGCCCTCTCCAACACCACCCTGCGCACCGTGGCCCGCTTCTGCCACACCGCCGACGACGCGATCAACTGCCACCACGTCCCCCGCCTGCGCGGCCTGGACGACACAAAGCTGCACGCCGAACTCGCCGCGCACATCGTGCCGTTCGCCCGCAAAGCCTGGGCCGACCTCGAAAACCCCGACGACGGCTGCGTCCGCTTCGACCACGACCACTACCTGAAAATCTGGGCCCTCACCCGCCCCCGAATCGACGCCGACTTCCTGCTTCTGGATGAAGCCCAGGACACCAACCCCGTCGTCGAACAAATCTTCCTCAACCAGCGCAACCACGCCCAGCTCGTGATGGTCGGCGACTCCGCCCAGGCCATCTACCACTGGCGCGGCGCCAAAGACGTCATGACCGGCTTCGACGGCACCCACCTGGCTCTCTCACGGTCCTTGAAGTTCCCCCCTGATCTTGGACAGCGGATGCTTACGCTGCGGGGGTGAAGTCGTGCTGCAGCCTGGCTCGGGTTTCGAGTGGGGTGAGGTACCC
>NZ_JBEYXD010000137.1:0-14728 GCF_040644975.1 Streptomyces sp. NPDC046900 | reverse complement strand
CCTGACCCTCGAAGAAGATCAGGATGATCAGAAGATCGCGAAGTGGGTCACCGTTCATCCGCCGATCAGCGGTCCGTTTTCACCCGTCGCCGAGAGCATCCGGGGGCACAGAACCGGTCGAGCACCGGAGCTGCCCGGCTTGCGCGTCGTGCCACACATAGAACGTCGCCACCCCGGAAAAGCCCAGTTCGCGAATGTGTTCCCGGATGGCAGCAGTGGTCCGCTCAAAGGCAGCGACCACCTCAGCGGCGGACAACGACCTCCTGTCCTCGTCCGCCGCACCCAGCGACCAGGTGTTGGTCTCCCACTCCACCCGCCGGTCACCTGGCTCCAGCGCCAAGGGCTCGTCCGCCACCTCAGCGATCCACGTCAACAGCACCAAAGCAGTATCCCTGCACGGCGCGGACCCAAGACCACCATAAGAAACGACTCTTAGAAAGCACCGCCGGTGCCGGGGGCCGCCGTGTGCTCGGTCCACATGGCCGGTCTGGAACGTCCCGGTGGTGCGGGTCAGGCGTGGTCGACGAGCTCTGCCTTGCCCTGCTGGCGGGCGCAGTGGGCGCAGCAGAAGAACTGCCCGTCGGCCTGGAGGCCGTGACCGAGGATGCGGCATTGGCAGTTGGCGCAGGTCGGCGCCATCTTCTGGGCGGCGCATTCGAGGCTGTCGAAGGTGTGGACCCCTCCCTTGGCGTGCACGTCGAATGACATCTCGTAGTCGTTGCCGCAGACCTCACATACGGCCATGGACGCTCAACTCCTCAACACTTCCCGGACAGGACCGCTACCGGTACCTGCAACCGCCGGTGTTCCTCGACGGTAGTGAAGAGACATCACCGTCCTTGGGCGGCACGTTGGTCTGCAGCCCGAGCGGCATACAGGAATCACTCGGCCGGGCGCGGCGGTACGCGGCAGCCGTCCTGTCCTGCCGGCCTCGATACAGGACTGCCGCCTCTTTGTGAGGGGTGACCATGGAGCCACCCTTGCTTCGTCCGGCCCTGTGCGCGGTGTGAGCCATGGGTCCGGACAGGTGCAGGAGATTGGAGAGAGGGCGGCGGTAGGCGGCCGGCTGGTGGTCGGCCCTGGTGCCGGGCCGCGTGGGGGAGGGGTGAGGACGGCCCGGCACCAGGGTGGGGACGTCGTGCAGGCAAGGGACGGGGGCTTGCGGCGGTGGGGTCAGAGATCGGGGAGGTCGCACGGGGTGATGACGGTGTGGGCGTGGAGCCGGCGCACCATCTGTGAGGTGAGGAACCGGCCGAGGCCTGGAGGCCTGTAGGGGAGCGCTTGGTCGGTGGCGGGCAGCGCTCGCACCCCGCCGTCTCCGTACCGATCAAGGGCGCCGATCACTCCGGATTTCGGTGCACTCTGCACCAGGAACGCGGTCGGTCGCCTGGATCCGTCGGCAGCTCCCCGGCCGCCTGCTCGACCTCCGGAATGATCAACGGCATGTGACACACACGGGAGCACGGCACGCTGACGCCTGGCTCCCTTGTCGCCAGTTGGCCCCTCGGGTCGCAGACAGGCACACCGGGGCCTATCCCGACGTCGACGACCTCGACCGTGCGCTGCGCAAGCTGTTGTGCGCGATGCGCGGCCTGGTCTTTGGTGACCGGCCGCCGGCGCGAAGACCTCAAGCCGGGGATGCCTGATGCCGGCCCGTGGGCATAACGAGGACAACCCCGCCGCGCCGAAGTACGGCGGGAAGCTCACCTACGACCCGCACAAGACGCTCATCCGCCGCGACACCTGCCGTCGCGCGTACGGGCCCACCGACTGGACCCAGCTCGACGCCGCCGCCGGCCACACACCCGCTCACCCTCACGGCTGCCCAGGAGGCCCCAGTGATCCGTATCCAACACCAGCCCGGCGACATCGGACTGACCGGCATCACCGGCCCCGTCGGCCGGCTCATCCAGATCGGGCAGTGGCTCAACGGCGACGGCTTCGGCCCGTACGAGCACGCCTTCATCGTGGTGCCCGACGACCAGCTCATCGAGGCCGAGCCCGGGGGCGCCCGGGTCGTCCCGCTGTCCGAGTACGACGACCGCGAGGTGCTGTACGTGTCGCCGGCCGAGCTGACGCCGGCCCAGCGCGAGGCGATCGTCTCGTGCGCCCTCAAGTACCGCGACGTCCCGTACAGCTTCCTCGACTACGCCGCGCTCGCCGCGCACCGCTTCCACCTCCCGGTGCCCGGACTGCGCACCTATGTGGAGTCGACCGGGCACATGATCTGCTCCCAGCTGTGCGACCAGGCGTACAAGGACGCCGGCATCCAGCTCTTTGACGATGGACGGTGGGAGGGCTACGTGACCCCCATGGATCTCTACAACCAGCTCGCCGACCCGACCCGATGAACCGCGGGTACGGCATCCCGCGTCACAGTCATGCCGGGAAGTGAGACGAGTACGGCAGGAGCGTCACCGGCAGGTTGTCTCTGCCCGGTTGAGGCGGCCACGCTACCGGCGAAGATCAAACGAAACGGGACACTTCCAGCAGGGCTCTGTGTCCAGATTCAGGCGATCCCATGGAGGCCGGACTTTCCCCTTGACCGCAGACCTGCTGGGGTTAGCCTCGCTCGGGTGGGTGCGATGATTCGGGGCGCCAGCCTGCGCGGGTTCGCGCGCCTCGTCGAGGAACTCGACGGCGACCCCGGGGAGTTCATGGGGCGGTTCGCGATCCCTTGGCAGGCGCTCTCCTCCGAGGAGGGGCTCATCTCGATCACAAGCCACGACCTGATGCTCGACGCGGTCGCCCGTGAGCTTCGATGCCCTGATTTCGGCCTTCGCCTGGCTTGCCGCCAGGATCTCAGCATCCTCGGCCGGCTGGCGCTGGCCATCCAGGCGTCGTCGACGGTGGCGGAGGCACTGGAGTGTGCCTCGCGGTTCATGTTCGTGCACAGCTCGGCGCTGAGCGTCGGTGTGGAACCGGATCCGCGGGGGTGTCGTGAGGTGGTGGCGCTGACCTATCGGAAGGATCTGCGCGAGTCGCCGTACTCCCCGCAGGCCATGGAGCTGGGGCTCGGCCTCTTTCACCAGGTGGCGGTGGCTCTGGTCGGCAGCCTGGCCGGCCTTCGGGCGGTGGAGCTGCCGCACCAGCCTCTGTCGCCGGTGTCGCGGTACACCGAGTTCTTCGGCGTGGATGTGAAGTTCGGGTGCCCGACCGCCGCGCTGCGCGTGGAACGGCGACTGCTCGACGAGGAGTTCCGCAGCGCTGACGCGGTGATCCGCCGGCTCGCCGTCGACTACCTGGCCAGTCACCACACCGATCCGGAGCGCTTGGTCTCCACGCACGTTCGGCGGGCCCTGGCCGGGAGCGTCGGCACCACCCCTGCGGCGATCGGTCACGTCGCGCGGCTTCTTGCGATGCATCCCCGGACGCTGCAACGGCGGCTCGCCGCGGAGTCGACCAGCTTCGAGGAGATCCTCGAGGACGTACGGCAGGGTCTCGCGCTGCGCTACATCACCACCACCGAACTGCCTCTTGGACAGGTGGCCGCGATGGCGGGCTTCGCCGACCAGTCCGGCCTCAGCCACGCCGTACGACGGTGGTGGGGCGCCAGTCCGAGCGAGGTGCGCCGTCGGGTGCGTGGTAGCTCATGAGATTGTCGCGCTGGAACAAATCCCACCGTGCTTCAGCGGGCATTGTGCTGCCCCGGGCGACGAGAGCGAGGAGTGGGCCCATGGCGGCAGCCGGAACCGACCATCTGACCGAAATCGGTGCGCGAGTGATCCCCGAGTTCGACGGCGTCCATGACGTGTGGCCGCGCGGCGAACGGCTGCGGGCGGTCCGCGAGGCCGCCGCGGCGTACAAGGAGCGCTTCAAGGCCCAGGGCCAGGTGCGCGCGGTGAAGTCGGTTGACATCGCCGCGGCGCCATACCCGGTGAAGTACGCCTTCCACGACGCCGTCTCGGTGCCCACGCTCCCGCTGATCTCGATGATCAACCGCATGATCGTCGTGCAGTACGACGACTTCGACGGCCGGGCACGCACGCTGGTCTTCGAGCCGACGGTGCCGGAGGGCTCCGCACAGGCGCCGTTCTACCGCAACCTGCAGAAGGTGACGGCCAAGGTTCCCGGTGGCAAGCTGCTCGAGCGGATGGTGCTGAGGTATTACGCCGAGCCAGGCGACGTGCTGCGCCGACTGGGGCTGACCCCCGACGACATCGACTTCTGCACCTTCGACCACCTGCACGTACAGGACCCGCGGATGATCCTGGGCTCCACCGAGGTCATCGAGGGCGAGGCGGCTGAACGCGAACCGCTGTTCGGCGGGGCGAGGATGCTGGTGCACAACCGCGAGCTGGCGACCCTCGAGTCCCTGCACCCGATGCAGTGGGCGTGGTACGTCGACGGCGGGCTCGACGGCGTCGACCGGGAGAAGTTCGTCACCTTCGACGGGGACGTCGAGCTCGGTCCCGGCGTCGCGCTGCTGTGGACGCCCGGGCACACCGATGGCAACCACTCGCTGGTGCTCAACACCCCCGACGGGGTGTGGGTGTCCTCGGAGAACGGTATTTCGCTGGACAACTGGCAGCCGGAGCTGTCCAAGATTCCCGGCGTACGCCGCTACCACGAGGTCTTCGGCCGCGAGATATGCCCCAACGCCAACACGCTGGAGGACTCGCTGGACCAGTTCGACTCGATGGTCAAGGAGAAGACGCTCGCCGACCGGTGCAAGGCGGATCCGCGCTGGCTGCAGATCCTGCCGTCCACCGAGCTGGCCCCGTGGAAGCGGTTCTGGCCGGTGGTGCCCACCTACGTCCACGGCGGGATCACCTACGGCGAGATCAAGGGCGGTCGGCGATGAACCGCTCCGGCGCCGGCGCGGTGGTCACCGGGGCGGGCCGTGGCCTCGGCAGGCTGATCGCTGCGGCTCTGGTCCAGCGCCGCCACCAAGTGCTGGTCACCGACGTCGACGAGGAGGCGGCATGCGCCGCGGCGGCCGAGCTGGGGCCTGACGTGTTGTGGGCCGCCGTCGACGTGCGCGACGAGGTCCAGGTCGCCGCGGCGCGGGACCGCATCGTGGCAGAAGCCGGCCGCCTCGACGTGTGGGTCAACAACGCCGGCGTGCTCGTGACCGGGCCTGCTTGGGAGCAGCCGCCCGACGTACGACGCCTGATGCTGGAGGTCAACGCGCTCGGCACCGTCAACGGCACCGTCGCCGCGATAGAGGCCATGCGGGGTACGGGCGGGCACATCGTCAACGTCGTATCCCTGGCGGGACTGACCGCGGTCCCGGGCGAGGCGGTGTACGCCGCGTCCAAGCACGCCGCGATCGGCTTCAGCCTGAGCACACTCGCCGACCTGCGCCTGGCCGGGATCAAAGAGATCGACATCTCCTGTGTCTGCCCCGACGGCATCTGGACCCCGATGCTCCACGACAAACTCGACGACCCCGCCGCGGCACTGTCCTTCTCCGGCAAACTGCTCATGCCCGAGGAGGCCGTCGAAGCGGTGCGCAAGGTGCTGGACCGCCCACGCCCGGTCACCGTGGTACCGGGCTGGCGGGGACTGCAGGCGCGCCTGGCAGACGCGCTCCCCTCGTTCGGGCTGCATGCCGTCCCCCTGGCGGTCGCGCAGGGCAGGCGGGTGCAGCGGAGGATGCTGGCGAAGAGACGGTCGGTGTAGAAAGCTCACCTCTCCTCTTCCTCGCTGGTATCGGCGGTGGCCGGGTCGCGGCCTCAGGCCGCCGTTGGCCGGGTTGGAAGCACGGAAGCCGCAGCGACCCAGCACGTTGAGGTTCGCGTGCCGACGCGTCGACCACGAGGTGACGCTTGAGCACTGTCCATCCATCGCGTACCCCGAGCGGGTCGTCGGCGTCTGCGCCTGGTAGTGGCCGGACCTTGTACGCCGCGGCCCTCGCGCACGGTGCGGTGCCCGCCCACCTTCGCCACGCCGGGCGCCGGCCTCCCTTGAACTGGTTCTCGTCTGTGCTCTGTTGCGCATGCCCGGGCGATGCCGTGGCTGACCTGCGGGGGTGCTGATGACGTCGGCGGCGTGCGCCGGGCGGGTATCCCGCTCGCGCTGCGGGGTTGGGCGCGGTCGGTCAGGGGGTGAGGGGCGGCGGGTGGCGAGTGCTTCGAGGCGAGAGCGATCCGTTTCCCGGCCCGTGAACACCTGGCCGTCTCCCACCGCTCACGGCGTGATCGACATGGTTCACGTCTTACGACGTCCCCTGACCGGGGTCCCCTGGCGGGGCCAGGTGCTTGATCTTGATCCAGTCGCGGGTGCGCCGCCCGGGAAGGTAGGGGCTGGTGAGGCGTTTGGCGACGATGCCGTCGAAACCTTCGCATCGGCTGTGTTCCAGGGCGGCAGTGGCCATGGCGGGCCAGGCGGCGGGCATCATGATGCCGGGGCCGGCGAGGCTGAGGTCGTCCAGCAGGTCGCGGCGAGCGGTGTATGGCAGCTGGATGGTGGGTTCGCCCAGGAAGAGGATGTCGTAGATCATCAGCTGGACGGGAAGGTCGGAGCGGGCGTGATCGACAGCGGCCGGGTGGTGCAGGCTGATGCGCTGCTGCAGCCGTTCCACCGACGGGCGTCCTTCGTCGTCGAGCACGACGATCTCCCCGTCCAGCACCGCCTCCGGCGCCGGCAGCAGCCCCGCGAGGGCCTGCAGTTCCGGGTACTGGGCCGTCACGTTCAGCCCGGCGACGGACACAAACTGCACCGTCCCGTCGGCGGGCAGGTGGACGATGGTGCGTTCCCCGTTCCACAACGTTTCGTACGCGTACTCGCCCTGCGTCTGTGGTGGGGGCAGCGGTCCGATCACCGCCAGCATCGGTGACAGCGGCGGCAGCTCATGCGGCTGAGCGGGCCCCGGTGGCGGGTGTGTGGTCATGTTTTCCAGCGTGACGCCTGCATCCTGCGGGGGCGACTTCGCCGCTCGGACGGGTCGGCCGTACAGCGGCACGCCTTGCAGACGTCGATCTCGGCATCGACCGCGATGCCGGTGACGCCCTTGCCGGTGTCCGCCCCGGCGATGACGCCCGCCGCATGCGTACCGGTGCCCACCTCGTCCTTCGCCCAGCCCTCGTCCGTGCCGTGCGCGAGATCGGTCCCGGAACGCACCCGCCGTCCCGTCGGCCCCGGTGATGCCCTGGGCCGGCCACGTCGCGCCGATCAGGAACACTCCCGCGCCCGCCAGCGGTTCGCCGTCCAGGCCGCTGACGCGCAACGTGATGTCCACGGGGTGTTCCAGGGGCATCACCAGCCCCGGATCACGCAGCGGCACGGCTGCGGCGGCCGGCGCGGCGACCGGCCCGGCCACGGACAGCGGCAGGTCCGGTTCGATGTGCACATGCAGCGACCGCATCGCCGGCACCTGGGCCTCGGCCGCCTCGACGACCGCGATCTCCGGGCAGAAGGGCTGCAGTCCGGTCGACTGGAGCTTTTCCGACGGCTGGAGCCTGTGGATCACCTTGACCTCGGGCATCCGGTCGAGGCGGTCGCAGACCGCGTCCATGCTCAGTTCGGGAACCCCCGGTGGAAGCAGGCTCTGCGGCAGCGGCGTGACCATGTACCGTTCGCGACGCGGCCCCACCGAGAGCGGTGAGTGCTTGTGGTCGTGTCGGTGAGCGCCCTTGATCAGAGCCCGCAGGAGCCCCGGTCGAGGTGGAAGTATCGGGCGTTGGCCCAACGGCACAGCCGGATACCGACGGCGACGCCGACGATTGTGACCAGGGCAGGCAGGTATCCGCTGGCAACCTGAGTGATCGGGATTGCCGGGCACCCACCTGAGATGGCCCAGCCCGTACCGAACAACACTGCGCCTGGGATCACTCCGGCGTGGATCCGCCCCGGGGTGCGGCGGACCCGTAGCACAGCGAACACGCATGCGATGATCACGACGGCGCCGGCGAAGGAGAGCAACATGCGCAGGTCCTGAAAGGTGAACATGCGGTTCAGTTCGGTGTAGTCGCCGAAACCGATGTTCGTGACGGTATAGCCGAGGGTCAGACCGGTGATGATGTTGGCCATCAGAATCGCGCCGCGGGTGCGCATCAGATCACCTTCCACAAGAGGAACGACACCCCGACGGCGGTGCCGAAGAACACCGCGGTCGCGACGATGCTGACCGGGCGTAGACGGCCGCAGCCGCTGAGTCCGTGGCCGGAGCTGCACCCGCCGGCCAATCGAGTGCCAAAGCCGACGAGCACGCCTCCCACGAACAACAGGGCGACCATGGTGATCGGATTGGCGGTGACCAGGTTCCGAAAACCCGGGCCCATGTCGAAGCGGAGGTGGAACCGCCCGGAGGTGACCGAGGCGATCAGTCCGCCGAGGAAGATCGACACCAGCAAGGCAGCCTGGGTGACCAGCGGGACCGGCCGCAGACTCGTGGCCGAGGGGCCGTCATCTGCAGCCGGTTCGACGGCCGGGTCCAGCGCTTGCGTCCCCCCGTACGGAGCCTGCGACATGGCTGCCGCACCGGGACCGGCTCCGAAGTGCTCCGCGGTGGCCGCGGTGAGCGCGTCGGCGAGGGCACGATCGTCTTCGAACCCCTCCTCCGTCCGTTCGAGCTCACGTTCCCTGCGCCAGTGCAACACGCGGTCCCACGCCGAGGAGACCCCGAAAGACCGATCGGTGGTGAGGGTGTAGTTGATGGTGACCAGAGCGAGCCCGACAGCGCCCGCCCACCAGGGCCAGTAGGAACTCATGCAGGGCCTTTCATCCAATCGGCGAATCGAGCCCACCAGCCGCGCTTCGAGTCGGGCGCTGGGCGCGCGTGTCGAGCGAAGCGGTCCGGAAGCTGGGGAAACTGTGCGGGTGGTGACGGTCGGTGATGTCCCACCGGTTCTGGCGAGGGTGCTGCGAACGGGGCGGTCATTCCCGGCGACGCGGTTCCAGGTCCTGACCGCTGCGGTGGCCGGTCTGGTCCCGGCCGGGACCAAGTCCCGGTCTGGGGGGAGTAGGGATTGAGTCCTGGTGGCGGGGTCTGTCGGGGTGCCTGCCTTGGGTCGGCCGCGCCGGACCGGTTCTCATCGGCCGGGGGTTCGAGGTGCCGCGCGCTGGCTCCGTTGGGCAGCAGACTGATCGGCACGCGTTCGCCGGTGAGCGACAACTGGTAGCGCGCGCAATCGTGCCACTGATCCTCGCTGTCGCAGTAGTACATGCGCCAGCCTTGCAAGCTTGCCCTGAGTAGGGGGAAAAGGGGGCATGTTGCAGCGTGCCGGCAACCCACGTTGCTCCCTCCTGAACGGCGCACACCACCCATTCGGAGAGGGCGGCTGTCGTTGTCGGTTCTTGTCCTTGCCGCGCCCGGTCGACGATCTCGATGCGTCGTGGAGTGCAGGCACAGCGCCGTACTGTGACTTTCCGTCATCGCGTTGAGACGTGATGCAACCACTGTTTCGGTATCCCGAGCAACCTCAACGGGCTTTTCAACCAAACCACTTGACATTGCATAGTGGGATACGCCAAGTGATGGATGTGCCAAGGGTGGCGACCGGTGTCGCTGGGACTCCACCCGCACGACCATGGAACCCGTGTCCGCCTCCAAGGCGGCGGGCACGTCAAGGTGCACCAGCGCCCGCCGGTGGTCGGCCAGGCCAAGATGATGACCCCCAGGGCACGGACCCGCGGCCGCCGCCCACGAGACAAGGAACGGCACATGCCCATCCCCGAGCGGACCACCAGCGATCCGTCCCCGCGGACGGCAACGGGCGCGGCCCAGGGCGGTACCGCCCGGATGAGCTCCAGGACCCTGGGGCGCGCCGGCACGCAGGGCGCGTGCTCGCCCTGAGCAGCCTCGGCGTGTTCGTGGTGTTCCTCGACACCACCATCGTCAACGTGGCCTTCGAGACGATCGGCCGCAGCTTCCACACCACCACCGGGCACCTGAGCTGGGTGCTGAACATTTACAGCCTGGTTTTCGCCGCGGCGCTGATACCCGCCGGGCGCCTGGCCGACCGGTACGGCCGCGAACGGGTCTTCCTCATCGGCATGACCGGCTTCGGTCTGATGAGCGCGCTGTGCGGGCTCGCCCCCAGCAGTACGGTGCTCATCATCGCCCGCGGGCTGCAAGGGGCCTTCGCCGCGCTGACGATCCCGACCTTGCTGGCCCTGATCCTTCCCGAGTTCCCGCCCTCGCGCCGCCCTGCGGCCATCGGCACAACGCCTACTGGCTCTTCGGCGCCCTGGGCCTGCTCAGCGGACTGATCATCTGCCTGCCCCAGCTCCGTCGCACCACCACCACCACGACACAAACCGCCTAGCAGCCGACCGCGGCCCGTGGTCTGCCCTGGGACGGAGGGGGCCTCTTGAGGGCGATGGCCTGGGGCGCTGGATCGCCGCGGCCCCGAGTCCCGCCCCCAGCAGACTCCTTCGGCTGATATCCCGCATGCCTGCCGTCTTTCGCCAGAACCAGGTGAGGATCGTGGGACCGTGCATGCTGGTGGGTTGGCGTTGGCTCTGGCGTGACGACTTGTTCGTGAGCGTCCTCCTATGATGCTTGTCGGGCGCCTGATCGCCGACCGCAATGGTGGCTGCCTACGGCGTACCCGGAGCGCTGTTCGACCTCTGCGGCCCTGGGGAATCGCCCTCATGGCCGGTCCTGGGTTGGCCTACTTCACCAGCCCGTGCCGCTTCGCGTACGCGTTCGCGACGTCCTGCGGGTCCTTCTTGTCGTTGTCGACCAGGCTGTTGAGCTCGGTGAGGTCGGCGGTGGTCAGGACGTTGCCGAGCCGGGCGAGCGCCTTGCGGACGGTGTCGTCCGCCTTGCGGTCGGCAATGAGCGGGACGATGTGCTGGCTGGGGATCAGATGCAGGGGGTCGGCCAGCACCACCCAGTCGTTTGACTTGATGTCGGTGTCGGTGGTGAAGAGATTCGCCACGTCCACGTCGCCCTTTTTCAGGGCGCCTTTGACCAGAGGACCGTCGGAGTCCAGCGACTTGAACTCCTTGAACTCGACGCCGTACACGTCCTTGAGGCCGACTGCGCCGACCTGGCGCTTCTTTACTTCGGGGGCGGCGCCGATGACCAGCTTGCCGTTCTGCTTCTTCAGGTCGGCCAGGGAGGCCAGGCCGTACTTGTTCGCGGTCTCGCGGGTGACGACGAAGGCGTCCGAGTCCTCCGCCATGCCGTAGGGCAGGATCTGGAGGCCGGCGGGTAGGGCGAGGGTGAGGGCGTTCTGCATCGCGCCCTGCTCGCTCGCCGTGGCCTTCGGGTCGAGGTAGTTGAGAAGGGCGCCCTGGTACTCGGGCAACAGGTCGATGTCGCCGCTTCTGAGAGCGGGGATCACGATCTCGCGGGTGCCGAGGTTGGGGCGCACGGTCACCTTCACACCGGCCGCCTGAAGGGCCGCCGCGTAGAGGTAGCCGAGGACCTGGTTCTCGGTGAAGTTGGCCGTGCCGACGGTGATTCCGCCCTTGCTGGAGCCCCCACCGCCGGTGCCGGATCCCTGGCTGTCGAGGGAGGTGATGCCGCTCGCGCAGGCGGAGAGGGCGGGGACGGAGGCGACCGCGAACAGGCCACCGAGGACAGTACGTCGGTTCATGTCAGGAGTTCCCTAAGCGGTGCGGTGGCGGAAGAGGAAGCGCTGAAGGCCGGCGAGGGTCACGTCCAGGATTACGGCGACCACGGCGACCAGCACCGCGCCGCCGAGCACTTGGACGAGGTCGCGCTGGGCGAGGCCGTCGAAGACGTATCGGCCCAGGCCGCCGAAGGAGACGTACGCGGCGATGGTCGCGGTCGCGACGACCTGGATCAGGGCCAGGCGCAGGCCCGTCATGATCAGGGGCAGCGCGAGCGGCAGTTCGACCTGGAAGAGGACCTGGTGGCCGCGCATGCCTTGGCCGCGCGCCGCGTCCTTCACGTCGGGGTCGACGGCCGTCATTCCCGCGTAGGTGTTGGTGACGATTGCCGGGACGGCGAGGGCGACGAGGGCGACGTACACGGGCAGCATCGACAGGCCGCCGGCCAGGAAGACCAGGACGACCAGGCCGACGGTCGGCAGGGCGCGACCGAAGGACGCGAGGTTGATCGCGAGGAAGGCGCCCTTGCCGGTGTGGCCGATCAGCAGGCCCAGCGGGAGGCCGATGGCGGCGGCGATGAGCGTGGCCACAAGGGAGTACTGGAGGTGTTCGGCGAGGCGGTGGGCGATACCGTCCGGGCCGGACCACTGGGATCCGCTGACCAGCCAGGTGCCGAGGTTCTTGAAGAGTTCGTACATCTCAGGCTCGCCGCCTCTTCCAGGGGGTGAGGACGTACTGGAGGGCCACCAGCACCGCGTCCGCGACGACGGCGAGGAGGAGGGTGAGGACCACGCCTGCGATTACGGGGGTGGGGAAGTTGCGCTGGAAGCCGTCCGTGAAGAGCTGGCCGAGGCCGCCGTCGCCGATGTACGTCGCGACGGAGACGAGGGAGATCGACATGACCGTCGCGATGCGGACGCCGGCCATGATCACGGGGAGGGCCAGGGGGAATTCGACCGTGAGGAGTGTGCGCAGCGGGCGTGTGCCCATCGCTTTCGCGGCCTCCTTCACCTTCACGGGGACGGAGTCGAGGCCCTCGACCGTGTTCCGCAGCAGAACGACCAGGGTGTAGACCGTCAGTCCGATGACCGTCGTGGTGCGGGTCAGGCCGCTCACCGGGAGGAGCAGCACGAAGATCGCGATCGACGGGATTGTGAACAGGACGTTCGAGGCACCGAGGAGGAAGCCGCGCAGGGGGCGGATTCGGTGGGCGATCACCGCGAGCGGGAGGGAGATCAGCAGGCCGAAAAGGACGGCGGTCAGGGCGGCCTGGAGGTGGGAGATGGTGAGGGTGGTCAATTCGCCGGTGTGGGCGCCGATCCACGACCAGTCGATCGTCATGCCGCCACCTGCACTTCCGCGTGCGCCCGGCCCGCGTGCTCGTGGATGTCGTCCCGCGATGAGACGCCGGTGAGTACACCGTCCGAGTCGACGCGGGCGATCAGTCCGGTGGGGGAGGCGATCGACTCGTTGAGGGCCGACAGGAGGGAGTCGGTGTCCTTCAGCGGTCGTACGGGGAGTTCTGCCTCCTCCGACCTCCAGTGCTGCGGCCTGCCCGCCTGGTCGAGGACGAGCGTCCAGGGCCCGCTGTGTGGCGCCGGGCCTTGGGGGACGTTCGCGAGCGTCTTCAGTGAGAGGAGCTTCAGGCCGCGTTCGGCGCCCAGGAAGTCGGCGACGAAGTCGTCGGCCGGGTGGGCGAGAAGTTCAGCGGGAGCGGCGCACTGGACGAGGTGGCCGCCGGTACGGAAGACCGCGATCTGGTCGCCGAGGCGGACGGCCTCGTCGATGTCGTGGGTGACGAAGACGATGGTCTTGCTCAGCTCCTTCTGCAGTCGCAGTAGTTCGTCCTGGAGTTGGGTGCGCACGACAGGGTCGACCGCGCCGAACGGCTCGTCCATCAGCAGCACCGGTGGATCGGCGGCCAGCGCGCGGGCGACACCGACCCGCTGCTGCTGACCGCCGGACAACTGGTGGGGGTACCGCTTGCCGGCGTCGGCGGCGAGACCGACGGTCTCCAGGAGTTCGGCAGCGCGGGCCCGCGCTTTGCGGCGGTTCCAGCCGAGCAGCAGCGGAACGGTGGCGATGTTGTCGAGCACCGTGCGGTGCGGGAACAGGCCGGCCTGCTGGATGACGTAGCCGATGGAGCGGCGCAGGTCGGCGGCGTCTTGCTGGGTGACGTCCTGGCCGCCGACCCGGATGGTGCCGGAGGTGGGCTCGACCATCCGGTTGATCATTCGCAGGGTGGTCGTCTTGCCGCAACCGGAAGAGCCGACGAGGACGGTGACGCCGCCTTCCGGCATCTCCAGGGATAGATCGTGGACGGCTGTCGTGCCGTTGGGGAAGCGCTTGTGGACCGCATCGAACTGGATCATGAGAAGTCCCTTGCCCGGCTGCATAATGTCATGCAGAGTTCTCGGTGAATGAATTACTTGTCAACAGTTCGGCGTTAATCCGAGGTGGCGGATGGCCGGCAGTCGAGATCGAATGTCCAGATTGAGGGAGATTCAGCCCTGATGTCGTCTCAAATTCTGGACGCATCCGGACGTGCGTACTCCGGGCCGGTCGTCCTCGACGGGATCGGGTTCGGCGTCGAGGACGTCGTACGCCTCGCCGACGGGGCCGCCCGGCCGGTGCCCGGCACCGAAGCGATGAAACGCGTGACCGAGTCCTGGGACGCCGCCCGGCGGATCGCGGCGACCGGGCGCGTCTACGGCCGCTCCACCGGTGTCGGCGCCAACCGGAACGAAGACGTACCCACCGAGGCCGCCGCCGACCACGGCCTGCGCCTGCTACGCAGCCACGCGGGCGCCATCGGCGAGGAACTCCCGGCCCGCCAGGTCCGCGCGATGCTCGCCATACGCGCCAACCAGCTGCTGGCCGCAGGAGCCGGCCTGCGGCCCAGCGTGATCACAGCCTTGTGCGAGGCGCTGGAGGCCGGAGTTCACCCGGTCGTCAACGAGTTCGGTTCCGTGGGAACGGGAGACATCGCGGCACTGGCGCAGGCGGGCCTGGCGCTGGTGGGGGAGCGGCCCTGGCGGCGGACGGGCACCTCCTGGCCCGACCCGTCCGGGACGGACGCGTCCGCGACGGGCGCCTCTGCTGAGAGGACCATCGTCCCGGTCCCCGAGCCGCAACCCCTCGACAACAACGACGCGCTCGCGCTGATCAGCAGCAACGCCCTCACCCTCGGCCAGGCCGCGCTCGCGCTGCACGAGCTGCGCGGGCTGATCGGTGCCACCCAGGTCGTCGCCGCGCTCTC
>NZ_JBEYXD010000136.1:0-15064 GCF_040644975.1 Streptomyces sp. NPDC046900 | reverse complement strand
TCCGCGTCGTCCTGCGTCGGACACGCCACCCGGACGATCTGGCAGCCCGACGCCGTCAGCTCCGCGATCTGCTGCAACGTGGCACCGATGTCCGAGGTACGGGTCGTCGTCATCGACTGCACCGACACCGGGGCGTCACCGCCCACCGCCACGGATCCGACCTGGATCTGCCGGCTCTTCCGGCGCTCGGCGAGCTTGATCGGAACGGACGGCATGCCAAGTGAAATCGCAGTCATCTGCTGTGCAACCCCAAGTTGTGGATCAAGGTCCGGTCCCGGAACGACGGGCTCCAAGCCTTGAGATTACGCCACGGGCCCCGACGCCAGCACATCACGGTCCGTTAAACCCACCCAATAGGCGGCGGCCGGGAAGAAGTCTGCCCGGCCGCCGCCAACACCGAGTGGCTAGGAGATTTTCACCGGGTTAACCACATCCGCGATCAGCACCAGGATGGTGAAGCAGACGAAGATCCCGGCCACCACGTACGCCACGGGCATCAGCTTCGCCACGTCGAAGGGGCCCGGGTCAGGGCGGCGCAGCACCTTGGCCACGGTCCGGCGCAGCGACTCCCACAGGGCGCCCGCGATGTGCCCGCCGTCGAGCGGAAGCAGCGGAAGCATGTTGAACAGGAACAGGGACAGGTTGAATCCCGCGACGAGCAGCAGCATCATCGCGATCTGCTGGGACGGCGGGACGTCGAGGGTGAACACCTCACCGCCGACTCGGGCCGCGCCGACCACGCCCATCGGGGAGTCCGGCTGGCGGGGCGCGTTGCCGAAGGCCGCGTCCCACAGCGCCGGGATCTTGCCGGGCAGGGAGATCAGCGACTCGACGCCGTTCTCCATCATGTCGCCCATGCGCTGCACGGACTGGTCGAAGGACTGCGGGACGATGCCGGCGGCGGGTGTGAAGCCGAGGAAGCCGGCGTACACGTACTTGCCCTCGACATAGCCGCCGTTGCCGTCCGTCTTGCTCACCTGGTTCTTGATCAGGTGGGCGTGCAGGTCGACCTTCTGGCCCTTGCGTTCGACCGTGAGCGTGACGTCCTTGCCGGGGTTGGCGCGGATCTCGGACTGGAGCATGGACCAGTCCTGCACCTGTGCGCCGTTGAACGCGAGGATCTTGTCGCCGGGCTTGAGTCCGGCGGCCCGGGCGGGAGCGGCCGGGTCGTCCTTCACGCACTTGGTGCGGTTGTCGCTCTGCTGGATGACGCAGTCGGAGACCTTGGAGACCGTGGTGGTCTGGGTCTGGACGCCGAAGGTCATCATCACGCCGAGGAAGACCGCCACGGCGAGGATCAGGTTCATGAAGGGGCCCGCGAACATGACGATGACCCGCTTCCACGGCTTGCGCGTGTAGAAGAGGCGGTCCTCGTCACCGGGCTGCAGTTCCTCGAAGGACTGGGCCCGGGCGTCCTCGATCATCCCGCGCCACGGCGAGGTGGAGCGGGCCTCGATCCGGCCGTCCGGCCCCGGCGGGAACATCCCGATCATGCGGATGTAGCCGCCGAGCGGAATCGCCTTGACGCCGTACTCGGTCTCGCCCTTCTTGCGGGACCAGACGGTCGGGCCGAAGCCGACCATGTACTGCGGCACCCGGATGCCGAAGAGCTTGGCCGTCGACAGATGCCCCAGCTCGTGCCAGGCGATCGAGACCAGCAGGCCCAACGCGAAGACGACTATGCCGAGGATCATCATCAGGGTCGTCATGCACGAGCCTCCGCGGTTGCCGTCTGCGCCGTCAGTTCCCTCGCCCGGGCGCGCGCCCAGGCCTCCGCTTCGAGGACGTCCGCGACGGTCAGAGAAGTTCCCTTACGAGGGGTGCCGTGTTCCTCCACCACCCGTGTGACCGTATCCATGATCCCGAGAAACGGCAGGCTGCCGTTCAGGAACGCGTCGACGCACTCCTCATTTGCCGCATTGAACACTGCCGGGGCCGTGCCCGCGAGCTCTCCCACGTGCCGGGCGAGTCCGACCGAGGGAAACGCCTCGGTGTCGAGCGGGAAGAATTCCCAGGTGGAGGCCTTGCTCCAGTCGAAGGCGGGCGCCGCATCGGGCACCCGTTCGGGCCAGCCGAGTCCGATGGCGATCGGCCCCCGCATATCCGGGGGCGTCGCCTGCGCCAGCGTCGATCCGTCCGTGAATTCCACCATCGAGTGGACATACGACTGCGGATGCACGACCACCTCAATGCGATCGAAGGGAATGTCGTACAGCAGGTGCGCCTCGATCACTTCCAGGCCCTTGTTCACCAGGGTCGCCGAGTTGATCGTGATGACCGGGCCCATCGCCCAGGTGGGATGGGCGAGGGCGTCCTCGGGGGTGACGTCGGCCAGCTCGGCCTTCGTCCGGCCGCGGAACGGGCCGCCGGAGGCGGTGACGACGAGCTTGCGCACATCGGCGCGGGTGCCGGCGGCGAGGGCCTGGAAGAGGGCGGCGTGCTCGGAGTCGACCGGGATGATCTGGCCGGGCTTGGCCAGGGCCTTCACCAGCGGGCCGCCGACGATGAGCGACTCCTTGTTGGCGAGCGCGAGCGTACGGCCCGCCTCCAGGGCGGCGAGGGTGGGCGCGAGGCCGATGGAGCCGGTGATGCCGTTCAGGACCGTGTGGCAGTCCGAGGCGGCCAGGCGGGTCGCCGCCTCGGGTCCGGCGAGGATCTCGGGGAGCGGCTCTCCGGGGCCGTACTGGGCGCTCAGGGCCTCCCGCAGGGCCGGCACGACGTCCTCGCGCGCGACGGCGACCGTGCGCACGCGCAGCCGGCGGGCCTGCTCGGCGAGCAGTCCGACCCGGCCGCCGTTGGCCGAGAGCGCGGTGACCTGGAAGCGGTCGGGGTTGCGCAGCACGAGGTCGATGGCCTGGGTGCCGATCGAGCCGGTGGAGCCGAGGATCACGACCTCCCGCATTCCGTCCACGGAGTCGAAGACGAGATGGGGGTCGGCAAGAGGGGCTGGACTGTCGCTCATTCCTCCATTGTTGCGGTACGGCGCCGACGTGAGGACAGGGCATCCCTCACGCGTGTGCCCTATCCGCCCTCGCTGCCGGGCGAAGCAGAATCGCCTCCTGTGAAGCTCCAGTGAAGATCTTGTGATAACACTTCAATCCTGGCCGGTGGGAGACCGGCCGGAGGACGACATCCTTGGGGGGATCTTCATGCGCATTCGCGCCGCCCTGCCCGCTCTCGCGGGCGCCGTGGCCCTGGCGAGCACGGCATTCCTGGCCACTCCCGCGCAGGCCGCGGGCGGGGTGACCATTTACCGGGTCTGGTTCGACAGCCCCGGCAAGGACGACGGTTCGAACAAGAGCCTGAACGCCGAATGGGTCCAGATCAAGAACAACGGTTCCTCGGCGGTCTCGCTGAAGGGCTGGATCCTGAAGGACGCCTCGAACCACCGGTACACGTTCCCCAACGTGAAGATCGGTGCGCACAAGACGATGAAGGTGCACACCGGCCGGGGCAAGGACACCACGGCGGACAAGTACCAGAACCGTCGCTGGTACGTCTGGAACAACACGAGCGACACGGCGACGCTGACGAAGTCGAACGGTTCGAAGGTCGACTCCTGCTCGTGGACGACGCGGGACCCCAGCGACAAGTACTGCTGAGCCCCGCGAGCAAGCAACCGGGGCCGCGCGTCATGCGTCGGCCGCCGGTCACCCGTGATTGATCGCGCGGTTCCCCGCGCCCCGAAAGGGGCGCGGGGATGCCGCCGTCACCGGATCGGACGGTGCACGTTCTCCCGGCGGCTCGGGCCGGGCGTCGCGTCCGCGATCCAGGGGCCTTCGCCGGACGGGTCGACGACGCCGTCCTCCAGCCACTCGTACGTACCGGACAGCACTCCCTTGACCACCTTGTGGTCGAGGTCGTCCGTGTTGGCCCACAGCCGACCGAACAGTTCCTCGACACGGATGCGGGACTGCCGGCAGAAGACGTCGGCGAGCTGGTAGGCCTCGCGTCCGTGCTGCCCCGAGCGACGCAGGTGCTCGGCCCGCACGCAGGCCGCGCTCATCGCGAACAGTTCGGCGCCGATGTCCACGATCCGGCCCAGGAAGCCCTGCTTGGTCTCCATGCGGCCCTGCCAGCGGGACATGCCGTAGAACGTGGAGCGGGCCAGCTTGCGGGCACTGCGCTCGACGTACCGCAGGTGCGAGGAGAGGTCGACCTCCTGGCGGAACTCGCCGTACGCGCCCGGGACCTGGCCCTGACCCGCGACCAGTTTCGGCAGCCACTTGGCGTAGAAGACACCGGCGTTCGCACCGGCCTTCGCCTTGTCGGCCAGGGACTTGTCCGGATCGATCAGATCACCGGCCACGGACAGATGGGCGTCCACCGCCTCGCGTGCGATCAGCAGGTGCATGATCTCCGTGGAGCCCTCGAAGATCCGGTTGATGCGCAGATCGCGCAGCAGTTGCTCGGCCGGCACGGCCCGCTCGCCGCGCGCCTTGAGGGACTCGGCCGTCTCGAAGCCCCGGCCGCCGCGGATCTGGACCAGCTCGTCGGCCATCAGCCAGGCCATCTCCGAGCCGTACAGCTTGGCGAGGGCGGCCTCGATACGGATGTCGTTGCGGTCCTCGTCGGCCATCTGCGAGGAGAGGTCGACGACCGCCTCCAGGGCGAAGGTGGTCGCCGCGATGAAGGAGATCTTCGAACCGACCGCCTCGTGCAGCGCGACCGGCTTGCCCCACTGCTCGCGGACCGCCGACCACTCCCGGGCGATCTTCAGACACCACTTGCCCGCGCCCACGCACATCGCGGGCAGGGAGAGCCGGCCGGTGTTCAGCGTGGTGAGCGCGATCTTGAGGCCCGCACCCTCGGGTCCGATGCGGTTGGCGGCCGGGACGCGCACGCGGTGGAAGCGCGTGACGCCGTTCTCGAGGCCGCGCAGCCCCATGAAGGCGTTGCGGTTCTCGACGGTGACGCCTTCCGACGCGGCCTCGACGACGAACGCGGTGATACCGCCCTTGTGGCCTTCGGACTTGGCCACGCGCGCCATGACGACGAGCAGATCGGCGACCACGCCGTTGGTGGTCCACAGCTTCACGCCGTCGATCACGTAGTCGTCCCCGTCCGGGACGGCCGTGGTGGCGAGGCGGGCGGGGTCCGAACCCACGTCCGGCTCGGTGAGCAGGAACGCCGAGATGTCGGTGCGGGCACAGCGGGGCAGGAAGGTGTCCTTCTGCTCCTGGGTGCCGAAGAGTTTGAGCGGCTGCGGTACGCCGATCGACTGATGCGCGGACAGCAGCGCGCCGATCGCCGGGCTCGCGGAGCCGACCAGAGCGAGCGCCTTGTTGTAGTACACCTGGGTGAGGCCGAGACCGCCGTACTTCGTGTCGATCTTCATGCCGAAGGCGCCGAGTTCCTTGAGCCCGTCGATCGTCTCGTCGGGGATCCGCGCCTCCCGCTCGATGCGGGCGGAGTCGATCTGCGTCTCGCAGAAGTCGCGCAGCTTGGCGAGGAACTCCTCGCCGCGCTGTACGTGCTCGTCGGTGGGCAGCGGGTGGGGGTGGATGAGGTCGAGCCGGAAACGGCCGAGGAACAGCTCCTTGGCAAAGCTGGGCTTGTGCCAGTCCTGCTGGCGTGCGGCCTCGGCGACCTGACGGGCCTCACGCTCGGTGACGGTGGGCTTGGGAGTGGGGGCTGTTGGTGCGGACATGAGGCTCACCTCGCCGCGAATCGGGATCAATGGGGCGTACTTCGATCAAGAAGTCGTACGACGACCAAGTGCGCCGTACGGCGATCTTGCGGGGCGTACGTTACTGACCGGTGCTACTCGATCGTTGGTACCCCAATCCGGGCGCCGCCACCAGTCCTCGCGCAATCACCCGCCCGGGAAAACGCCTCGGCCGACATCCGCCGAACTGGCCCTGGTGTCAAGTCGACCCGGGCCTTTGAAGACCTCGGCGGCCACGACCTGCGACACCGGGCCCCGACGACCGGCACCCCCGCACGACTCGCCCACGACAGGGTGACTCGCGGGGTGGTCTGACCGTGGAGGAATGAAGAAACATATTGTATGCCGAATAGGCGCAACGCCCGCATATGACGCTGTCCCTGTCGGCCCGTTGCCTGTCACCCACCCGGACGTTCCTGCGCACGACCGTGCCCGGCTCGGGATGTGGTCGTACGCCGACGGCCGGAGCCCCCGCACAGCGGGCTCCGGCCGTCGGTGTGAACGTGGCGTCAGAGAGCGAGGCCCGTCAGGACCAGCACGCGCTCGTACGTGTAGTCGTCCATCGCGAACTTGACGCCCTCACGCCCGACACCGGACTGCTTGGCGCCGCCGTACGGCATCTGGTCGGCGCGGTAGGAGGGCACGTCGCCGATGACGACGCCGCCGACCTCGAGGGCCCGGTGGGCACGGAAGGCGACCTGGAGGTCGTGCGTGAACACGCCCGCCTGGAGGCCGTACTTGGAGTCGTTGACGGCGGCGAAGGCCTCCGCCTCGCCGTCCACCTTCTGCACCGTGAGCACCGGCCCGAAGATCTCCTCGCAGAAGAGGGTCACATCGGCCGGCACCTCGGTCAGGACGGTGGGTGCGTAGGCGGCGCCGTCCCGCTTGCCACCGGTCAGGAGCTTGGCACCCGCACCGACCGCCTCCTCGACCCAGGACTCCACGCGCTTGGCCGCGTCCTCGCTGACCAGCGGGCCGACGTCCGTGGCGGAGTCGGAGGGGTCACCGGTGACCTGCGCCTCGACCGCGGCGACGATACGCGGGAGCAGCCGGTCGTAGACCGACGCGTCGGCGATCACGCGCTGCACGGAGATGCAGGACTGGCCGCCCTGGTAGTTGGAGAAGGTGGCGATGCGGTTCGCGGCCCAGTCCAGGTCCTCGTCGCTCGTGTAGTCGGCGAGGACGACGGCCGCGCCGTTGCCGCCGAGCTCCAGGGTGAGGTGCTTGCGCGGCACCGAGTCCATGATCGCGTAACCGACCTTGTCGGAGCCGGTGAAGGAGATGACCGGCAGACGCTCGTCCTGGACCAGCGCGGGCATGCGGTCGTTGGCGACCGGGAGGATCGACCAGGAGCCGGCGGGCAGGTCGGTCTCGGCGAGCAGGTCACCGATGATCAGGCCGGACAGCGGGGTGGCGGGCGCCGGCTTGAGGATGATCGGGGCGCCGGCGGCGATGGCCGGGGCGACCTTGTGGGCGCACAGGTTCAGCGGGAAGTTGAACGGCGCGATGCCGAGGACGACGCCCTTCGGGAAGCGCCGGGTCAGCGCGAGGCGGCCCTGGCCGCCGGCGTCGGTGTCGAGGCGCTGGGCCTCGCCGCCGTTGAAGCGACGGGCCTCCTCGGCCGCGAAGCGGAACACGGACACGGCGCGGCCGACCTCGCCACGGGCCCACTTGATGGGCTTGCCGTTCTCGGCGGAGATCAGCTGCGCGATCTCCTCGGTGCGCTCGACCAGGCGCTTCGACACATGGTCGAGCGCGGCGGCCCGGACGTGCGCCGGGGTGGCGGCGAACTCGTCGCGCACGGCGTACGCGGCGGCCACGGCCTCCTCGACCTGGGCCTCGGTCGGGACGCTGACCTTGCCGACGAGCCGGCCGTCCCACGGGGAGGTGACGTCGAAGGTGGTCTCACCGGTGGCCTGGCGGCCGGCGAGCCAGAAGGCGTGGGTGGAAGTCATGTGCGAGTCCCGGCCCTTCCGAGGTTGGTGTTCCATGAAGTTCGAGGTCCACGGTAGGGCCGGGTGGGCGATGGGTCGTTTGTCCGGTGCGTAGCAGTGGGGTGCGGGGCTAGTACGGGTTGTACAGCCGCGGTCCGGTGGCCGTCACTCGCCCGCCGAGGCGGACGCCTTGAGCGCCAGCCACAGCTCCATCCGCACGTCCGGATCGTCGAGCGAGCGCCCGAGGATCTCCTCGACCCTTCGCATCCGGTAGCGCAGCGTGTGGCGGTGGACGCCGAGGTCGGCCGCCGCCGCGTCCCACTGGCCGTGGCGGGACAGCCAGGCGCGCAGCGAGGCGACCAGATCGCCTCGCCCCGTGGCGTCGTGTTCGCGCAGCGCGCGCAGCAGACCGTCCGCGAAGGCACGCACGGCGTCGTCTGCGAGCAGCGGCACGACCGAGCCGGCCGCCAGCTCCTCGTGCTCGACCAGGGACCGGCCGCGCCGCCGGGCCACCGACAGCGCCTGCTCGGCCTGCTTGTAAGCGGCCGCGACGGCGATCGGCCCGGCGGGCGCCGAAAGCCCCACCACCAGTTCGCCCCCGTCGGCGGCCGGTTGCTCCACCGCGGCGGCCCGCGCCGCCTGCACGTACTCCTGGCAGGCGGCCACGGCCGCGCCCCCGTCGACGGCGAGCACCACGAGCCGCTCACCGTCGGGTACGACGAGCACGGCCTCCCCGGAGCGGGCGGCGGCGGACTCCAGGGTCTCGGTGAGCCCACCGAGCGGATCGCCGTTCGTCTCGGCCAGCGCCGGCGCCACGGCGGTCTGCGGCACGGGCGCCACGCGTGCGTGCCCGTCGGCGTGCGCCCGGGCCGCCGACGCGGACGCCGATTCGGCGAGGATCAGCCGGAAGGGCGCGTCGAGGAGGCCGCCGTACAGGTCCCCGGCCACCGCCCGCGCGTGGTCGGGCTGGCCGGCGAGCAGCATGCGCAGCACGGCCGCCCCGATCCGCTGCTCGGCCGCGTGCAGGGACCGGGACCGCTCGGTGGTGAGGGTCAGCAGGGCGATGGCGGAGTGCACGGCGTACCGCTCGGCGGTGCCCAGCGCGGCCGCGGTGCCCACGGCGAGCGCGGCACGCGGGCGCCGGCCGGTGCCGAGGGAGTGCAGCTCGACCCGGTCCTCGCCGCTCGGCCCCGCGACCACGGAACTGGCCGGGGCGGGCCGCTCCCGCAGCCGTTCCACGTCGGCGGTGAGCCGGGCCGCCCGCCGCTCCGCCCACTCGGGTGCGGCCGCGACGACGGCGCCGGAGGCGTCGTACATCGCGGCCCAGCCGTCCACCTGCCCGGCGAGCGCGGCGAGCAGTCCCTCGGGGCCGTCGCTCAGGGCCTGCTTGGTCAGCTCGCGCTGGGCGGCGAACCCCGCGGTCACCGCGCGGTACTGGTCGGCCGCTATGGCGGCGGAGACGGCCTTGCTGATGGCGAGGAAGGGGGTGCGCCGGGGCACCTCGAGCAGCGGGAGCCCCTCCTCTCGCGCCGCGTCCACGAGGGCCTTCGGGATCTCGTCGTAGTTCACCCCGACGGCGAACCCGAGCCCGACCACGCCCGCGCCCACGAGCCGCTTCACATAGCGGCTCATGGCCTCGGGGTCGTCGGCGTCCAGAGTCAGCGCCGTGATCAGTAGCAGCTCGCCGCCCTCCATGTAGGGCACCGGGTCGGCGAGCTCGCTGACGTGCGCCCAGCGGACGGGCACGTCCAGGCGGTCCTGGCCCGCGCGCACGGTGAGCTTCAGCGCGGAGTGGTGGACGAGCGAGGCGAGCGTGGGAGGCATGAGGCCTTCAGGTCGGCACGGACAGGGTCTGCACGAAATCCATGGCAGCCACGGACTGTGTGATCTTTGTGATCCTTTGGCCGCCGCGTATGAACGAGCTATGTCGATTCTGCCTCACCGTACGGTCGCCGCGTGCCCAGAACCCCGGACGTCCCGGCCCGGCTGTCTCAGCTCCGCAGGTCCACGAGGAGCGGAGGCGCATGCTCGCCCCGCACATTCGTCAGGGACAGCACCGCGTGGCCGGGCGGGACCGCGTGCGCCAGTTCGGACGCGGACCAACGCTCGCGCTCGACCTGGCGGACGGTCACGGCCCGCGCGGTGGGCGCATGCCCGGTGATCACCCGCCGCAGCATGTGCAGCGCCTTCCCCGCCGGGGTCTCCGCGATGATCTGCCGGTCCGTGACGTCCCGCGTCTCGATCCACTCCTTCCCCCAGACCTCGGCGAAGTCCTGCCCGTCCCAGGGAGTGAGCCCGGACAGCGCCATCCGGCAGCCGGTGGCGCCGAGCAGGGGGCCCCGCAGCGGC
Source organism: Streptomyces sp. NPDC046900 (assembly GCF_040644975.1). Classification (NCBI taxonomy): domain Bacteria; kingdom Bacillati; phylum Actinomycetota; class Actinomycetes; order Kitasatosporales; family Streptomycetaceae; genus Streptomyces; species Streptomyces sp. NPDC046900. The sequence goes on along the minus strand of NZ_JBEYXD010000136.1, from coordinate 5,113 downwards.
CGGGGGACGTCGTCGAGGGTGCGCAGGGTCAGGACCACGCCGGCGTTCGCGGACCGCAGCCGCTGGATGCCGCGCACGGTCTCGGGGGTCACCGCACCCGTGGCGTCGTCGAGCACGAGGCACGCGAACAGCGACCGGTCCTCGCGGGTCGCGACGCTGGCCGTGAACTGGGCGAGGACCAGTCGCGCCAGGATCCGCGAGGCGTCGGCGTGGCCGCGCTCGGGAAGGTCGATCCTGACCCGTACCGGGTGGTCGAGGGCGCGCAGGGAGAAGGGCCGGGACTGCCCTGAGGTGTCGAAGAAGGCGGCGAACGCCGGCCGGTCGAGCAGCGCGACCCGGTCCGCCAGGACGCCGCCCACGTCGCCGGGGTGCCCCGACTGACGCTCGCGCGCGTCGAGCTCGCGCAGCAGCGAGTCCTGCCCGGTGTCCTGAAGGGCCTTGCGCAACGCCGAGAGCGGTCCGGGGGCTCCGTCGAGGAGTTGACGCAGCTCCGGCACGGACGGGAACCGGCCGTGCACGGCCCGGTACGGCCCGAGCAACTGGGCGAGCACGGTGGTCGAGCGGCGGCTGTCCCCGCCCGGGTGCGGATCGGCGAGGTCGCCCACGAGCGCCTCGGCGAGCACGGCCGCCGCCTCGTCCGGGTCGCTGGTCCCGCCGTACGGGTCCAGGTCGTACACCGATTCGGGATGGCCGATGCGTACGACGACGTCGTAGGCGTCCGCCGGGCCGAGCCCGGCACCGGCCGCGCCGACCACGACCACCGCGGCCCGGCCGGCGAGCGCGTGCAGGCACAGCGACTCGGCGAGCGGCCATACGACCGAGCCGGTCTTGCCGGAGCCCGCGGGGCCGACGGCGACCAGCGAGGTGCCGAGCAGCTCGGGGCCGAGGGCGAGGCCCGTGCCGCGGTAGGCGTAGGGGTTGCGGGTGTCGTCGACGGTCGAGCCGAGCCGTACCTGCCCGGTGATCAGGTCGTGCCGGCCGAGCCGGGCGGGCAGGTCGCGCTCGCCCGAGGGGTGCAGGCAGGCGGCGGCGCCGTCCTTGAGGACCGCGCCGGTGAAAGAGGCGAGGCTGTGCCGGCCGTTGAGCACACCCTGCCAGGCGCGGGCCACCCGGGCGTGGTCAACGTCGCCCATGAGTCCGGCGCGCGCGTCGGCGGCGAGCCGGTCGGCGGCGTCGCCCGCACCGGCGGCGCGCAGCTGGTTCCACTGGGCCGGGTCGTCCTCCGGTGCCGGGGGCCGCTCGCTGACCGGGGCGGCGGCGCGCCAGGCCGGCGGGCCGAAGCGCCGCCAGAGCTCGCCCCAGCGGCCGAGCTTGCCGACGACGGTCATGATGGCGAGGGCGATGACCGTGTAGTAGCCGTACCAGAGAAAGGCGTTGCCGACGCGGTCGCCGCTGTGGCGCCAGGAGTCCGGAGTGAACAGTTCGAGCGGCACGACCCACCAGCCGCCGAGGTAGCCGTTCCACAGCAGCGACCAGATCAGCCAGCCCACCAGGAAGGCGATGAGCGCCCCGCTGATCAGCTGCCGCGTCGGCGTCCGCTCGGGTTCCTGCTCGGGCCGCGGCCGGTGCCCGAGTCGCCACACGCCGGGCGCCGTCTCCGGCCGCGGCGCGCGCAGCCAGGCCAGGAACGCCGCGCCGTCCGGCCGGGGCGGTGCTCCGGGGGCGTGCGTCGGCCGGGGCGGCACCTGAGGCGGCCCGGCCGGACGCGGCACGGGATTGGCCCGTGTGCCGCGCGCGTCCTGCGTCCCGTCGCTGTCCATCGCTCCTGCCCCCTGACCAGCCGCTCCCTGCACCATCAGCGAGTCAATCTAACGCCCCCGCAAGGGGAGTTCACCGCTTACACGGCAGGGCCCGCGAAGCCGCGACCCACGGCGCTATGTCCAGTGCGGACAAGCGGCCACGGCCAAGGCGCCCACATGGAGCATGCCCACCCCCGGCGACCGGTCTTAACCTGCGAGAAAAGAAGGTAAGCGTCCGAAAAACACCCCCGCCCGACCCCGCCGCCCACCGGCGCGCCGGTGCACCGGCTGCTCCGGGCCGGGTTCGCACGATCTCAGGGAGCCCCCATGACCGCACTTCCCCAGGAGCGCCGCGTCGTCACCGCCATCCCCGGCCCGAAGTCGCAGGAACTGCAGGCCCGCCGTACCGCGGCGGTCGCGCAGGGCGTGGGCTCCGTGCTGCCGGTCTTCACCGCGCGCGCGGGCGGCGGGATCATCGAGGACGTCGACGGCAACCGTCTGATCGACTTCGGCTCCGGCATCGCGGTGACGTCGGTCGGCGCCTCCGCCGAGGCCGTCGTACGCCGCGCGTCGGCGCAGCTGCAGGACTTCACGCACACCTGTTTCATGGTCACGCCCTACGAGAGCTACGTGGCCGTCGCCGAGGCGCTGGCCGAGCTCACGCCCGGTGACCACGCCAAGAAGTCCGCGCTGTTCAACTCGGGGGCCGAGGCCGTCGAGAACGCCGTCAAGATCGCCCGTGCCTACACCAAGCGCCAGGCGGTCGTCGTCTTCGACCACGGCTACCACGGCCGGACCAACCTGACGATGGCCCTGACCTCCAAGAACATGCCGTACAAGCACGGCTTCGGCCCGTTCGCGCCCGAGGTCTACCGCATGCCGATGGCGTACGCCTACCGCTGGCCGACCGGTCCGGAGAACTGCGGCCCCGAGGCCGCCGCCCAGGCCGTCGACCAGATCACCAAGCAGATCGGCGCCGACAACGTGGCCGCCGTCATCATCGAGCCGGTGCTCGGCGAGGGCGGCTTCATCGAGCCGGCGAAGGGCTTCCTGCCCGCGCTGCGCAAGTTCGCCACGGACAACGGCATCGTCTTCGTCGCCGACGAGATCCAGTCCGGCTTCTGCCGCACCGGCCAGTGGTTCGCCTGCGAGGACGAAGGCATCGTCCCGGACCTGATCACCACCGCCAAGGGCATCGCGGGCGGTCTGCCGCTCGCCGCCGTGACCGGTCGCGCCGAGATCATGGACGCCGCACACGCGGGCGGCCTCGGCGGCACCTACGGCGGCAACCCGGTCGCCTGCGCCGGCGCTCTCGGCGCGATCGAGACGATGAAGGAGTTCGATCTCAACGCCCGCGCGAAGGAGATCGAGGAGACCATGAAGGCCCGCCTCACGGCGATGGCCGAGAAGTTCGACGTCATCGGCGATGTGCGCGGCCGCGGCGCCATGATCGCGATCGAGCTGGTCAAGGACCGCGCCACCAAGGAGCCGAACCCGGAGGTGACCGGCGCGCTCGCCAAGGCCTGCCACCAGGAGGGCCTGCTGGTCCTGACCTGTGGCACCTACGGCAACGTGTTGCGCTTCCTGCCCCCGCTCGTCATCGGTCAGGACCTGCTGAACGAGGGCCTCGACATCATCGAGCAGGCTTTCGCGCGCATCTGACGCACCGGGGAAATGACCTCGCGCTCACAGGAAAATCCCAGCTGAGCCACAGGATGCGTGCTCCTGGTCCCCTGCCCTCCCCGGCCCCGCGCCCACCGCGGGGCCGAGCCGGAGGGGGCAGAGGTCAGAGCGTGTGAAGAAGGTGTGCGAGGTGGATGGCAGGGCGCGTTTCCTGCTGTCGGAGTGGTTCCCCCTGTCGTAGGTTCTACCCAGATGAGAGAAACACCCCGCCCACAGGGGACTGTGGGTGACATCGGGCCGAGGCCTCCCCAGCTTCGACCTGGTCGTGCCCTCGCGCACACACCCGGGGCCTTCGGCTCCGGATCTCCTCACCGATCGGACGGCCGCACGCCCCAAACCCCCCGGGGCGGGCGGCACACCGATCCTGACGGCCGCCCCGGAACCACCCCCGTTGTTCCTTCGCAAGTAGGACTCGGAAAGTAACCGAGACAGCCGTCACCGGAGGGTCAGCGCACACCCCCCCTTGCGCTGACCCTCCGGCGTTTCCACCTCGGTCCAGTCACTGGCACACCGACGCCGCCCGCTCGTGGAACGAGCGGGCGGCGTCCCTGTCTCGGCTGAAGCCAGATCGTGCCCTTGCCGGCCTTCAACACGCGCGCAGGAAAAAGGAACCCGCCCCGCCAGAGGCTTGAGGTCCTCCGACGGGGCGGGCGGTCCCCGCCTCATCGTGTCTTGCGGAGCACGGAAGAGGGTCTCGTCGTCACCACGCCCGGCCTCGGCTCGTTCGTCGCCACACCGATCAAGGAGTGAACGCCGAGTAACCTCTGTGTGCCCATCTACGGCCCTGTCCGATCGTCGGCGGCGCTGGCCCGCACCGAGGTGCCACCCCTTACCGGAGACCGCGTCGCGCGTACATTCGGACACACGGGTGAGGTGCCCAGACGCATCGCCCGCCGAGTCGCCGGCCCGCCACCAGGCTCGCGGCGTGATCGCTGATGGCCCGTCGTGCGGAGCCACCGCAGCGTTGCGACGAGCTCTTCGCCGAAGTCCTCGCAAAGCGCGAGCAACTCGCGTCCCGCGGACGAGTCGAGCAGCCCATCGGAATCGCGAAACGTCCGGAGGGTGCCATGGCACGCGGACTCGACAGCGAAGTTGCGTGAGGCGAAGTAGCCCTCGCCGCTCGTACGGTCCGCCAGGTCGGCGAGGTACTGGTGGTGCGCTTCCTCCGAGGGATGGGAGTAGAACGAGCCCTCGACGAGACCGTCCAGATAGCCCGCCAGGCCGGACGACAGCTCGACAACTCGTTCGGCCTCGTCCAGGCCTGACTTGTCGAGCAGATCGCCGAAGGCCCACAAGCCCCCGAAGATTTCCAGCTGGAAGAGCTGGACCGTGTCTGGGTCGACTTCGGACTCGAAGATCGGGGCCTTGCACAGCTCGGCGAATGCCTGGCCATAGGCGCGGTTCGACCGTTCCCCAGGAGGTTCCGCTGCCACTCGGAACAGCGACTCCAGCACATGCGGGTCGACGCCCCAGTCCGCATCCATTTCGAACGCCCGCACCGGCGCACGCCACCGCCACAGCGCCAGAGCGGCGGCATGACGCTGGCGAACGGGCTTCAAGTCAGCCAACCGCTCGTTCCGTGCCACGTCGGCGCGTCAACCTCATGTGCTCAGCTGGGAATCTGAACTGACGCTCCGATAGCAGAAGGGTGCCCCCGGCCTGCGATGATCTGATTGCTGAGATCGAGAACG
>NZ_JBEYXD010000135.1:14399-15101 GCF_040644975.1 Streptomyces sp. NPDC046900 | reverse complement strand
GCCGGATCTGGAAGCACGGTAACGTGTGGAGGTGACCGGTACTAATAGGCCGAGGGCTTGTCCTCAGTTGCTCGCGTCCACTGTGTTGGTTCTGAGACAACGATCCGTTGTCGGTACAGAGCAGAACATCAACTGAAGAGTGTGCTTGTTCGCTCGAAACCATTAGGGTTTCGGTGGCCATAGCGTGAGGGAAACGCCCGGTTACATTCCGAACCCGGAAGCTAAGCCTTACAGCGCCGATGGTACTGCAGGGGGGACCCTGTGGGAGAGTAGGACGCCGCCGAACAATCTTTGGAGGACCCTTGGTCCCAGCGACTCGCTGGGACCAAGGGTCCTTTTTTCGTTTTTCCGGAGCGCGCCGGGTACCCGGCTGCGTGAGAATGACTTTGCAGTACCGAAGACAGGAGTCACCGATGTCCACCAACTCTCCCGACGAGCGTCCTGAGCGCGACCAGCGCCGACGGGACAGTGGTGACCGCGGCGGCTACCGCGGAGGGGCGCGTCGGGGCGACGACCGCGGCGGTTTCGCCCGCCGTGACGACGAGCGCGGCGGCTACGGCCGGCGCGACGACCGCCGTGGAGATGACCGTCGCGGGGACGACCGCGGCGACTTCCGCCGTGACGACCGACGCGACGAGCGTCGGGATGACCGCCAGGACGGTGGCCGAGGCGATCGGGGCGGCTTCCGCCGTGACGACCGTA
>NZ_JBEYXD010000135.1:0-14304 GCF_040644975.1 Streptomyces sp. NPDC046900 | reverse complement strand
CCGTGGTGGCTCCGGGGACCGGGGCGGCTTCCGCCGTGACGACCGTGGTGGCTCCGGGGACCGGGGCGGCTTCCGCCGTGACGACCGTGGTGGCTCCGGGGACCGGGGCGGCTTCCGCCGTGACGACCGTGGTGGCTCCGGCGACCGGGGCGGACGTCCCTCCTTCCGCCGCGACGAACGTCCGGGGGGCCCGCGCCGTGACGATCGCGACCGGGACTTCCGCCGGGACGGTGACCGCCCCGCCCACCGGCGCGACGACGACCGCGGTGGGTACGGCCGCCGTGACGACGACCGGGGTGGCTACGGCCGGCGCGACGACACCCGCACTGGTTACGGCCGACGTGACGACGACCGTGGTGAGCGCCGTGACGACCGTGACCGCGGTTTCCGCCGGGACGACCAGCGCGGCGGCTTTGGTCGGCGCGACGACCGCCGTGGAGACGACCGTCATGGCGACGACCGCGGTGGCTTCCGCCGTGATGACCGTCGCGACGACCGCCGTGGAGACGATCGTCGTGGGGACGACCGCGGCGGCTTCCGGCGCGACGACCGTCGTGACGACCGTAGGGACGGCGAGCGCACGGGCTACGGTCGGCGCGACGACCGCGGCGGCTACGGAGACCGCGCCGGTCACGGAGACCGTGGCGGCTATGGAGACCGTGCCGGGTACGGCCGTCGTGACGACCGCGGCGGTGAGCGCGGTGGCTTCCGTGGTCGCGACGACCGTGGCGACCGCGGTGCCGGTGCGCGCGGTCCGCGTCGTGATGACCGCGGCGCCCGCCCCGGTGGCTTCCGTGGTCGCGACGACCGTCGTGGTGACGACCGTCGCGGTGCGGGTCCTCGGTTCCGTGAGGAGCGGGACCGCGACCGCGACCGCGAGCCCATCAAGCGGCTGCCGATCCCCGAGGACGTCACCGGCGAGGAGATCGACAAGGACGTACGGCAGGAGCTGCAGAGCCTGCCCAAGACGCTCGCCGAGGACGTCGCCAAGAACCTGGTGATGGTCGCCAGGCTCATCGACGAGGACCCGGAGGGCGCGTACGCGTACTCCAAGGTGGCGCTGCGTCTCGCGTCCCGTGTCGCCGCCGTGCGTGAGGCGGCCGGCTTCGCCGCGTACGCCAACCAGAAGTACGGGGAGGCACTCGGCGAGTTCCGGGCCGCCCGGCGCATGACCGGGAACACCGACCTGTGGCCGGTCATGGCCGACTGCGAGCGCGGTCTCGGGCGGCCCGAGAAGGCGCTCGACATGGCAGGTGCCCCGGAGGTGCACAAGCTCGACAAGGCGGGTCAGGTCGAGATGCGGCTCGTCGCGGCCGGTGCGCGCCGGGACATGGGGCAGCTCGACGCGGCCATCGTGACGCTGCAGAGCCCGGAGCTGGCCTCCAACGCCGTACAGCCGTGGACGGCGCGGTTGCGCTACGCGTACGCCGACGCGCTCCTCGCGGCCGGGCGCGAGAGCGAGGCCCGCGACTGGTTCGCCAAGGCCGTCGAGGCGGACAAGGACGGCAGCACGGATGCCTCCGACCGGCTCGCCGAACTGGACGGCGTGGAGTTCCTCGACGCGCTCGACGATGAGTCGGACGGCGAGAGCGAAGGCGACCCGCTGCCCTCGGACGCGGCTGCCGGGCAGGACGAGGAGAGCGAGAAGGGCGATTCCGAAGACGACGACGAGCGCTGACCCGACTGGTTGACGGGGCGGGGATCCTCAGCGGATCCCCGCCCCGTCGTCACGCAGGGAGCGGCTTTCAGACCGCCTCGGGTGGCGCCAGGGCCCGGAGCACCAGTCCCGAGGCCGGCTTGGGACCGAACGACGTCGACTTGCGCGGCATCGTCACGCCCTGCCTGGCCAGTTCGCGTACGACCTCCTCGCGGACCGGGTGCATCAGCACGGCCGTCCCGCCGTCCCGCTCGGCCTTCTCGACCGTGGCGGCGGTGTCGTGGATGTAGGCGATGTGATCGGGCGAGTCCTCGGGAATGCGCCAGATGTTCTCGAGCAGCGTCGCGTGCAGGACCGTCGCGTCCAGGGTGCGCCAGGCCTCCGGGCGGTCCGCCCGGACCGTGCGCGCCAGGACGTCCGGGGAGGGCCGGTCGACCAGGTGGAAGGCGCCGTCGCCCGCCAGCAGGAACGCGTTGCCGGCGCAGGACGCGTCGGCCAGCGCCGCCATGGCCTCGGGCAGTGAGACGTGCAGGTCGCGTACGCGGAACAGGCCCGTGAGGGCGGACAGCGCCTCGGCGACCGGAAGGCGGTGCAGCAGGCGGTGGATCGCGCGGACCCGGAGGGGATAGCGGGCGGTGTCCACGAGGAGGACCAGACCGTAGTCCCAGGGGCTGGGGGAGGTGTGCTCCGCGCGTAGACGCAGATACGTCGCCCAGCGGTGGTGCCCGTCGGCGATCAGGGCCTGGTGGTGGGCCAGGTCCATCTGGATCTCGGCGAGGTCGACTGGATCCGTCACCGCCCAGAGGCAGTGGCTGAAACCGTCCTCGGTGGTGGTGCACAACAGAGGCGGGCCCTCGGCGGTGCTCTCGATGACGGCCGCCGCACCGGTTTCAGAGCCCTTGCCGCGGTAGGTCAGCAGCAGCGGTTCGAGGTTGGCGGAGGTCGCGCGCATCAGGGCCGCGCGGTCGGCGATCACATGCGGCATCACGTCCTCGTGGGGCAGGACCACACCGTCCGACGGATGGGACACGCGCAGGGCGCCGATGATGCCGCGTTGCAGCACACCGCCGCCTCGCTGTTCGTAGACGTAGAGTCCCGGCTCGGCGTCGGCGGTCAGGATCCCCTCGGTGACCCAGCGGCGCATGGTCTCCGCCGCCTGCTTGTTGCGTGCGGCGGGGGTGGAAGCCTGGGGGAGGATCAGCCGGACGATGTTGTGCGGATCGGCCGATTCGAGGTGGAGCAGCCCGTCCGGGCGTACGACGACGTCATACGGCGGGGAGGTGACCGCGGCGAGGCTGCCGACGCGGTCGGGGTCATAGCGCAGGCCCCGGAAAGGGCTCAGTTCAAGGCCCGTGTGCGCCGGTACGTCCCAGGGACCTGCAGTGTTCATTGATGCATCGTAAGTGTGCGGGCGTCGTGCGGGATGATCGGGGGAAACGAGCGAGCGAGGAGCGATGCGTAATGAGCCGGACCGTCAGGACACAGCCGGAGGGCAGTGCGCAGCCCCTGAACGAGGCGTACGACACCGCTCTGCTGGACCTGGACGGGGTGGTGTACGCCGGCGGGAACGCGATTCCGCACGCCGTGGAGTCCCTCGGTACCGCCCGTTCGGGCGGAATGCATCTGGCGTACGTCACGAACAACGCGCTGCGCACACCGGACGCGGTGGCCGCACACCTCACGGAGTTGGGGATACCGGCGCAGGCGTCCGACGTCATCACCTCGGCGCAGGCGGTCGCCCGGCTGATCAGTGAGCAGGTGCCCGCCGGGTCCCGCGTGCTGGTCGTCGGTGGCGAGGGACTGCGCGTCGCCCTGCGGGAGCGGGGGCTCACACCCGTGGAGTCGGCCGAGGCCGACCCGGTGGCCGTGGTGCAGGGATACGGCGGTCCGGAGCTCCAGTGGGGGCGTTTCGCGGAGGCCTGCTATGCCGTCGCGCGCGGTGTGCCGTGGTTCGCGTCCAACACGGATCTGACGATCCCGAGCGCCCGGGGGATCGCGCCGGGCAACGGGGCGGCCGTGGAGGTCGTACGGATCGCGACGGGTGCCGAACCGCAGGTGGCGGGCAAGCCGCTGCCGCCGATGCACCGGGAGACGATTCTGCGGACGGGCGCGCGGCGGCCGCTGGTGGTCGGGGACCGGCTGGACACGGACATCGAGGGCGCGTTCAACGGCGGGGTCGACTCCCTGCTGGTGCTGACGGGAGTGACGGACGGGACCCGGTTGCTCGCCGCCCTGCCGCAGCACCGGCCGACCTATGTGGATGAGGACCTGAGGGGCCTGCTCACCGGTCAGCCGGACGTCGTCGCGTCGGGTGACGGCTTCCGCTGCGGCGGCTGGACGGCGACGGCGGGCAAGGAGCGGCTCGAGCTGGAGGGCGAGGGCGGGACCCTGGACGGGCTGCGGGCGTTGTGCGCGGCGGCCTGGACGGCGGCCGGTACGAGTCCGTGCGAGCTGGACGGCGGGAAGGCGCTGGCGCGACTCGGTCTGTGAGGGGGAGGACGGCCACCCCGTCGAGCCCATAGCGAGGGTAGGCTAACCTAACCTCGTGTTGGTCGACAGTCCTCCCGAATCACGCGCGGAGCTCGCCTCCGCGTCCCCGACTCGGAGGGTGACACGGGCTCTTGGGCTCCTCGTCTCCCTCCTGACCCTGGCGCTCGTCGCGCTGGCGAGCATCGCGATCGGTGCGAAGGGGCTGTCACCGGCCCAGGTCTGGCACGGCCTGTTCCACGACTCGGGGACGTATGCCGACGTCGTGGTGGGCGACCGCCTCGCCCGCACGGCCCTCGGGCTGCTCGCCGGCGCCGCCCTCGGCCTGTCCGGTGCCGTCCTCCAGGCGCTCACCCGCAATCCGCTGGCCGACCCCGGCCTGCTCGGTATCAACGCGGGCGCGTCGGCGGCGGTCGTCACCGCGATCACGTATTTCGGTGTCACGAGCCTGAGCGGCTACGTCTGGTTCGCCTTCCTCGGCGCGGCCGCCATCGGGGCCCTGGTGTGGTTCCTCGGCGGCAGCCGGGGCGCCACGCCCGTCAGGCTCGCGCTCGCCGGCACCGCGATCAGCGCGGCGCTCTACGGCTACCTCCAGGCCGTGATGATCACGGACGACGCGGCGCTCGGCAAGATGCGCTTCTGGACCGTCGGCTCACTGGCGTCGGCCACCGACTCGACCATCACCCAGGTCCTGCCGTTCCTGCTGGCCGGGACCGTCGTCGCGTTGGCCGTGGCCAGGCCGTTGAACGCCGTGGCGATGGGTGACGACACCGCCCGCGCCCTGGGCGCCGACCTCGACCGCACCCGCGCCCTGTCCATGGCCGCCGCCACCGTGCTGTGCGGGGCGGCCACCGCTGCCTGCGGGCCGATCGCGTTCGTCGGGCTGATGGTGCCGCACGCCGTGCGGTCGTTCACGGGTCCCGACCTGCGCTGGATCCTGCCGTACGCGGCCGTCCTGTCGCCCGTGCTGCTGCTGGGCGCCGACGTCCTCGGCCGGGTCGTCGCCCGGCCCGCCGAACTCCAGGTGGGCATCGTGACCGCGGTCATCGGCGGCCCGGTCTTCGTCTTCCTCGTACGGCGCAGGAGGACGGCGCAGCTGTGAAGACCACCCGTACGTTCCGCACCCCCGGCGGACTCTCCGTGCGCCTGGACGTCCGGGCGTTCACCGTCGTCGTGCTGCTCCTGGTCGCCGCGCTCACCGCGAGCGTCGTACTGATCGGGACGGGCGACTACTCGATCCCGGCGGGGGACGTCCTCAGGGCGCTGGTCGGCGACGGCAACCCGGGGCAGGAGTTCATCGTCACCGAACTGCGTCTGCCGCGCGTGCTCGTCGGGCTGCTGGTCGGGGCCTCGCTCGGTCTCGGCGGTGCGCTCTTTCAGTCCGTCACGCGCAACCCGCTGGGCAGCCCGGACGTGCTGGGTCTCGGGCAGGGCTCGACGGCCGGGGCACTCGTGATGATCGTGCTGTTCTCCGGGAGCGCCACACAGGTCACCGTGGGCGCCCTCGTCGGCGGCCTGGTGACCGGGCTCGCCATTTATCTGCTGGCCTGGAAGCAAGGCGTGCACGGCTATCGGCTGGTCCTGGTCGGCATCGGCGTGTCGGCCGTCGTCACGGCGGTCAACGGCTATCTGCTCACCAAGGCCGACATCGTCGACGCGACCCGCGCGATCGTCTGGATGACCGGCTCTCTCAACGGCCGCGACTGGGACCAGGTGTGGCCGCTGCTCCTGATGTGCGCCGTCCTCGTCCCCCTGGTCCTCGGCAACGCCCGGGGCCTGCGGATGATGGAGATGGGCGACGACGTCTCGTACGCCCTCGGGGTGCGCGTCGAACGCGTACGGCTGCTGCTGATGGTCTCCGCCGTGCTGCTCACCGCCGGCGCCACCGCCGCCGCGGGCCCGGTCGGGTTCGTGGCGCTCACCGCACCGCAGCTCGCGCGCCGGCTCACTCACTCGCCCGGCCCGAACCTGCTGCCCTCCATGACCATGGGCGCCACCCTGCTCGTCGCGGCCGACTGGGCCTCCCAACGGGTCTTCGGCGCGGACCAGCTGCCGGTCGGCGTGGTCACCGGAGTGCTCGGCGGCGTCTACCTGCTGTGGCTGCTGGTCAGCGAGCGACGGGCGGGCCGCATATGAGCGCCGCCGGCGGACCCGACACGAACGTCATGAGGAGCACTGTGAACCGCCTCTCCGCGGACAACGTCACCCTTGCCTACGACCAGCGCGTGATCGCCGAGCAGTTGTCCGTGGAGATCCCCGACAACTCCTTCACGGTGATCGTCGGCCCGAACGCCTGCGGCAAGTCCACGCTGCTGCGCGCCCTGTCCAGGATGCTCAAGCCGTCCCAGGGGCGGGTGCTGCTCGACGGGCAGGCCATCCAGTCACTGCCGGCGAAGAAGGTGGCGCGGACCCTGGGGCTGCTGCCGCAGTCCTCGATCGCGCCCGACGGGATCACCGTCGGCGACCTCGTGGGCCGCGGCCGCTATCCGCACCAGGGACTCCTGCGCCAGTGGTCCGGCGAGGACGAGCGGGTCGTCCAGGAGTCGATGGCGCAGACCGGCGTCGCGGAGCTCGCCGACCGCTATGTCGACGAGCTCTCCGGCGGCCAGCGGCAGCGGGTGTGGATCGCCATGGCGCTCGCCCAGCAGACACCGCTGCTGCTGCTCGACGAGCCGACCACGTATCTCGACATCCAGCATCAGATAGACGTGCTCGACCTGTGCGCGCAGCTGCACGAGGAGCAGGGGCGCACGCTCGTCGCGGTGCTTCACGACCTCAACCACGCCGCCCGGTACGCCACCCATCTGATCGCCCTGCGCGCCGGCAAGGTGATCGCCGAGGGCGCTCCGAACGACATCGTCACGGCCGGGCTGGTGGAGGAGGTCTTCGGGCTGCGCTGTCAGGTCATCGACGATCCGGAGACCGGGACGCCGCTGGTGGTGCCGGCGGCTCGCAAGGCACGCGCCCGTACGACGGCCGAGAAGGCCTCCTGAGGCGTCTGGCGCGGGAGTGGGGGGCCTCGGGCGCCGGGGGCCTACAGAAGCTTTCTGAGGCGGAACACGTCGAGCAGGGCCGCCTCCAGCTTCACCCGGCCCGAGCCCCAGGCCTTGGCGAAGTTCAGCTCGCCGTCGACCATCGCCACCAGGTCGTCGCCGGTCATCGTCAGCCGGATCTGGGCCTTCTCGGGCGGCGGTCCCTGGATCGTGTCGAGCACCTCGATCCGGCCGTCCCTGAGGCGGCCGAGGAAGCTGATGTCCAGGTCGGTGATCCGGCAGCTGAGCGAGCGGTCCATGCCGGCGGCCGCCCGGACGTCGCCGTCGGCGCCCGCCAGGTTGTCGGAGAGCTTGTCGAGTGCGCTGCGGCACTCCTCAATGGTCACCATTGTCAGCGACGGTACCTCAGCGCTTCGAGGTAGCGTCGGGGCATGAGCGACTCAGTGCCCGAGGCCGAGGTCCCGACGGAGGCGGCGGTACCGGATCCGGACGCCCCGGACGGCACCGCCTTCGAACCGGAGAACGACCCGGCCGCGCCCGCCCCGCTGAACGTGCCCCGGACCCCCACCGGCGACGCCGACGTCGACGCACAGCTGGAACGGCTGGCGGACGCCGACCACCTCGCCACGGACGGCCATGTGGAGGTGTACGAGGATGTACACAGGGGGCTGCGCGACGCGCTCACCGCGCTCGACGCCCGCCCGGGACCTCCGGCGCCCCCGTCGCCGTACGGACACAGGAGCTGAACCGAACGTGGCAGGAGTCGCACGCCGCCGTCTGGACGCGGAGCTGGTCCGCCGGAAGCTCGCGCGTTCGCGCGAGCACGCCGGCCAGCTGATCGCCGCGGGCCGGGTCACCGTCGGCAAGACCGTCGCCACCAAGTCCGCCACCCAAGTGGAGACCGCGGCGGCCATCGTCGTCGCACAGGACGGCAGCGACCCCGACTACGTGTCCCGGGGCGGCCACAAGCTCGCGGGCGCCCTGGAGGTCTTCGTACCGCAGGGCCTGAAGGTCGGGGGGCGGCGCGCGCTCGACGCAGGTGCGTCCACCGGTGGCTTCACCGACGTCCTGCTGCGCGCGGGCGCCGCCCATGTCGTCGCAGTGGACGTCGGATACGGACAACTGGCCTGGACTCTGCAGAGCGATGAACGCGTCACCGTCAAGGACCGTACGAACGTACGCGAGTTGACGCTCGAAGCGATCGATGGGGAGCCTGTGGATCTTGTTGTGGGAGATCTGTCCTTCATCCCGCTCGGACTGGTGCTGCCCGCCCTGGTGCGGTGCGCGAAGCCGGACGCCGACCTGGTGATGATGGTCAAGCCCCAGTTCGAGGTGGGCAAGGAACGGCTGGGCAGCGGAGGCGTCGTCCGCAGCCCGCACCTGCGTGCGGAGGCCGTGCGCGGGGTGGCCGAGCGTGCCGCGGAGCTGGGACTCGGCGTCAAGGGTGTGACGGCCAGCCCGTTGCCCGGACCCTCGGGCAACGTCGAGTACTTTCTGTGGCTGCGAGCCGGAGCACCCGCACTGGATCCGGCCGACGTTGACCGTGCAGTGGCGGAGGGGCCGCGTTGACACAGATCCCAGGTCGTACTGTCTTCCTTCTCGCCCACACCGGGCGGCCCGCGGCCATCCGCAGTGCCGAGCTCGTGGTCAAGGGGCTGCTCAGGTGCGGCATCGGCGTGCGCGTCCTGGAGGCCGAGGCGGAGGACCTGCCTCTGTCGGACGAGGTGGAGCTCGTCAAGGAGGCGACTCCCCAGTGCCTGGACGGCTGCGAGCTGCTCATCGTGCTCGGCGGTGACGGCACGCTCCTGCGCGGTGCGGAGTTCGCCCGCGCCTCCGGGGTGCCGATGCTCGGCGTCAACCTCGGCCGGGTCGGCTTCCTCGCCGAGGCCGAGCGCGACGACCTCGACCGGGTCGTCGACCGGGTCGTGATGAAGGCGTACGAGGTCGAGGAGCGCATGACCGTCGACGTCGTCGTGCACAAGAACGGCGACATCGTGCACACCGACTGGGCGCTGAACGAGGCGGCCGTGCAGAAGGTCTCCGCCGAGAAACTTCTGGAGGTCGTCCTGGAGATCGACGGGCGGCCGGTGACCGGGTTCGGCTGCGACGGCATCGTCTGCGCCACGCCCACCGGGTCGACCGCCTACGCCTTCTCCGCAGGCGGGCCCGTGGTGTGGCCGGAGGTGGAGGCGCTGCTGATGGTGCCGATCAGTGCGCACGCGCTGTTCGCCAAGCCGCTGGTGACCTCGCCGAACTCCGTGCTCGCCGTGGAGGTGCAGCCGGACACCCCGCACGGGGTGCTGTGGTGCGACGGGCGCCGGACGGTGGAGCTGCCCGAGGGGGCACGGGTCGAGGTGCGGCGGGGAGCGGTTCCGGTGCGGCTGGCCCGGCTGCACCACGCCTCCTTCACGGACCGGCTGGTGGCCAAGTTCGCGCTGCCCGTGTCCGGGTGGCGGGGGGCGCCGCACTAGGGGCCGCCGGGGGCGCGGTACCTCGCGGGGGTGATATGCGCCGCTCGGTGCCGTTCCGCCACCTGCGCCTTCGCGTGAGCGGGCCGGGGGCCGTCGCACATCCCCCGGCCGACCTCGTAAGGTCTTCTCCGTGTTGGAGGAGATGCGGATACGGTCGCTCGGAGTCATCGACGACGCGGTCGTCGAGCTGTCACCCGGCTTCACCGCCGTGACCGGTGAGACGGGTGCGGGCAAGACCATGGTCGTCACCAGCCTGGCCCTGCTGCTCGGCGGACGCGCCGACCCGGCGCTCGTACGGATCGGGGCCAAGAACGCGGTCGTGGAGGGGCGGATCACCGTGCCCGAGGGCGCCACCGCGGCCGTACGCGCCGAGGAGGCCGGGGCCGAGCTGGACGACGGGGCGCTGCTGATCAGCCGTACCGTTTCCGCCGAGGGCCGCTCCCGTGCGCACCTGGGCGGACGTTCCGTGCCCGTCGGCGTGCTCGCGGAGCTGGCCGACGAACTGGTCGCCGTCCACGGGCAGACCGACCAGCAGGGACTGCTGAAACTCTCGCGGCAGCGGCAGGCACTCGACCGGTACGCCGGTGACGCGGTCGCGGTGCCGCTCACCAAGTACGGCGAGGCCTACCGGCGGCTGCGGGCCGTCTCCACCGAACTGGAGGAGATCACCACCCGCGCCCGTGAGCGGGCCCAGGAAGCCGACATGCTGCGCTTCGGGCTCGAGGAGATCGCGGCCGTGGAGCCCCGGGCCGGCGAGGACGTGGAGCTGGCCGAGGAGGCGGAGCGGCTCGGGCACGCGGAGGCGCTCGCCTCCGCGGCGACGGTCGCGCACGCCGCGCTGGCGGGCAATCCGGAGGACCCCGAGGGCGTCGACGCCTCCACCCTGGTGGCCGGTGCGCACCGGGCCCTGGAAGCGGTGCGGTCGCACGACCCGGCGCTGGCGGGGCTCGCCGAACGGATCGGGGAGATCGGGATCCTGCTCGGTGATGTGGCCGGTGAGCTGGCCGGGTACGCCGACGACCTGGACGCGGATCCGCTGCGGCTGGCCGCCGTCGAGGAACGGCGGGCCGCGCTGAACGCACTGACCCGGAAGTACGGCGAGGACGTGGGCGCCGTCCTCGCCTGGGCCGAGCAGAGCGCCGCACGGCTGACCGAACTCGACGGCGACGACGAGCGGATCGAGGAGCTCACTGCCGAGCGGGACGGGCTGCGCACCGAGCTGGGCGCGCTCGCCCAGGCGCTGACCGACGCGCGGACGGAGGCCGCCGAGCGGTTCGCCGCCGCCGTCACCGCGGAGCTGGCCTCGCTCGCCATGCCGCACGCCCGCGTCTCGTTCGAGCTCCGGCAGACGGACGACCCGGACGGCGTCGAGGTCGGCGGGCGTACCGTCGCCTACGGGCCGTCGGGCGTCGACGAGGTCGAGCTGCTGCTCGCACCCCACCCCGGCGCGCCGCCGCGGCCCATCGCCAAGGGCGCCTCCGGCGGCGAGCTGTCTCGCGTGATGCTCGCCGTGGAGGTCGTCTTCGCGGGGACGGACCCCGTGCCCACGTACCTCTTCGACGAGGTCGACGCGGGCGTCGGCGGAAAGGCGGCCGTCGAGATCGGGCGGCGCCTGGCCCGGCTCGCGAAGAGCGCGCAGGTCGTGGTCGTCACCCACCTGCCGCAGGTGGCGGCCTTCGCGGACCGGCAGCTGCTGGTGGAGAAGACGAACGACGGATCGGTGACCCGCTCGGGCGTGAAGGTTCTGCAGGGCGAGGAACGTATCCGCGAACTGTCGCGGATGCTGGCCGGCCAGGAGGACTCGGAGACGGCCCGGGCGCATGCCGAGGAACTGCTGGCGACGGCGCGGGCCGACGGGTAGCGGCCGCCCGCACCGGACGGCTCTCGTAAGGTGAAGGGATGATCACGCGCATTCCCAGGATCGTCTCGTTCGGACTCACCGCGGCCGTCACCCGCGCCGCGACCGCCGTCCTGCGCACAAGGGCTCCGGGCGGGCGCCACCGCTGGGAGCGCACGAACCACGCGGGCCGGACCGTCGGGCTGTACCCGGGCCCCGCGCTGGCCGCTGCGGCAGCGTTCGGTGCGTGGCGCGTTCACCCCGCGGCCGGGGCGGCGGTGCTCGCCGCCGGAGCGTGCGGTGCCTACGACGACGTGGCCGGTGCCGGCGACCCGCGACGCGGATTCCGGGCCCACCTCTCGGCTCTCCGGGAAGGCGAGATCACCAGCGGTGCCGTGAAACTGTTCGGTATCTCCGCCGCCGCGCTGGCCGCCGGAGCAGCGCTCAAGGAGCGGCCCGTGGACAAGGTGCTCGCGGGTGTGGTGATCGCGGGCGCCGCGCACTTCGTGAACCTCATGGACGTACGCCCCGGGCGTGCCGCCGGTGCCGTCCTCGCGCTCGGCGCTCCGGGGCTGCTGTGCGACGGCCCGGCCGGGGAACTGGCCGCCACCGCGACCGGCGCCGCGGCCGCCGTCCTCCCCGAGGATCTCGGCGCACGCGCGATGATCGGTGACACGGGCGCGCACGCCCTCGGGGCGGCGCTCGGCACCGCCGTCGCCGCCGCTTGGGGGTCGCCGCGCCCGGGGGCGACCGGGAGCGGCGGAGGAGCCGGGAGCGGAAAAGGCCGGGCCGGACTCGTCGTCCACGCGGCGGCCCTGGTGGCCGCCGCCGTGTACGGGGAGAAGGTGAGCGAGGCGGCGAGGTCGTGGCGCGTCGGAGCCCCTGGCAAGCCCTGCCGTGAGCGACGCCGGCGCCCGACTCCCTCACCCATGTGAGTGACCACACCGGTGTCCCGCGGACCGGCCCGCGGTCGTCGCACGCACCCGCCGGTGCCCCAGGACGCCCGCGCCCTGGCATGCTTGGGTCATCCGCGGAGCACCTCGCGCGGTCCACCCCCACCGCGCGATCCTTCTGTACGTTTCTTCGTGACCGTCCGATGCCGAACCAGGAGCCCCGGCCACGTGAGCCTTGCGAGCAGCCACTCACCGCACGGCCGGTCGCCGCTGCGCACCGTGCAGGTGCTCGGCGGAGGCAGCGCGGGCAGCAGCGCGCATGTGCGCATGCTGACCTCGGGTCTGGTCGCACGGGGCGTGCGCGTGAGCGTGTGCGCTCCCGTCGAGGCCGAACGCACCTATGACTTCACCGGCGTGGGCGGCCGGCACATCCCCGTCCCCCGCAGCACGGACCCCAGCGCCCTCGCCGCGCTCCGTATCGCCTGTGCGGACGCCGACCTGGTGCACGCGCACGGGCTGCACGCGGGTCTGCGCGCCGCGCTCGCGCTGAGCGGGCGGCGCATCCCGCTGGTCGTCACCTGGCACACGCAGGCGCACGTCGAGGGCGCGCGCGCTCACCTCCAGCGCCTTCTCGAACGGCGCGTGGCCAGAGCCGCCTCCCTCGTCCTCGGAACTTCCTCCGACCTCGTCGACCGGGCCCGCCGCCGCGGCGCGCGGGACGCACGGCTCGCCGCGGTCGCTCTGCCCGCACCCCGCAAACCCGTCGAGTACGACGACCCCGACCGGCCGCACCCCAAGATCCGCGCCGAACTCGGCGCCACGGACCGCCCGTTGCTCATGGCCGTCGGGTCCCTGGACCGGCACCGCGGGTACGACATGCTGCTCGACGCCTCGCGCGGCTGGCTCCGGCTCGACCCGGTGCCCCTGGTCGTCATCGCCGGGGAGGGGCCGCTGCGCGGTGTGCTCCAGCGCCGCATCGACAGCGAGGGACTGCCGGTGCGGCTGCTCGGCCGGCGTGAGGACGCCGGGGAACTGCTGGCCGCCGCCGACCTCGCGCTGCTGACGAGCAGTTGGGAGTCCCGGTCCGTTCTCGCCCAGGAGGCCCTGCACGCCCGGGTGCCGCTGGTCGCCACGGACGTCGGCGGCATCCGCGAACTGGTCGGCGACGCGGCCGAACTCGTGCCGTACGGGAACGTGGGGGCGCTCGCCACCGCCGTCGTACGGGTCCTCGGCGATCCGGCGCGGCGCGAGCTGCTGAAGGAGCAGGGCACCCGGCAGGCCGCCGGCTGGCCGACCGAGGACGAGACGGTGGCACAAGTCCTCAGCGTCTACGATGAGTTGACGCAGATCGTGCCCTACGCGTAGACGCGCAGAGGTTTCTCTCGGAGGGCGACCACCGCGAGCGGCACGCGGGCAACGCGGCGCCTCTCGACGAACGATTGTGACCAGCGCGTTCGCTGCGTGACCCGGACAACTGCCGCAGGTCGATGCCCGGGAGCCGCAGACCGGTCATTCCGAGATCATCCGCCGTCCACCAAGCCGGATCAGGGTCTGAACGCTTCCAGCGCATTCATCGTGCACCCTTCACCGACCTTGCTGAGGACAACATGTGCCTTGACGGACACTGCGAGCACAACGCGGAACCCTTCGAACCCGACGCCGCGGGTGCCGACGACGCGGGTGCCGGAATGGGGCGGCGACGGCTGCTCACCGCGGGGATGGCCGGTGCCGCCGCGCTGACCCTCGCCCCGGTCTCCTTCGCGCACGCGGCCGATGGCACCTCCGGCGGCACTGCCCCGACCAGCGGCGACGAGACCCGCGTCATCACCGGGTTCCTGGAGACCGGGGTCGCGGACTTCGTCTACCTCCCCGTCGAGGTCCCCAAGGGCGTGCAGAAGATCGCCGTGTCGTACTCCTACGACAAGCCGGCCGTCCCCTCCGGCACCCCGGGCAACTCCTGCGACGT
>NZ_JBEYXD010000134.1:0-15265 GCF_040644975.1 Streptomyces sp. NPDC046900 | reverse complement strand
TTCTTACCCCCCAACTCCCCCCCAAACTACGGCAAACACTCCCCGTAACTCAATCACCCCCCCTTCCCCCGCTTTTAACGCCTATCGGGCCCGGCCCGCCGGAAGCAGCTGCTTCCGGCGGGCCGTCCGTGTTTCCGCCGATCGCCGGCCCCTCATCGGCCACTCATGGCGTCGAGCGCAGGGCCTCAGGAGCGGGGCGCGGTCGTGCCCGCCCGGGTGGCGTCCGTACCCCAGCTGGCCAGCAGCCGCAGAGCCTCCGCCGACGGCGAACCCGGCTCGGCGTGATACGTCACCAGCCCCAGCTCACCGTCGTCCGGCAGCCTGAACGACTCGAACTGCAGGGCAAGATCGCCCACCAGCGGATGCCGCATCAGCTTGAGCCCGTGGCTCTTCTCCTTGACGTCGTGCGTCGCCCACAGCTGCCGGAACGCCTCGCTCTTCACCGACAGCTCCCCGACGAGCGCGGACAGCTGCGGATCGTCCGGGTGGCACCCGGCCTCGTACCGCAGCTGGCACACGATGTCGATCGCCTTCTGCTCCCAGTCCACGAACAGATCGTGGTACTCGGGCCGCAGGAAGACCATGCGGGCCCAGTTCCGCTCCTGCTGCGGTACCTGGGACCAGTCCCCGAAGACGGCGGCGGCCATCCTGTTCCACGCCAGGACCTCCGCGCGCCGCCCCACGATGTAGGCCGGGACGCCGTCGAAGGCGTCCAGCAGCTGCCGCAGCGGAACCCGCACGTGCTGGGACCGCGCCGCCGGCTTCTTCTTGTGGGCCTTCGGCTTGGCGAGATGGGTCAGATGGGCGTGCTCCGCGTCGCTCAGCCGCAGCGCGCGGGCGATGGCCCCGAGCACCTCCGCGGACACGTTCTGCCCGTTGCCCTGCTCCAGACGCGTGTAGTAGGCCACGGACACCCCGGCCAGCTGGGCCAGCTCCTCGCGGCGCAGGCCCGGCACCCGCCGGTACCGCCCGAAGTCCGGCAGTCCCACGTCCTCGGGCTTGAGCCGGGCCCGCCGGGTGCGCAGGAACTCGCTGAGCTCGGCGCGGCGGTCCAGAGCCTGACCGGATGCCTGGGCAGACGCCTGCATGGAGTCGGGGTTTGCGTCCATACACCCAGTATTCCTGTTGGTACGACTGTGAGGCTGACCCGGCCAGTGGTAGGAAACCCGGACGTATGCAGATCCGTGGCCTGGGTGAGCCCGGCGCCTCCCGGCAGGCTGGACGCCGTGCCCGGTGGAAGGCTGCCGGGCACGCGACCCCCCAAGGAGAAATCCGGCATGACCACCGTTGCTGCGTACGCCGCACCCGCTGCCAAGGCTCCGCTCGAGCGCACCACGATCGAGCGCCGCGAGGTCGGTGAGTTCGACGTACTGATCGACATCAAGTTCGCCGGCATCTGTCACTCGGACATCCACCAGGCCCGTGAGGGCTGGGGCGAGGCGATCTTCCCGATGGTTCCGGGCCACGAGATCGCGGGCGTCGTCTCCGCGGTCGGCTCCGGCGTGACCAAGTTCAAGATCGGCGACCGCGTGGGCGTCGGCTGCATGGTCGACTCCTGCCGCGAGTGCGAGAACTGCAAGGCCGGCCTGGAGCAGTACTGCCTCAAGGGCATGGTCGGCACATACAACGCCCTCGACAGGAACGGCGAGCCCACCTACGGCGGCTACTCCGAGAAGATCGTCGTCGACGAGAAGTACACCGTGCGCATCCCGGACGGCCTCTCTCTCGACGTGGCCGCCCCCCTGCTGTGCGCCGGCGTCACCACGTACTCCCCGCTGCGGCACTGGAACGCGGGACCCGGCAAGAAGGTCGCGGTCCTCGGTCTGGGCGGTCTCGGTCACATGGCTGTCAAGCTCGCGCACGCGATGGGCGCCGAGGTGAGCGTGCTCTCCCAGTCCCTGCGCAAGAAGGACGACGGGCTGAAGCTGGGCGCCGACCACTACTACGCCACCAGCGACCCGAAGACCTTCGAGGAGCTGCGCGGCACGTTCGACCTGATCGTCTCGACCGTGTCGGCGCCGCTGGACTTCGGCGCCTTCCTCTCGCTGCTGAAGTCGGACGGCGCGCTGGTGAACGTGGGTGCGCCCGAGGAGCCCATCTCGTTCAACCTGTTCTCGCTGATCTCGGGCCGCAAGACCCTCGCGGGCTCCGCCATCGGCGGCATCCGCGAGACCCAGGAGATGCTGGACTTCTGCGCGGAGCACGGCATCGGCGCCGAGATCGAGCTGATCGGCGCGTCCGAGATCAACGACGCGTACGAGCGGGTGCTGGACAGCGATGTGCGGTACCGGTTCGTGATCGACGCGGCCACCATCTGAGTCTGCCCTGGTGACCGGCGGCGTGCGGCGGCCCCACGGCACGTCGCGCGCCGCCGGCCGGACCGGGCGCACGGCTCCGGCGGCTTGATCGATGCGCGCGCCCGTGAGGGTTCGGGGCAGCGGCGGTAGCGTGGAAAGCGGTTCTGGCAGCCCAGGGGACAGGAGGCCCGGCCCATGACCGTAGAGCTCAACCACACGATCGTCGCCGCGCACGACAAACAGGCGTCCGCGAGGTTCCTCGCGGATGTGCTGGGAGTGGACGTGGCTCCGGACTTCGGCCCGTTCGCCCCGGTGGAGATCGCGAACGGCGTGACGCTGGACTTCATGGAGACCGAGGAGCCGATCACTCCGCAGCACTACGCCTTCCTCGTCTCCGAGGACGACTTCGACGCGATCTTCACCCGGATCCGCGCGGGGCGACTCAGGTACTGGGCGGACCCGTACCATCACCGCCCCGGCGAGATCAACCACAATGATGGCGGCCGCGGAGCGTACTTCGACGATCCGAACGGCCACAACCTGGAGATCCTGACGAGGCCGTACGGGAGCGGCGGGGACTGAGCCCAGGGCCCCAGACGCGCGCGAACCGCCGGTGGGCCGCCGAGCTGCGGTCGACGGCCCACCGGCGGTTCGCTTCGCCGTCAGCCGCCGGACTGCTCTTTGACCGGCGCGGCGTGCCGGGGGCGGTACTTCGAGGAGACCTGGCCCACGAGTTCCCGGAAACACACCAGGGCGGTGATCGGCGGAATTCCTACGATCACCATCGACAGCATCGAATATGCCGAGTGGCTGATGCACAGCGCCACCGCCGTGGCCGAGGCGACCAGGACGACGCCCCATGACCGGCGGGCGGTCCGGTGCTGAACGGCGGCCCGCAGAATCGACAGGGCCGCCACGAACCACGGTCCGTACACCGTCAGCGGCCACCATTGCGCCAGCGGTGCCGGAAGCACCGTCGAGGCGATGGCGCGGAGTTGACCGTACGAATAGGCGATGGACCAGCCGAGCATGGCCACCGCGCAGGCGGCGATGGTGGCGACCAGGATCGTGACAGGGGTGACTTTCTGGCCGCTGTCGAGGATGTGGGATCCCGGCCGTGGGCGCCGCCGGTCGATGCGGTGGCGGTGCTGCCCGTCGAACGGGGGCGGAGCGGGGTCCGTACCGGACACCGTGGACAGCATCTGGGCGAGTTCCTCGTCCGGATCCCAGCCGTTCGGTGCGATGTCCTGACCCTGCGCGCTCCAGACGTGAGGTGCCTCGAGGGGATCACCACCGTAGGAATGCTGACCGAGCGCGTCGTAGTCGGTTCTCAGGCCGAACTGAATGTCGTAGAGGCTCGGGTCGCCGTGCAGCCTGTCCATTCTCAGCTCCTCCGCGCCCTCGCTCAGGACGCTGCGTCGACAGCGCGCAGGTATTCGCTTTCCATGTCGCCGATCGTCTTGAGGAAATCTTCAAGAATGTCTGAACACCCCTTGTGGAGCACCTCGCCGCCGGCCGGGTCGTGCCACAGGGCTCCGCTTCCGACGGGGATCTGATCTTCCGGTTCGTTCCAAGTCACGATCACCTAACGAGCGCCATACGGTGGAAGCTATCCGGCATTCGAGGGAATGATTCCTCGAAGAAACGTTTCACCGATCTGATGAACCTATATGGCCGCCGTAATTCAAGATATGCGGGCAACCATATTTCCGTGAATGCCTTTCACTCTCCGCGATGCCCTCCGCTTGACCCACCGGAGACTCGGCCGGGAGTCGCACGAAGGTGCCCACGGTCAGGACACCCCGGGGCGCCGAGCCCGTGGCGGGCCGCCGGGTGCCGGTACGGGCACCGCTGACGGAGAGCGCTTGCTGAAGCAGGGGGCGGTCCCAGCACGGTGGCGCCGGACACCGCTCGCCACGGGCTCCTTTTCGCCGGTCCCTCCCTGTCGTGGCCCGGGGTGACCCCCGCCGGGGTACCCCGCGAGCACCGCGCCGCGTTTGCCGCCGCCGCTCCCACCTCGTTAGCTGGAAGAGCAGAGCTCATCGAGCGGCGAGGAGCGGCGATGATCACCCAACAGCAGGTCGAGCGAATACTGCGGCTGAGCGGCGACGGACTCCCGTTCGTCTCCCTCTACATCCCGGTGGAACCGGAGAGGCCCGACCGCCGCGTCTTCAGCAGCCGAGTGGCCAGCCTGCTGGACCGCATCAGGCCGCTCGCCGAGGACAGCTCGGCGGAGCACGCCGTGCGGCTCTCGCTGCGGGAAGACATCGCGAGAATCGAGACGACCCTGGCGGAGGAGCCCGTCCGGCCGGGCGCCGTCGCGGTCTTCTCCTGCGGCGGCCGCGGCATCTACGAACAGATGTGGCTGCCCCGGCCCACCCGCGAGCGCATCCTGGTGGACGCCGATCCCTACGTCCGTCCGCTGCTGGGCGTGCTCGACGAGTACTACCGCACCTGTGCGGTCATCGTGGACAAGAGCGTGGGCCAGGTCTGGGAGTACTACCTCGACGACGTCCGGGAGTTGGAGGTGATCCGCGACCGGGTGACGCGCAGACACGCCTACGCCGAGCAGTTCGGCGAGTACCGCGTCCGCAACAAGGCCGACGAGCTGAGCAAGAAGCACTACCGGCGCCTGGTCGGCGAGCTCAGACGGCTGTTCGGAGGCGGGGGCTACGACCTGCTCGCCGTCGGCGGCCAGGCGCACGAGGTGCCGGGCTTCGTCGACTTCCTGCCGCGTGAGCTGAAGGAGCGGCTCGTCGGGACCTTCACCATCGACCGGGAGACCGCGACGGCCGAGGACGTCAGGAAGAAGGTGCGGGGGCTCGTCGCCGACCACGCGCACCAGGAGCAGCGGCGGCTGGTCGGACAGACCCTGGAGGCCAAGGCGGCCAGCAGACCCGCGGCCGTCGGTCTCGACGAGACGCTGTGGGCGGCGTCGCTGGCCGCGATCGGGACGCTGGAGGTGGACGAGCAGGCCGTCGTCCCGGGACGGGTGTGCGACCGGGACGGGCTGCTCTCGCGCTCGGAGAAGGCCTGCCCGCTGTGCGGGGATCCGCTGCGGGAGGTGCCCGACGTGATCGACGAACTGGCCGAGTCCGTCATCGACGACGGGGGCGAGGTGCGGCACGTCGACGCGGAGACGGCGCTGCGCGCGGAGCAGACCGCGGCTCTGCTGCGCTTCGAACTCCCCCCGCAGCCGGTGACCGTGCCGTAGTCCGCCGGGTCCGGGACCCGGTGTCAGTCGCGCCTCACAACCGGCTGTACTTCTCGATGTCCTCGGTGAACTCCTCGATCGCCCGTGCCGTCAGCGTCGGCCGGGTGTCCGCGATGGCGGCCATGTAGTCCTCGGTGGTGGCGGGTTCGCCCCGGCGATGCGTCACCTCGCGTTCGAACGCGGCCTGAGCACCCTTGCGGGCGGCGAACTCGATGTCGGCCGGGGTGAACAGCTCGCTGGCCGCCACCAGTCGGGGCAGCTCCACCGAGTGGAGAGCGCCCTTGACGTAGCGGGTCCAGATGGCGGCCCGCGCGGTGGGGTCCGGGGGCCCGATCGGGATGACGTAGTCGAACCTGCCCGGCCGCAGAAAGGCCGGGTCGAGGGAGCGCACCGAGTTGGTGGCGCACACCAGCAGGCGAGCGCCGCCCTCCCGGAACCGGGGGATGAGTTTGAGCAGCTCGTTGGTGACTCCGTGCCCCGGGTCGACCGCCTTCCCCGACCGCACGCCGGCGATCTCCTCCACCTCGTCGATGAAAAGCAGCACCGAGTCCAGCTCCGCCAGGTCCGCGAACACCTGCCGCAGTGCCACGGCCAGCCCCTCGCTCGTGTCGGCCGCGAGCCGGGACGGGAAGAGTTCGACGAACGGCCAGGTCAGCCGGGACGACACCGCCATGGCGAAGCTGGTCTTCCCGGTCCCGGGCGGGCCGAAGAGGATGACCGCCTTCGGGGGCGCGACGCCGTAGCGGTCGGCAAGCGCCGGCTCCGTCAGCGGGAGCACCACCCGGCGCTCGACGACCTGCTTCTCCCGTTCCATGCCGGCCATGGCGTCCCAGAGCCCGTCGGTCAGCATGCGGCCGCCCAGCGCCCGCAGCACGTCGGCGTTGCCGGTCTCCTGCGGTTCGAGTTTCTCGTAGTAGGTCAGGCCGTCCCGGGACAGGTAGCCGGAGCGGTCCAGCGCCTTCGTCCCGGCGGCCCCGGCCGGCAGCAGGGCACTGATACGGCGCACGCCCATCGCCCGCAGCCGCCGTTCCAGCTCGGCCAGCAGGGCGCTGCCGATCCCGCGCTCGCGCCAGCGGGAGGCGAGCGCCACCAGCAGGATCCACGCCCGCTTGCCGTGCGGCTGCGCCACCGCCATGCCCACCAGTTCGTCGCCGACGACCGCGACCACCGCCATCTGGCCGTTCTTGGCGGCGGTCATCACCTCGGAGACCGGGAAGACCGGTTGCTCGTCGGCCCCGCGGCTCTGGTCCCAGATCTCGATCGCCTGGTCAAGGTCGTCGTCGTGATAGTCACGCAGATGCCATGCGGGCATCGCCACCACCTCGCCCGTGTCCGGATGTCCAATTTTCACCCGCCGAGTCGTGAGCTGCTTCTTCT
This sequence comes from Streptomyces sp. NPDC046900, assembly GCF_040644975.1. Taxonomy (NCBI): domain Bacteria; kingdom Bacillati; phylum Actinomycetota; class Actinomycetes; order Kitasatosporales; family Streptomycetaceae; genus Streptomyces; species Streptomyces sp. NPDC046900. The sequence continues at coordinate 8,377 of NZ_JBEYXD010000134.1, read as the reverse complement.
GCCGGTTCGGTGGCTGCTCGTCCCGCCGGGCCCTGGGCTGCGGGTCGTGTCGAGCCGCGGGCGGGCGCGCCCGTCAAAGAGCGACGGCACGGAACGGTGTGCCCGGACCTCCTGGTCCCTCTCGCGGACCCTGCGAAGTTGCGGAGGGCAGGACTCTCGGAAAGACTCGATCACGCAGTGTTTGCCCGGATCCCGGCACATGGTGTTGGGGGTGTGCCCCGTGGACATGGAAATCACGTTGCGGGTCGACGGGCGGGAGCACCGGCTCGTCGTCGACACCCGCACAAGCCTGCTGGACGCCCTGCGCGAACGTCTTGGGATCACCAGCCCGAAGAAGGGCTGCGACCACGGGCAGTGCGGCGCCTGCACCGTTCTGCTGGACGGCCGCCGGGCCCTCGGCTGCCTGGCACTGGCGGTGGCGTACGAGGACACGGAGATCGTCACGGCCGCCGGTCTGGCCGACGGGGACGGTCTGCACCCCATGCAGCGCTCGTTCATCGAGCACGACGCGTTTCAGTGCGGCTACTGCACGCCGGGCCAGATCGTCTCGGCGGTAGGGATGCTGGCGGAGGCGCGGGCGGGCTGGCCGAGCGCGGTCAGCAGCGATCCGAACGCCGCCGAGGTCGACCTCGACGACGCCGAGATCGCCGAGCGGATGAGCGGCAACCTGTGCCGCTGCGGCGCCTATGCCAACATCCGTCCGGCTGTGGCGGATGTGGCGCGCAGATGAAGCCGTTCCGCTACCAGCGCGCCGACGACGTACCGGGGGCGGTCGGGATGCTCGCCCAGGCGCCGCACGGGGCGTTCCTGGCCGGCGGCACCAACCTCGTCGACCTGATGAGACTGGGCGTGGCCACACCGGACCTGCTCGTCGACGTCCGGCGGCTGGCCTGCGACCGGATCGAGGAACTGCCCGACGGCACCCTGCGCATCGGCGCCACGGTGACCAACGGGGAACTGGCCGCCGACCGCCGGATCCGGCGGCGCTACCCGGTGCTCTCCCAGGCGCTGCTGTCGGGCGCCTCCGGGCAACTGCGCAATGTCGCCACCACCGGCGGGAACCTGCTGCAGCGCACGCGCTGCGTGTACTTCCAGGACCTCACCACCGGGTGCAACAAGCGCGAGCCCGGATCGGGCTGCCCGGCGCGGGACGGCCACCACCGCGAACTCGCGATCCTCGGCTGGTCCGAAGCGTGCGTCGCGACCCACCCCTCGGACATGGCCGTCGCACTGGCCGTGCTCGACGCGGTCGTGCGCACCCGCGGGCCGGACGGAGAGCGGACCGTCCCGCTGACCGAGCTGCACCGGCTGCCCGGTGACGAACCCGAACGCGACACCGTGCTGCGGCACGGCGAACTGATCACGGCCGTGGACGTGCCGCCGCTCGCGTGGGCGGCCAGGTCCGCCTACCGCAAGGTCCGTGACCGCGCCTCCTACGCGTTCGCACTGGTCTCGGTCGCCGCCGCGGTGGATGTCGCCGACGGTGCCGTGCGCGATGTGCGCATCGCGCTGGGCGGTGTGGCGCACAAGCCGTGGCGAGCCACCACGGCCGAGCAGGTGCTGCGGGGCGCGCCCGCGACCGCCGAGCGCTTCCGGGTCGCCGCGGAGGCCGAACTGGCCGTCGCCCGGCCGCCGGCAGGCAACGCGTTCAAGGTCCCGCTCGCGCGCAACATCCTCGTCGCCACCCTCCTCGACCTGGCGGACGTGCCGTCATGACCGTCCTCTCGCACGCCGTCGGCACACCGCTCGACCGCCTGGACGGACCGGACAAGGTCCGCGGCACCGCGACCTACGCCTTCGAGCACCCCCTCGACAGACCCGCCTCTCTGTATCCGCTCCAGGCGACGATCGCCGCCGGACACGTCACCGGCATCGACGCCGCCGCCGCGCACGCCGAGCCGGGCGTACTGGCCGTGCTCACCCACCACAACGCCCCCCGGCTGGCCTGGGCCGACGACGCCGAACTGGCCGTCCTGCAGACCGACGAGATCGCCTACCGCGGCCAGATCGTCGGTGCCGTGATCGCCGAGACCCCCGAGATCGCCCGCCACGCCGCCCATCTGGTCCGCCTGGACTGTGCGGAGCGGGCGCACGACGTCGAACTGCGGTCCGACCGCGACGACCTCTACAAGCCGCAGCACGCGGCCTTGTTCGGCCAGGGCGGCGGGGACCTCATGGACGGGTCACCGGCTGACAGCGCCATGGGGGAGGTCGAAGCGGCTCTGACCGCGGCGGAGGTCACGCTGGACGCGACGTACACCACGCCGATGAACTTCCACAACCCGATGGAGCCGCACACCGCCGTGGCCGTCTGGAACGACGACGAACTCACGGTCTACTGCTCCACGCAGGGCGTGACCATGAGCCGGGATCTGCTGGCCGCCGTGCTGGGGCTCGAGCCGCAGCGGGTCCATGTGGTCTCCCCGCACGTCGGAGGCGCCTTCGGGTCGAAGGTCTACTGCCATGCGTACGCCGTCCTCGCCGCGATGGCCGCTCAGTTCGTGCGCCGGCCCGTCAAGTTCGCCCTCACCCGCCGGCAGATGTTCTCCCTGGTGGGCTACCGGCCCGCCACCATCCAGCGCATTCGGCTCGGCGCGGACACCAGGGGGCATCTCACCGCGATCGCCCACGACGTGATCGCGCAGACCGCCAAGGCCAAGGGCTACGCCGAGCAGGTCGCGGTGTGCACCCGGGTCATGTATGCCGCGCCCCACCGGCGCACCACCCACCGGCTGGCACCCCTGGACCTGCCGGTGCCGACGATCATGCGGGCGCCGGGTGACGCCGAGGGCATGTTCGCGCTGGAGTCGGCCATGGACGAGATGGCCGCCGCCTGCGGCCTGGACCCTGTCGAGTTCCGGATCCGCAACGAGCCCGCCGTCGACCCCGAGACCGGCCGGTCGTTCTCCAGTCGCCATCTGGTGGCCTGCCTGCGCGACGGCGCCCGCCGGTTCGGGTGGCAGGGGCGCAACGTCTTCCCCCGGGCGCGGCGCGACCGGGGCTGGCTGGTCGGGACGGGTGTGGCCGCCTCGACCTACCCCTCACCCCGCTTCCCGGGGAACGTCACGACGATCCGCGTCGGCCCCGACGGGCACTTCACGGTGCTGATCGCCGCCGCCGACCTCGGCACCGGCACCTGGACGGCGCTCACCCAGATCGCCGCGGACGCGCTGGGCGTGACCGTCGACGATGTGGAACTGCGGATCGGGGACGGGGAGTTGCCGCGCGCTTCGCCCGCCGGCAGCTCGTCCGGGATCAACAGCTGGGGCACCTCCATCGTCGAGACGGCCCGCAGGCTGCGCGCGCTCCTGGAGTTCCAGCACGGCGGCGTCGTTCCGCAGCAGGGGCTGGAGGCCACCGCCGACATGCCCGACAAACCCGACGCCGCGCGCTATGCCATGCACAGCTTCGGAGCCCAGTTCGCCGAGGTCCGGGTGCACGCCGACACCGGCGAGGTACGGGTCCCGCGGCTGCTCGGGGTCTTCGACGCGGGCCGGGTGATCAACCCCAAGACCTGTCGCTCGCAGCTGCTCGGGGGCATGACCATGGGCCTGTCCATGGCCCTGCACGAACAGGGCGTGGTCGACCCGCGGTTCGGGCACGTGGTCAACCAGGACTTCGCCGAGTACCACATCGCCTCCAACGCCGACGTCGGCTCGATCGAGGCCTACTGGGTGGACACGGAGGACCCGTACACCAACCCGATGGGGGCCAAGGGCGTCGGCGAGGTCTGCATCGTCGGCACCGCCGCGGCGATCGCCAACGCCGTGCACCACGCGACCGGCATCCGGGTCCGGGACCTGCCGATCACCCTGGACAAGCTGCTGCAGTAGGGCTCCGCCGAAGGAACACGGCACAGAGATGGACCAGTTCGACCACGTCGTGGCGGGCGCGGGCAGCGTCGGCTGACGGACTGCGCATCGCGGACGCCTCGGTGACGCCGGCCCTTCCCGGCGCCAACGCCGAGGCCATGGTCCACGCGATCGCCGAACGGGCGGCGGACCTGCTGCGCGGCCGGCCGTAGGAGCCCCCGGACCTGGCCCTCGGTGCGTGCCGGGCCTGTGCCGGCCGCTGGGCCCCGCCGTTCCACCGAAGCATCCGGTCAGGGACGGCAGGTGATGTGCAGATGGGCCGCGGCGTTGTTGGCGTACCCCCGGGGGTTCCAGACGGTCGTGGGGGATTCGGCCTGCACGGCTGCGGTGGAGTCCCAGGCGCGGGCGATGAGTTCGACCTCGCCCGGGGGCAGGGTGAGCGTGATGCGCCAGTGCTGCCAGGTCCAGGGATTCTCCGGCGGGTCGAGATCCGCGTGGAGCCAGGTGCTGCCGTGGTCGGCGGAGACATCCACGCGTGCCACGGTCCGGTCGTCCCCGGCGAAGGCGAACCCGCTGACCTCGGTCGGTCCGGAGTCCAGGTGGGCGTCCTTGCCGGGCCGCAGAACGGCGCAGTGGATGGCGATCGGGCCGAGGGTGATGCCGTCGCCCGGTCCGGCCGTCTCGGGGTCGGCCTCGGGGGGCAGGATGCTGTACTCGGTCTGGAAGTAGTTGTCTGTCGGTTCTGCCTGTGCGCTGATGCGCTCGAGCCATTTGACGCTCCGGGCGCCGATCCAGCCCGGGACGACCACGCGCAGGGGTGCGCCGTGCGCGACGGGCAGCTCCTGGTCGTTCATGGCCCAGGCCAGAAGCACCTCGCCGGAGGTCGCCTTGGCCACCGGTATGGAGCCCCCGAAGGGCTGGGGCGGGTCGGCCTGCTGTGACACGTCGGCGCCGGTGAAGGCGATGTGGGCCGCTTGCGGCCGCACTCCGGCCCTGGCCAGCACATCTGCCAGGCTCACCCCGCTCCATCTCGCCGTGGAGATGGCCCCGGGGCCCCAGGGGACCTGGCCGGGTATGTCGCGGACCTCGATGAGATCGGCGCGGCGGTTGCCCGCACACTGCAGTGTCGCCACCACCGTCCGCTCGGGGAAGCCACGCAGATCGTCCGTCGACAACTCCAACGGACGATCGACCAGGCCTTCCACGCGCAGCCGCCAGCTCTCGGAGTCGATGCGGGGGATCGGCGCGTGGTTGCGGCCGTAGAAGGTGTCAAGGGGGGTGATCTGGGCTTTGAGGGCGCCAGGAGGTGCCTCGGCGTTGTAGGGCTCGTCCTGGTGCACGAGCATGTCGTCGCGTTTATTCCATATGCCCATAAGCCCCATGGTGGTCGCTTCAGTCCGAATCGTCCTCCGGGACGGTCGTGCGGGCAACGAGCAGGACGCCCCGGTCGGGGTCCCACGACAGGGAGAGCCGTACAACCGTGACGCCCGCCCGTCGTTCGACGAGACGCTAGCCTTGCGGCTGGAGGCGATGGCGATGATGCGGCGCGTGGTCGACGGTCTGACCGAGCCGCTCGTGGGTCCCGGTGGGCCGAATGAGGGTGAGACCACCTTCGCACTCCGCGAGTGCCTGCTGGTCGACCTCAACGAGGAGTGGTGGCACCGCAAGTACGCCGAGCGTGACTCGGCCGTCCTCGAGGAACGGGGCTGACGTCGTGGATCTCGTCTTCACCGGCCGGGTGATCGAATGGCGCGGGCCGTCTCCGTACCACTTCGTGCCTGTGCCCGCCGAGGAGTCCGCCGACATCCGCGAGGTGGCTGCGATGGCCACGTACGGCTGGGGCGTGATCCCGGTCAGGGCCCGGATCGGTGAGGTCGTGTTCGATACGTCCCTCTTCCCGAAGGACGGCGGCTACCTGCTGCCACTCAAAGACGCCGTACGCCGGCCGCAAGGCCTCGCGACAGGCGATGACGTGACCGTGGAGATGACCGTCCGTCTCTAGGTCCGGGCAGCCCGTGCGGCGGCACCAGGGCCGCACCCCGACCACGGAAAGGGCCTTTGCGGGGAGGCAGCCGAGGGGCCGATCCGCCGGCCGAACCCATGGATCACCGGCGGCTTGCCTTCCCTGGCAGGATGACCGGAATGGAGATCATCCCGGAACTCGGCGTCGACCTCGTCAAGATCGGTGATCTACGCTCGCAGGTCGAAGAGCGCATCGGTCCGCCGTTTCACGGCCCCGGCGGCCTGCGGGCCGTCTACACGACCTCACCCATGCTGGTGATCACGTATGCGGCGGACGAGACGGTCGAACTCGTGGAGATCCGCTGCAGCGGTGATGGCAGCGACACCGAAGTGCACTATGACGGGGTCCAGTTGACCCATCGCTTCCTGGATGACGTCGTCGCGGATCTCCACGCCCTGGGGTACACGAGCACGCCCTCAGACATCGGCCACGACTTCCACGCAGGCTTCTCCGTGTGGTCCATGCACTCACTGTGGGCACGCGACATCGACCCTGAAGCCGGCGAGGACGACGAACGCGCGGTCTCGGAAGCGGTCTCGGTGGCGCCGTACGCCTACTTCAACGGGGGATAGGCCAAGGCGCGGAGAAGGGCGTGCTCGCCGCCACCCGCCGGAAAGACCGTTCACCTCCGAGCGGTCACTTGCCCTGATTCAGCAGGTTGTTGACGGCTGCTGTCAATCGGAGCCAGGTCGGATCTGTCGCCGTTGCGGTGTTCACTGTTGCCAGGTCGTCGGGCTCCCAGTCCCGCACCCCGTCGGTGACGACGAGGTGCGTCTCCAGTTCGCCGCCCTCGGGAACGTCGGAGGTGGCGTCCAAGAAGGCCGTGACCGTGGCCCTCGACGTGTCGCCGTTCGTGGGCCGGGCCTTCGCGGAGCCGGTGCGCGTACCGCAGTCTCCACAACGGTCACCGTGACACCGTAGTTGAAGCCGAGCCGCGCCGATCAGGGTCGAGCTGCGCGCACCACGGAGGCGGACGCCTGCCTGTCGTGCTCGCCGAGCGGTCGGCAGCTCGCCGGGGCCGCACCGAACGGGCACGACACGCAGGTGCCGCCCGGGTCCGCAGCGACCGGCCGGTTCTCGTGCGGCCGCAGCCGACGTGGCGCCGGTGCCTTTCAGTGAGGGCGTCCGGGGTGTCGGCATGGGCGATGCGGGGGGCGCGTTCGGGCAGGCGGCCGCGTATGTCGTCGAGCACGCACGGGACTTGGTGAGGACGTGGCACTGGTGGCCACCCTGGGGGAGTCCAGGCGCGTCAGGGGTGTGCGGGTGGGGGTCCCTCGGCACTCGCCGGGCGCAGCCGCCTCAGGGCGGCCGGTGATCTTCGCTCGGATGGCGGCGCGTTCCCGTCGCGGCGAGCGCCGGCCTCTGGACGAGCCCCGGATTCGACGGTGATGTCGCCGCCCAGGCTGCCGGGCGGATCGCGCGCGGTGCGAGCCGGCGATCCGGTCGCGACCCCCTCCGCCCGGGTGGCATCCGATTGCGGCCGGGCCGATGCCAACTTAGCTTCGGGGTGTCGGAATCTCCCGATAAGTACGCATAGGTTCCTATGTCTGCTTTCCCGTGATGCATCGAACGGAGCATCCATGTCGGTGATGACCGGTACTCAACCCATCCAGCAGCAGTTCGGCCAGCAGATGGCCGGAGGACAGCAGCAGATCGCACAGATCGTCCAGCAGGCGATCCAGCAGGCGTGCCAGCAGGCCAGCCAGCAGGTGGCGCAGCGCATGCAGCAGACGCTGCAGCAGATCCAGCAGGTCCAGCAGCAGCTCCAGCAGCAGGGCATGTCGCAGCAGGCGCATCCGTATCTCGCGCTGGCGCTGCACCACACGCTGCACGCAGGCGTCCGCAGCGCGGTGGAGCAGTCCGTGCAGCAGGCGCTGCCGACGGCGATCGTGACGCTGCTCCAGCAGAGTCAGCAGGGCCAGCAGGGCCAGCAGCAGTGGGGCGGCGGCGGCTTCGGCCAGCAGATCCCGCAGTACCAGCAGCCCGGCTTCGGCTTCGGGCAGATGGGCCAGCCCTTCGGTATCGGCTGACCCCAGGGCGGAGCGCGATGCGGTGTGTCCCGGACTGGTTCCCGGGCACACCGCATCACCGTGGAAGCGCGAGCCGCCGTCGCCGGATGAGGAGCACAAGTACGACGTAGGCGTGGTGAAGGTGGACGTAATGGTCAAAGAAAGGCCCGGAAACAACCGTGAGAACGGGTCCGGGGGTGCGGCGGCGAGTGGGCCGGGACCCGGAGGCAAGGAAGCGGGACCACGCAGGAAGGGCGCGCACGCACCGCTCTCGGTGCGGCCGCGTCGCGAACGGTACATGGTCACGCCGCTGCCGCAGAGCCTGCTTCCACCGGGGGTTCCCGAACTGAGCATGGACGCGGTCTGCGACCGGCTCGACCGGATGCCCGAGGTCAAGGTGATCCACAGGCTCCAGCCGTCGGAAAAGCTCCAGTCGAGCGGACTGCAGCCCTTCTGCCCGGAGATCGCGGTCGTCGAGGCGGCCGAGGCCCAGGTGCCGGCGATGCGGTCGCTGCATGTGCACATCGAACCGG
>NZ_JBEYXD010000133.1:0-15606 GCF_040644975.1 Streptomyces sp. NPDC046900 | reverse complement strand
GCGGGTGCCGCACTCGACCAGGACCACGAGCCTCAGCAGCGGGTAGCCGAACTCCAGCCGGCCACCGGCCCGCTTGGGGTAGCGCCAAGTGATCGCCTGCTCGTCGGGCGCGTGCAGCAAGGTCCCGTCGACAGCCACGGTCCGCAGGCCCCGCCAGAAGGAGCCGGACTGGCCGCGGTGGGCGACGGGCCCGGCAAGGACCTCGAACAGGCGCCGCAGCGGAGCTGCGCCTATCCGCCGCCGGGCCCGGGACAGCGAAGAAACCGCTGGCCGCACCAAGGCCAGCCCGTCCAGCCCGGCCACCAGCTTGCCCCACACCCCCCGGTAGGAGCAGTCCTCGAACAGGGCCAGGGCCAGGACGAAGTAGACCACCACCCGCGACGGCAGCAGACGCAGCCGCCGCTCCCGCGTCCCTGTCTCCTCCAGCACCGCGTCCACCAGCGCGAAGTCCACGACCTGCGTCAGCTCACCCACGTGCCCGGGCGCGTACACACCCCCGGCCACCTCGATCGTTCGCGTGATGACAGACTTCTCCCGCAACGGGACTCCCAATGATCACCTTGCCTCAGCAACAAGTTGATCTATCAGGGCGTCCCGTTGCGCCATTCACCAGGGCTTGACCTGCCGCTCAAGACCCAAACGCAACGGTGTTGATGTAGTGATCGTCGTGGGATTTCCTTTTTGCTGCCTGGCTCAGGCGGAGGATTGCTCTGTGCTGGTCAGAGCGGCCCGGCGGGTGCCGCGGCTGTCGCAGAGGACGGTGCGCGGTCGGCCAGGGCGCTTGGGGTGGGAGGCCTTGGCGTGGTGTCGGCGCAGCAGTGTGTCGGGCGTGACGATCAACTGGAGTCGGCGAAGTTGTGCTCGGGGGAGGTCGTGCAGGAGCGCGGCGAGCAGGGCGCGGTCGGGCCAGGTGAGCTTCGGCTTGTCGATCTGCCGCTGTAACACGGCCAGTTGGTAGCGTAGTGCCAAGATTTCAGCATCCTTGTCGCGGTTCGCCCATCGGCAGGAGCCGTATCAAGGTGAACACGCTCGTCAAGGCCAGGTAGGGCAGTCGCGGCAGCACCGGACCATCCTGATGCCGGCTGGAGCCGGCTGGCAATCACCGAGCGAGGCCCCGGTCGGCACCGCCGACCGGGAGGGACCCACGACAGTGCCCACAGGCGGCCTGACCAGCACGGATGAGATTACTGGCACCTACAACGTCAAAGACCAGATCAAAAAGCCCCGTCCGGACCTCGCCGCCCGCCTGGAGAACGAGGTGAAGAAGCGGTGGCAGCCGCAGATCCGCGCCAAGGCGCGGCAGAAGGCGGCGACCACCGGCGGCCCGCGCCCGGATCGGCTACACCGCGCCGATCGGGACGACGGACGAGGACCGGCTCCGGCACCTGACGGTTGCGCTGCCGCCGCGATTCGCAGCCCGCCTCTTCGACGCCCGGGAGGCCGGCGTCAGTGACCAGCAACTCCAGCAGATCGCCGCAGAAGCGCTCAAGGGGGTGTATTTCCAGGACAGCGGCCGCCGCGCCGGCCAGCTGGAGGAGGTCCGCTTCACCGATATCGAGCATCTCGAGTTCGACCTGTAGATCTCGAACAGCCGCGGGCCCCGGCGACTGTGACATGCTCGGCACCGATCTGGCGCACCTGCCCGCACTGGACCGCTGACCGGAGCGCCGTGTCGCTCTCGGTTCGCCTCACCGACAGCCGCGCAGCGGCCTGGTCCGGTCCGGGGTGTCGGCGGCGATCAGATCCGCCAGGTCCTGGCGCTGGCAGACGGAAGGTGGATGTACGTCTCGGCCGACCCTCGGTCCGAGGCGAGCGACCTGGCCTTTGCCGGCAAGTACCTGGACGATCGGGCACCAGGCATCATGGTTGCCCGTCTGCCCATTCACTGTTGACGGGAAGTCGTGCTGGACAGGGTCATCCCGGGAGAGCATGTGGGTGACGTCGTATCGGCCGGCGTGCCTGCACCTTCGTCGGCCGCTTCCCGTGGTCGCGGTCCGCTCCCGGGTGTCGCGCGGCTCGACGCCGGCGACCTTGGCCGCCATGGCGAACCGGGCGCCGCTCCGCTCCTGCCGAGCGTGCGGGGAGTTCGCCGGTCTGCGTGCGTGACGATTCAGCTACGGGTGCCCCCTTCGGCATCGCTGTTCGCCGTGCTGGTCAGGATCGCGCTGGCGACCACGTCGAAGAGGTGAGCGGCGCCGGGCGCGAGCGAGCGCTGGTCGCCGATCCAGGCGAGCGCCTCCACCAGCGCGAACAGATCGTCGCCGTCGATGTCGGTCCGCGCCACGCCCGCGGCTTGGGCGCGGGCAAGGAGCCGGGCACCGGCGGCACGCAGGGTGACGCACGAAGCGTGGAGTGCGGAATCGGGGTCCGCGATGGCGGCTGCCATCAGCACGACCGCACCCCGGTACTCGGTGGTCCAGCCGACGCAGTCGCGCAGCCATGAAACGAGAGCATCACCGGGCGAGTCGTCCGTCTCGAGGGCGTCCGCCTTGGCGGTCAGCTCGCCGAAGCTCGTGTGGAGCAGGGCATCGAGCAGCGCCTCGCGTGTCGAAAAGTGCCGCAGCAGCGTGGCGAGACCGACATCGGCCCTGCGTGCGATGTCGCGCAGGGACACGTCGACGCCCTGCTCGCTGATGGCGGCGCCCGCTACGGCGAGCAGGTGGTCGCGGTTCTTCCTGGCATCGGCCCGCATCTGTCCCCCTTGAGTATTCGGATCGGTTGTCCATGTATTCGGGTCAGTGGTCCGAGTACATGGATCACTGATCCGAATAAGAGTATCGTGCAGCGCGGGCAGGGGCGAGCCGCCCCTTGCGGCCGTCACCACCGTCCGTGCTGGTGCGTCAATCGACGCGAAGTGCGCGCCGTGCGGCCGAGGTCCCTGTCGAGACGGGGGCCGTCCTCCCTCCAAGCACAGGCGAGGGTGCTTGCTCGCGGCGCGCCGGAGGATGGCCCTCTGGACAGTTCGTGGGGCGGGCGGCGGGCGGCAAGGCGAGTGTCATCCGCAGGCCCGGGATGAGGCTCATCGGCGACATCGCCTTCAGCGCTAACGACGAGCGCCGGCCTTACCCGGCAACCTGCCATCACGGGGCAACTTCAGGTGTGACACGAGGTCTCTGACGGCGGTCTGGACGTCTCCTCATCAGGCCGTTCCGTGTAGCAGCCGGGACAGCTCGGCATTCAGGTCGATGCCGTCACCCTCCCGCCCGGACGGCACCAGGTGGTAGGTGCGCTCCAACCACTGCGTCACCACTGAGAGGGAGGCTGTGAGGTGGGCGGCCCCGTGCGGAGGGGACAGTGCGAGATTCAGCACGGCATCCGGCCCTGTGTGGGTGGGCCAAAGTCGCACGTCCCCTTCTCCGCTCGGCCGCAGTACGCCCTGCGCCAGCAGATCTCGGTCGAACGCCCAGGCGACCGGTTCGTCAGTATCGGCATAGAAGACGATGTGCACGGCATAGGGGTCGTGCGGTTCGTACAGGAGGCGGGTCGGCACCTTCACCCGCTGGTCCGGCGTGAGCGTGAGCTCGGTATAAAGAGATTGATCGATGCAACTGCTCATGATTCCAGCTGTAGGTTCACGGGCTGACGGGTGCGCCACTGCAGCCGGCAGCGGTGCACCCGCACCCTCCGACGTCGGTGCCCGCGCGTGTCCGGGCACATGCGCATACCTGTCCTGTGCTCCGAGGGTCAGCGGGAGGTGTGGTCGTTGAGCCCGTGCGCCTTGGCACTCACGGTGCCCCACTTGTCGGCGTTCCAGCGGTGGAACTGCTGGCCGTCGTTGTGGTGCCACTTGTGGTCGTTCCGCTCCCACTTGTGGTGGCAGAGGGGCGTCGGAGGTCCGTTCCTTGCCTGCGGACGGCCGGGTCGCCGGGCGCAGGGAAGGACCGCCCCGAATGCCGGCGAGGGCATGTTCAGCCGCGGTGGGTTTCCAGCAGTCGCAGCCAGATTTCGCCGAGGGTGGGGAAGGCGGGGACGGCGTGCCAGAGCCGGTCGAGGGGGACTTCCCCGGCGACGGCGATGGTGGCCGAGTGGACGAGTTCGCCGACACCGGGGCCGGCGAAGGTGACGCCGGCGACGGTGCCCCGGTCGGTGTCGATGAGCATGCGGGCGTGGCCGCGGTAGTCCTCGCCGTACTGGTGGGCGCCGGCGACGTGGGCGAGGTTGTAGTCGACGACCTTGATGCGGCGGCCGCTGTGTTCGATCTCGCGGCTGGTGAGGCCGACGGAGGCGACTTCGGGGGTGGTGAAGACGACTTGGGGGACGGCGGCCGTGTCTGCGGTGGCGACGTGCGCGCCCCAGGGGGCGTCGTCGACGGGCTCGCCGTTGGCGCGGGCGCCGATGACGGTGCCGGCGATCCGGGCCTGGTACTTGCCCTGGTGGGTCATCAGGGCGCGGCGGTTGACGTCGCCGACGGCGTAGAGCCAGCCGCCGTCGATGCCGGTGACACGGAAGGTGTCGTCGACGGTGAGCCAGTCGCCGGGGGTGAGTCCGACGTTTTCCAGGCCGATGTCGCGGGTCTGTGGGGCGCGGCCGGTGGCGAGGAGGATCTCGTCCGCGGCCAGTTGTCCCCCGTCGGACAGGGTGATTCGCACTTCGCCGTTCTCGCGTGTCATGGAGGTGGCGGTGGTGTTGAAGCGGATGTCGACGCCTGCTTCGAGCAGCCCCTCGGTGACCAGGTCTCCGGCGAAGGGTTCCATGCGCTCCAGGAGCCCGTTCTCGAGGACGAGCATGGTGACTTGGGAGCCGAGGGCCTGCCAGGCGGTGGCCATCTCGACGGCGACGACGCCGCCTCCGACGATGGCGAGGCGGCCGGGCGCCTTGGTGGCGGTGGTGGCCTCGCGGCTGGTCCAGGGGCGCACGGTGTCGTATCCGGGGATGGGGGGCAGGGCGGCGCGGGTGCCGGTGGAGACGGCGACGGCGTGCCGGGCGGTCAGGTGGACGGTGTCGCCATCGGGGGTCTGCACGGCCACCTGCTTGGGGCCGGTGAGGCGGCCGTGGCCGCGTATGAGGTCGACGGAGACGGAGTTGAGCCAGTCGACCTGGTCCTCGTCCTTCCAGTAGGAGGACATCTTGTCGCGGTGTGCGAGGACCGCGTCGACGTCGAGCGGTCCGGCGACGGCCGGGTCGAGTCCGGGTACGCGGCTTGCGTCGGCACGTGCGACCACCGGCCGCAGCAGCGCCTTGCTGGGGTCGCAGGCCCAGAACGAGCATTCGCCGCCGATGAGGTCGCGCTCGATGATCACGGTGCTGAGTCCGGCGGCGCGGGCGCGTTCGGCCACGTTCTCGCCGACCGGCCCTGCGCCGATGACGATCACGTCGTAGGTGCGGGTCGTCTCGTTCGTCACTGCTGCGTTCGTCACTGCTGTGTTCCTCACTGTTTCGTTCCTCATTGCGTGCGTGCCTGGGTCGGACTCTCCACGGCCGCGGCCCCTTGCCGGCCGCGTTCGCCGTTGCCCGCCGCCGGACGGCGCCGGGGCCGCCGCACCGCACGAGGTCGAGGGGGCAGTCACGGGCTGGGACGGCCGCGGGCGGCCGGCGCGGCCCCGTGGCAGCCGGACCGCCGGGCTGCGGAGAGCACCCACCCATGCGCTCGCCCGGCGGTCCGGTGCCGGTCTTCGGTCCGGACCGCGAGAGGTGCTGGTCCGGACTGGCTGTCGTCCGGGCCGGGCACGGCCCGTTGCAGCCCTTGGACGGTGGCTTGGCGGCTTGTGGGTGAGGTCAGCGGCCGGGGAGGCGCTCCGAGATTTCCTGGAGCACCCAGCCGTTGCCGTCCGGGTCGCTGAAGGTGGCGAAGGAGGCGTAGGAGGCGCGCTCGGGGTGCGGGCCGGCCAGTCGCTCCTGGCCGGGGAGGCGGTGGGTGACGTCCCCGCCCTCGTGGCCGTGGAAGAGGCCGCCTGCGTCGTGGAAGATCTCGCTGACCTCGATGCCGCGGCCGGTGAGCTCCGCCCGGGCCTCCTCGACGTCGGAGACGATGACGTACAGGCCCTGGAACGAGCCGGGTGCGAGGGGGGTCATCCCCTCGCCGAAGAGGATCGAGCACTCGGAACCGGGCGGCGTGAAGTGCACCACCCGGACGTCCTCGCTGGCCTTGTAGTCGACGTCCAGGCGGAATCCGACCTTCTCGTAGAAGGCCTTGGCCCGGTCGATGTCGGAGACGGGCAGCACGATCACTTCGAGCTTCAGTTTCATGGGGGGTGTCCTTGTTTCTTGACGTCGGCGGATTACGCCCAATGCGTCACCGGTTCAACAGGTGGTGGTCGCGGCCGGGGCCTCGTTGCCTCCGGCTGCTGCGGCGGACGGCGTGACGCCGAAGGGGGAGTGGGTATCCGCTACGGTCCGACCTGAACCAATGGTCCGTTTTTCCGGACCATTGATCCGAATATATGGACCACCGATCCGAATAGTCAAGGGGGAGGAGATGTGGGCTGATGCATGAGCGGGGCGTCGGTGTGTCACTGCGCGAGATCGCGCGTAGGGCGGAGGTCGGGGATCGCGGCGCTGCTGCGTCACTTCCTGACGCGCGAGGCGCCATCGAGGGCACCGAATCCGCACTCCCCGCCTCGTGCGTCACGGTGCGCGCGGCCGGTGTGCGACTCCTTGCCCGCGCCTGGGGCGCGGTCATGGCGCGGATTGATGGCGTCGACTTGTTTGCACTGCCGGCGGCGCTTCGCTCGACTCGGCGATCAACGCTCGCTCGCACCATGCGCCGACCGCCTTTTCAGGGTCCCGGCGGCTCGCGGTAGCTGCTGAGCCGATCCGGGTCGGCGAGAAGCAGGGGGCGAACACGGCGCTCTGGGTCTCGAACTGTTCGTGCGCGCCGCCGTCGTCAGCCGCTTCGCGGCGGTCGCGGTCCGCTCCCGGGGGCGCGCGGCCCAGTCCGCCGGTCCGCGAGCGAGACGGTTTCGTCTGCAGGCTCGAGGGTGACGCTCCCTGTCGGGCCCGGCCGCTCCTTGCGGTCGTCGGAATCTTGCTCGCGCCAGGCCGCGGGGTCTTCGAGGTGACGCCCACGCGTGCCGAGTCGGGGCAGCCTCGCGAGGTCGAGGCCGGCCCTGCGTGTGATGTCGCGCCGTGACCGTCGACGCCCTGCTCGCTGATGGCGGTGCCCGCTGCGGCGAACGGGCGGTCGCGGCCCGTCCCGGCGTCGGCCCGCGTCTGCCCCTCTTGACTATTCGGATCAGTGGTCCATATATTCGGATCGTTGGTCCGGAAAAGTGGATCGCCGATTCACTTCATTTATCCCCGCGAGAGACGCAGGAAGAGCGCTGTGCCAAAACAGACCATGAAAGCGATCCGGCTGCACGAGTTCGGCGGCCCTGAGGTGCTGCGTCATGAGGAGGTGCCGGTTCCCGTGCCGGGGCCGGGTGAGGTGCTCGTGCGCGTGCACGCGATCGGCATCAACCCTCCTGACCGGTACGCGCGTGAGGGGATGCCCGACATACCCCCCGAGATCAGGCCCCCGTTCCATCTCCCCCTGATTCCGGGGACCGACGTCTCAGGCGTTGTGGAAGCCGTCGCCGCCGACGTCAACGGCTTCGCGGTCGGAGATGAGGTGATCGGCCTTCTGCGCTTCCCCACCGTTCTCCAGAGCAGCGCGTACGCCGAGTACGTCACCGCGCCGGCGTCCGACCTCGCCCGCAAGCTGGCCGGCATCGACCACGTGCACGCCGCCGCCCTGGTCATGTCGGGGTTGACGGCGTGGCAGTTCTTGATCGAGCTCGGGCACGATCATCCCTCGCCGTTCCAAGAGGCCCAGCACCGCCCGATGGCACTCGACAGCGAGAGCACGGTGCTCATCAACGGCGCTGCCGGTGGCGTGGGGCACCTTGCTCTCCAGCTGGCCAAGTGGAAGGGGGCCCGCGTCATCGCCGTGGCCTCCGGCGCCCACGAGACGTTCCTGCGCGAGCTCGGCGCCGACGAGTTCATCGACTACACCAAGGAGCGGCCCGAGGAAGTCGTTCGTGACGTCGACCTGGTCCTGGACACCGTGGGGGGTCCTAACAGCAGGCGCTTCCTGCGCACCCTCAAGCGCGGCGGGTCCCTCTACCCGGTGTACTTCGGCCAGTTCGACGACGAGGAGAACGCGGAGCTGGGTGTCACGGTCACGGCCGTGTCGGTCCGCTCGAGCGGCGCGCAGCTCGCCGAACTGGAGAGCTTGGTTGACGCGGGGAAGATTCGCGTCGCGATCGACAGCACGTTCCCGCTCGCGGATGCCCGGGCGGCGCACGAGCGCATCGCCCGGGGGCACATCCGGGGCAAGATCGTGCTCACGGTCGCCTAGGAACGGGCCGTCTCACCGACGCGTCCGGCGGTCGTCCTCAGGGCGCTGGTGGCCTTCGAAACGCCGACGCGGAGACCTCGGGGCGCGGCTGGCGATCAGGTGGTCGCGATGCTCGCTGCGGCGAACCGGGCGGACCCGTTCGGTCGGCTCGGTTCGCCGCAGGAGATCGCCGAGACGATCACATCTCTGGGCGTCGTCGGGTTGTCCGCGGTGGGCCAGGTGTGTCAGGCCAACTGGAGCGGGTGCTCGGCGCTGGTCAAGCCGTGGAGGGCGGGGCGGTGGTGCTGGTGATCTGGTTCCAAGTGGTGAAGCGGTGCTGCATCTCGGTTCGGTAGCCGGTGGCGGAGGCGCCTGAATCGCGGCGAGATCGCGCTGAATGCGGCGAGGAACCGTCGGGTTCTGCCGGCGGAACCGACGGCCTCACCCGCCGACCTCACGGCTACCGCCGAGGTGCAGCACTTGCGGGGCCGCGCGCGTCCGTGGTCGCCGACATGCTCGGACGCCAGTTCCCGCAGGTCAAGACGATGCTGCTGGACGCGGCAACGGACATCACCGCCTTCGCCGACTTCCCGCCGGCGCACTGGAAGAAGATCTGGTCGACCAACCCGCTGGAGCGGCTGAACCGGGAGATCTAACGGCGGGCCGACGTCGTCCAGGTCTTCCCCAGCCCCACCGCCCTGGACCGGCTCGCCGCCGCGGTGCTGGCAGAACTCCACGACGAGTGGCAGGTCTTCGACCGCCGTTACCTCTGCGAAGCCTCCATGGCCGAGCTCTTCACCACCAAACCGATCGAACCCGAACCGCAGATCACACCACAACCGGAACCGAAACAGCTGCCGTGACTACACCACCCCGCGGGACACGACCGACGGTCGGTGTTCCCACGCTGGCGCAGCGCAGGTCCTGCCTGCGGGAGTTGGCGGGTTCCTGCTGCGGTCACGGATGACGGCTGGTACGTCGCACACCACCCCTGCTTACTTTCTGCTGGACTGCGGCCGGCGGGGTGTAGGCGTTCGGGACGGGCCGGGGGCTCCAGGCGGTGCCAGGGAGAAGCTGCCCCGGCCGTCTTGCCGTGTCTGACCTCCTCGACGCAGAGCTGGGTGTCCGGTTGCTGCCAGTTGAGACGTGTGCGACGAGTGGCACAGTTCCAGAACTATGGACATGGAGTGAAAAAAGTGTGTTTATGATGCGTCAAAGTCGCCCGCGTGACCAGATGTTGGGAGGAGGTGGGCGGCCTGGAGCACCTGCGTCACGCCGGACGCGGGAACGCAGGAACCATCGGGGGGCCGTTTCGTGTACCTGGCATGTCTGTATGCCGAAAACTTCCGGATCTTCGGTCCTGCTGCCGAGCAGGAGGGCGATCCAGACACCCGCTTGCGGATGGACTTCGGCCCCGCCACCAACGTCTTGGTCGGCGAGAACGGCAGTGGGAAAACCGCCGTCATCGACGCCATCCGCCTGTGCCTGCAGACCACGGCGGGGGACTACTACCGGATCACCGCCGACGACTTCCACGTCCGCGACGGCCACCGTACCGACAGCTTCACTCTCACCTGCGGGTTCAAAGATCTCACGCCGCAGGAGCAGGCCGTCTTCCTGGAGTTGGTGACCACCGAAGCGGACGGAAGCAGCTCCCTGTACGTCACCGTGCGGGCCCAGCTGATCGACCCCGTCCACTCCAGCCGGGTCTCCCTCGTCACCCGCACCGGCCCCGACGGTCAGGGTCCCACCCTCGACGGCACCGCCCGGGAACTGCTCAAGGCCACCTACCTGCGCCCGCTGCGGGACGCCGAAGCCGAGTTGCGGTCCGGCCGTGGCTCGCGCCTGTCGCAGATCCTCGCCGGCTATCCCGCCATCAAGGACCAGGCGACCAGCGACTTCGATCCGGTCAAAGACACCGCCACGACTCTGGTCGGCATCCTGCAGCGCACCGAGCGTCACCTCAGCAAGAAGGAGGCCATCACCGCGGCCCGCGACGACATCAACGCCAGCTACCTGCAGAAGTTCGCCATCGGCTCCGACGTCCTGCGCGGTGAGATCGGCGTCTCCGGCGACGCCACCCTCGCCCGGGCTCTGGAACGCCTGGAACTTCGCCTGTTCGCTGGCGCCAAGGAATGGACCCGGCACGGACTCGGCTACAGCAACGCGCTGTTCATGGCCGCCGAGCTCCTCCTGCTCGCAACAGCGAACTCGCCCCACTGCTGCTCATCGAGGAACCGGAGGCCCATCTCCACCCCGCAACTGCAGACCCGTATCATGGACCTGCTGTGCGAACGCGCCGGAGAAGCCAGCGACAAACCGGCCCTGCCGGTGCAAGTCATCTGCACCACCCACAGCCCCAACCTCGCCTCCGCCGCACCGGTGGAGCACCTCACCCTCGTCTCGCGCGGCGCGACCTTCAGCCTGGCCCCGCGCCAGACCCCGAGGCCAGACCCGCGATCGGTCCCGAGGCCCTTCGCGGACCCGGGCACACGGGCACCATGGAGATCGAACTCCGCATGCCGTGCTCACGACAGGGCTGCCCCCGCACCGAGCGCCCTCCCGGCCCGTCCTGGGCCGTAGAAGGGCGCTCAACGATGACCAACGTCAACAACTACCGACAGCTCAGCGGCAGGTCAGAGCGGTGACGGAGCCGTACCCATGGGGACCTTGGCGGTAGCAGGGGGACTGCCTTGAGCCCTTGTAGTAGCAATGTGGCAGCGCGCTTCGTCGCAAGGTCCCGCCGCTCCAAGGGGAGGACATGATCTCCTCCGGGCCGTCTATGGGCCGTGCGAGGTCGGGTCTGTACGGTCAACGGCCCTGTCTCACATTCGGCGGTGACGGAGAGTCGTGAGGGTCGTTGACCTTTGTGTGAAGGATGTCAACGAGCTTGTGCGGACGGTGTTTTCGGGTCTGTCTCCGCTGGTCATCGAGGATGTGGCCGACGAGGGTGAGCGGATCGTGGTGCGGGCGCGGACTCCGCAGGAGGCCGCCGTCTGCCCGCTGTGCGGGGCGTCGTCGGGACGGGTGCACGACTACCACTGGCGGACAGTCGCCGACGTGCCGGTCGACGGGCGACGGGTGGTGGTCCGTGTGCGGGTGCGGCGTCTGGTGTGCCCCACCCGCGGCTGCCGGCAGACCTTCCGCGAGCAGATGCCCGGAGTACTGGAGCGGTACCAGCGCCGCACGGCACGTCTGACCAGGCAGGTCAAGGCCGTGGTCAAGGAGTTAGCGGGCCGGGCGGGAACACGGTTGCTGGCGATACTCGCGGTGGGCCTGTCCCGTCACACGGCCCTGCGCACCCTGTTGCGCATCCCGTTGCCCACCGGGCGGACGCCGCGCGTGATCGGCGTCGACGACTTCGCTCTGCGCCGGCGGCACCGTTACGCCACCGTGGTGATCGACGCCGAGACCCATGAACGGATCGACGTGCTGCCCGACCGCACGGCCGACAGCCTTGAAGCATGGCTGAGCGAACATCCAGGCATCGAGGTGGTGTGCCGTGACGGATCGGCGACCTACGCCGAGGCCATCCGCCGCGCCCTGCCCGACGCGGTGCAGGTCGCGAGCGGCGAGACCCTACACGCCCGTATAGGGTCTCGCGGCTGATGTCGTAATCTCACGGGCCGTGTCGCACCGATAGCTTTGCCGTACAAAACCGGTCTGGTTTCAACCCGGCTGGTGTTGATCGTGTAAAAGCTGCTGGTCGCTGACCCGCAGCCAACGTGAGCCAGGAATCCCCCTGCTTCAGCTGGGGGAGGAGTCAAGTACTAGTCGATCAGCCCGGCGCGCATGCCCGCCCCGGCGAGCGTTGCGCCGCCGAATGTTCATTGGGCCGCCGTCCTCGGCCTTGAGCCGGGTGATCTCGGCGATTGTGAGCTCTGCACCCGGCAGCGCCAGCGAACCGAGCCGATCGGCCACAACTGTCATTCAGATCCCCCGGCTTCGGGCATCGACCACCTGGAGTTCACTTGCACTTGGATGACTGGCCATCACTGTGATGGCGCCAATGGTGCTTGGTCTCGCCCAACGCCTTCCGAAACTCCTTGAGGGTGTTGTGAGCCTTGATGCGGGTTGGGTGGCCCTGGCCCAGCGCGCGGTCGATGTCCCGTACAACCAACGCCAGTGCGTCGACGGCTTCCTCTGATCCGTCGATGCTTGCCTGCATTGTGGCCAGCGTGAGTCTGCTGTTGAGCGTGTCCGGCGAATCGGGCCCCAGGCATTTGGTGCGGAGGCCAATGACGAGCTCAAGATCCGCCATTCCGCCCTCAACGTCGCCCTTCTCGATGCGCCACGTCGCCGCCTCGTGTTGAGTGATGAGAGAGTCTGGATGATTCGGACCGAGCACGCGCTGCCTTGCACGGAGCAGTTGGGCCATCTCCCTCGCGGCGTAATCAGCATCACCATTCAGGCCCTTCCACCGTGCCCGCTCGTGGCGAGAGGCCAGCGTCTCCGGGTGATCAACGCCCAGCAACGCGGTCTTACGCTTGATCAGATACGGCAGCTGTAGATAGGTCTGTCGATGCTCGTTGCTGCTGTTCAGCGGCTTGAGGGGGTGGCTGCGGGCACGAGGACGGCCGCCTTGATCATGACGTGGTGTGACGCAACATCAGAACGAGACGGTCGCTTCGGCCACGGTAGACCACGAAGGCCACGACATTGCGTTTGGGGGCCTGTTGGCCTCGGTGGCCGACTGCTTCGCCCGGTCCGAGACCCGGGAGACGTTCGCACGGATGACACGGGGCATGCTGATGGAGCTGGAGGACGTCAACTGCTGGAGCCTGGCCGAAGCGATCGAGGAGCGGGGCCCGCACCGCCTGCACCATCTGCTGTCCCGTGCGGTGTGGGACGAAGGGGCGGTGCTGGAGCGGACGGCTGCCTGGGCCGCCTGCCTGCTCGACGACGGCGACGGGATCCTGATCGCGGACGAGACGGGGGATGCGAAGTCCTCCACCGACGCGGTGGCAGCGGCCCGCCAGTACTCCGGCTCGGTTGGCGGAGTCGCCCTGTGCCAGGTCGCCGTGCACCTCACCTTCGCCACCACTGCCGGGCACTGCCTGATCGACCGGCGCCTGTACTTCACCAGGGAGTGGGCCGGTGATGAGGAGCGTCGTGAGCTGGCCGGTGTTCCCGACGAGCTGTGCTTCGCGACCAAGCCGCAACTCGCGGTGGACATGCTCCGCGCCGCCGGCCGGCAGGGCATATCCGCGTCGTTCTTCCTGGGGGACGAGGTCTACGGAGGGCGGGAGGTGCGTACCGCCTGCCGCGAGCTGGGCCTGGGTTACGTCGTGGGAGTGCGCTCCAATCACCAGGTCACCACCCCGGCGGTGAAGCTGAGCGTGGCCCAGGCCGCCGCCCGGCTGCCGAAGCGGGCCTGGCGGCGGATGGCAACCGGCGCGGGGCAGAAGGGCGTGCGCGACTACGACTGGGCGATGATCGAGGTCACCGCCGACGACACCCCCGACGGACACGACCGCGACGCGGGGACGTCCGTATTGCTGGTCCGTCGGCACCGCTACACCCACACCGTGTCCTACTACCGCTGCTTCGCCCCGGGCCGGTGACTCTGGCGAGACTGGTGTCCCTGGTGTCCCTGGTGTGCCGCAGGTGGCGGGTGGAGGACGACTTCCAGGACGCGAAGGAGATCTGCCACCTCGACAAAGGCCAGGTCACCTGCTGGAACTCCTGGCACCGCTGGAGCGTGATCGCCCTGGTCGCCTACGCCTTCCTGGCCGTCGCCGCCGCCCTCGAACGTGCCGCCCACATCAGCCGGAACGATCCCGCTGAGGCCGACCTCGTCCCCCTCAGCAGCCACGAACTCCTCCGCCTGCTACGGGCCTTGATCCTTCCGCCACCCCGACGAGACCGCCCCCACCTGCCGTGGTGGTCCACCTGGCGCCGCCGCCACCAACACCGCGCCCGTCTCTGCCACCGCCGCTGGCACGCGTACGCCGACACCGCACCATGATCAGACAGCACACCAGCAGCTATCTACAGCTGCCGTATCAGATCGCGGAAAGCCTTGTCGCCTGCATGCCCATCGCCGGCTTCGCACGTGAAGAGGGCGATGTTGTGCTCAATGAGCCTTTCCCGGTAACCGACGGTCGCTGAGGGTGATCGCCTCCGGGAGTCTCGTGGTGCACTCCCAACTCCGGGCAGGCGTAAGGCCCCTGGTAGGAACGATCTTGCGACAGAAAGATCCGACCGAGGGGCCTCACGTGCCGACCAGTGTCACATACACCGCCGTGCTCGATGTCCGGTGCTCTACCGCCGAGCACCTGGCCCGGCTCCTGCGAAGCCATCGAACCGAGATCGGCACCCGCCGCGGGCGCCGCGCCCTGGGCTGCTTCAAGCAGGCCATGCTGATCCTGTGCTGGTTCATCGATGGCACCCGTCTGTCCCAACTCGCCCGCGACAACGCTCTGTCCACCTCCACCGCCTACCGATACCTGCACGAAGGGCTGACGGTCCTGGCGGCCGGGGCACCGGACCTGGCCACCGCGCTGCAACGGGCGAAGGCGGCCGGCCTGACCCACCTCAATCTGGACGGCACGGTCATCCCTACCGACCGCGTCGCCGCCCCGGGACCCAACGGGGCAGACCTCTGGTGGTCGGGAAAACACAAGCATCACGGCGGCAACGTGCAGGTCATCTCCGCCCCGGACGGCTGGCCGATCTGGGTCTCGCCGGTGCGGCCCGGCCGCGAGCACGACACCACCTGCGCCCGCC
Source organism: Streptomyces sp. NPDC046900 (assembly GCF_040644975.1). Lineage (NCBI taxonomy): Bacteria > Bacillati > Actinomycetota > Actinomycetes > Kitasatosporales > Streptomycetaceae > Streptomyces > Streptomyces sp. NPDC046900. The sequence continues at coordinate 623 of NZ_JBEYXD010000133.1, read as the reverse complement.
ACCACGGGCTGGTCGATGCTCTGAACCGGCTCGCCGACCAACTGGGCACCCTCACCCTGGTCGACCTCGGCTACGAGAACACCGGAGACGGCTTCCGTCACCCGGTCAAGAAGCCCGCGGGCGGTGAACTCACCGAAGCCCAGCAGACCTTCAACAGGGTCATCCGAGGCATCCACGGGATGTGCGAACGCGCGAACGCCCTGCTCAAGACCACCTTCAAGGCCCTGCGGCGGGTCAGCCTCGATCCCAGCCGCATCACCCAGATCGCCGCCGCAGCCCTCGTCCTGCTCCAGCTCGAATACGACCGCACCATCTGAACGATCACACACAGGCATGATTGCTTACCGGGAAAGGCTCATTGCCCTCGACTCTGGAACCGTTGCGCTGGGGAGCCTGGCGTCGGTCACTGGGTCCTGGCCCAGCGCAAGTGTCGGCGACCCCGCCGAGATCGCCTACTACGTCCGCTATGGCCCGGTCGCTACCCGGCTGAAAGACCTGGCCAAGGTTGCTGCGGCGAGGTGGGCGGTGGAGGTGTGTCAACCTCAATGCACGCATGAGCGTCAATCGGTGTCCTGTGTGTCTGCGGCGAGCGGGTGCTGCCAGTAGCGGCGGGTGTACCAGCC
>NZ_JBEYXD010000132.1:0-16654 GCF_040644975.1 Streptomyces sp. NPDC046900 | reverse complement strand
CGGGTGCACACCCGATCTCGTGGCGCCCGGGGGGCGGACCCGGGCCGGCCCGGGCCCGCCACGGTGCTCGGGCACCGTGGCGGGGCCGGTGACCGGAGGTGACGACACCTCAGTTCACCCCCTGTCGCCGGGCGATCTGCTTGGCCTGGCTGACCGCGTCCTTCCAGGCGTCGTCGGGCTTCTTGCCCTTGGCCTCGACGTTGGTCAGCTCGGTGAAGTAGGGGGCCATGACGGCGGCGTCGGCGGGCGCCTCGTAGCTGTCCGGGATGGCCTTGGCGGCCGGGCCGAAGACCTCGATGATCTTCTGTCCGCCGAAGAAGGCGTCCGGGCCCGTCATCGCCGGCATGGCGTACGCGGCCGGGGCGGCCGGGAAGATGGCGGCGTCGGTGAAGCCGCGAGCGTCGTTGCTGGGGCTGAGGATCCAGCTGATGATCTTGAACGCCTCTTCGGGGTTCCGGCACTGTTTGGGCAGGGCCAGGTAGGAGCCGCCCTGGTTGGCCGGTCCGACGGGCGTCGCGGTGACCCGCCAGTCGCCCTTGGTGTGGGGGGCGGCCTGCTCGATGTCCAACGCGTGCCAGGCGGCGCCGAGTTCGGTGGTGAGGTTCTTGCCGATGGCGGCGTTCCAGGTGTTGTCGTTGATCTTGGCGTCGATGCCGAGCGTGTACGGGCGTATGGCCGTGGTCCACGCGGCGCGGATGTGGTCCTGGTCGCCGATGAAGTGGTTGTTCTTGTCGATGAACCGCTTGGTGCCCTGGCCCACCGCGATGTTGAACACCGAGCCGATGTTGTTGACCAGGAAGGTGGCGGGCAGCTTGCCCTTCAGTTCGGTGCCGAGCGCGAAGTAGTCGTCCCAGGTCTTGGTCTGCGCGGCCACCTTGTCGGGGTCGGTGGGCAGCCCGGCCTTGGTGAACAGGTCGGCGCGGTAGAAGAGAGCGGTGGGACCGATGTCGATCGGCAAGCCGATCTGCTTGCCGTCCTTGGACTGGGCGAGCTTGGTCTTCCAGTCCAGGTACTGGGACGAGATCTTCTTGAAACCGAGGTCGTTCAGGTCGAGGAAGCGGTCCGCGTTGGGCAGGAAGGACGCGATGTCCTCGCCCTTGATGCCGGTGATGTCGGGCGCGGAGGTGCCCGCCGCGAGGGTGGTGGTGAGCTTCTGCTTGAAGTCGCCGCCGATGGACGCCGTGGTCAGCTTGATCTGGCTGTTGAAGTAGGTCTTCGCCTCCGCGACCACCTTGTCGCTGAGCGCACCGCCCCAGTACCACAGGGTGAGGTTCTTGCCGTTCTTGGTGCCGCCTGATCCCGAGCTGCCGCCGCACGCGACGGTCAGGCCGGACGCGGCCGCGGTGAGCGCGGCGGCCTGGAGGAAGCCTCTACGAGAAAGGTCCACGGGTCACTCCTGTTGTTCCTGTTCGTGGTGCTGAGGGGCGTTGGGCTGTGGGGCGTTGGGCAGAGGGGGTTCGAAGGTCACTGCTGTCGTGTGGGTGGGGTCACGGGGGCGTGCCGCACCGGTGGGCCGACGTCCGCCGGGAGGCGGTCCGCCAGGAAGCCGTAGGCGCGTTTGAGGTCGGGGTCGGTCAGGGAGCGCCACCAGCGGTCGACGCCGTACCAGCCGGGCGCCGCGAGGGCACCGCCGTGATGCTGGACGGACAGACCCGCTGCGAGGACGGCGAATCGCAGCCGCTCCTCGAGCGGCCAGCCGCCGAGCGAGGCCGCGACGAAGCTCGCGCCGAAGACGTCACCGGCGCCCGTGGCGTCCAGGACGTCCACGGCGAGGGCCGGGACCTCGGCGTACTCGTCGGTCGTCTGGTCGACCGCGATCGCGCCGTCCCCGCCCCGGGTGACCACGGCCACCGGCACCAGCTCGGAGAGCGTGCCGAGGGCCGCGACTGCGCTGTCGGTGCGGGTGTAGGCCATCGCTTCGGTCTCGTTCGGGAGGAAGGCGTGGCACAGCTTCAGCTGGTCGAGGAGGTCGGTGGACCACTGCTGGGTGGGGTCCCAGCCGACGTCGGCGTAGATGTGCGTGCCGTTCGCGGCGGCCTTGGCGATCCACTGGCGGGGTTCGGCCTCGATGTGCACGAGGGCGGTGCGCGCCTCGGGCGGGTCGCCCATCAGCGCGTCCTGCGAGTACGGCGGCTCCTGGCCGTGGGTGACGAGGGCTCGGTCCTGGCCGGCGGCGATCGAGACGGTGACGGGGGTGGGCCAGCCGTCCGCGGTGCAGGAGAGCGAGAGGTCGATGTCCTCCTGGTCGCACAGGACGCCCCGGCAGTACTCGCCGTAGAAGTCGTCGCCGAAGACCGTGGCCAGCGAGGTGCGCAGGCCGAACCGGGACGCGGCCACCGCGAGGTTCGCGATGCCGCCAGGGCCGCAGCCCATGCCGGCCGTCCAGATCTCCTCGCCCGGCGTCGGCGGCTTCCCCAGCCCCGTGAGGACGAGGTCGTAGAAGAGCAGCCCGGTCAGGAGCACGTCGGGCCTGTCATCGTCCACGCGAAACAGCCTCTCGTCAAAACTCGTCATTTCGATGACGGGAATCGTGCGCTGATCTAACGAGATTGGTCAAGAACTGAGCATGGATTTGATTGAAGATGACGAGTAGTGTTCGCGCCGTGCTGGCAGAACGACGACACCAACTCATCCTGCGGGCCCTGCGCTCCGGCGGCCCCGCGTCTGTGACCGACCTCTGCGAGCAGCTGGGTGTGAGCCCCGCCACGATCAGGCGCGACCTGCTCAAGCTTGAGGAGGATGGCCTGCTCACACGCGTGCACGGCGGCGCGGTCGCCGAGGAGGGTGACCAGCCCTTCGCCGAGGTCGCCGAGGTGCGCGTGGCCGAGAAGGACGCGATAGCCGCGCGTGCCGCCGCGATGGTGGCCGACGGCCAGTCGGTGCTGCTCGACATCGGCACGACGGCCTTCCGGCTCGCCCGCCAGCTGCACGGCCGCCGCCTCACGGTGATCACCAGCAACCTGGTGGTCTACGAGGAGCTCGCCAATGACGAGGGTGTCGAGCTGGTGCTGCTCGGCGGCGTGGTCCGCCGCGAGTACCGCTCCCTGATCGGCTTCCTCACCGAGGACAACCTGCGCCAGCTGCACGCCGACTGGCTCTTCCTCGGCACCAGTGGAGTGCGCCCGGGGGGGCAGGTGATGGACACGACGGTCGTCGAGGTGCCGGTCAAGCGCGCCATGATCAAGGCGAGCGACAAGGTCGTCCTCCTCGCCGACGCGGCGAAGTTCCCGGGTACGGGGATGGCGAAGGTCTGCGGTCCCGAGGACCTGGACGTGGTGGTGACGAACACGCCGTGCGACCCGGCGACCAAGTCCTCCCTGGAGGAGGCGGGCGTCGAGGTGGTCCTGGCAGGAAAGGCTCAAGCGTGAAACTGACGATTCTGGGCGGCGGCGGGTTCCGGGTGCCGCTCGTGTACGGGGCGCTCCTGGGCGACAGAGGCGAGGGCCGGGTCACGCAGGTCGTGCTGCACGATCTGGACGCCGGACGCCTGTCCGCGGTGACCCGTGTCCTTGCCGAGCAGGCGGCTCGGGGCACCGACGTCCCCGAGGTCACGGCGACGACCGACCTCGACGAGGCCCTGCGCGGTGCCGACTTCGTCTTCTCCGCGATCCGCGTCGGCGGCCTGGAGGGACGCGCCAACGACGAGCGGGTGGCGCTCGCCCAGGGTGTCCTCGGCCAAGAGACGGTGGGCGCGGGCGGCATCGCCTACGGCCTGCGGACCGTGCCGGTCGCCGTCGACATCGCCCGGCGGGTCGCACGCCTCGCCCCGGACGCCTGGGTCATCAACTTCACCAACCCGGCGGGTCTCGTCACCGAGGCCATGTCCCGCCACCTCGGCGACCGTGTCATCGGCATCTGCGACTCGCCGGTCGGCCTCGGCCGCCGTATCGCCCGGGTGCTCGGCGCCGACCCGAAGGAGGCGTGGATCGACTACGTCGGCCTCAACCACCTCGGCTGGGTCCGCGGACTGCACATCGCGGGCCGCGATGAGCTGCCCCGCCTGCTCGCCGACCCCGACCTGCTCGGCTCATTCGAGGAGGGCAAGCTCTTCGGCACCGACTGGCTCCAGTCGCTGGGTGCGATCCCGAACGAGTACCTGCACTATTACTACTTCAACCGCGAGGCTGTCCGCGCCTACCAGCAGGCCGAGAAGACCCGCGGCGCCTTCCTGCGCGACCAGCAGGCCCACTTCTACGAGGAGATGCGCGCCCCCGACGCCCAGGCCCTCGCCGCCTGGGACCGCACCCGGGCCGAGCGCGAGGCGACGTACATGGCCGAGAACCGGGAGACGGCGGGCGCCGGCGAGCGGGACGCCGACGACCTCTCCGGCGGCTACGAGAAGGTCGCCCTCGCCCTGATGCGGGCCATCGCCCGCGACGAGCGCACCACCCTGATCCTGAACGTGCGCAACCGCACCACGCTCTCCGTCCTCGACGCCGAGGCCGTCATCGAGGTCCCCTGCCTCGTCGACGCCAACGGCGCGCATCCGGTCGCCGTCGATCCGCTGCCCGACCACGCGTCCGGCCTGGTCTGCGCGGTCAAGGCCGTCGAGCGCGAGGTGCTCGCCGCCGCCGAGTCCCGGTCGCGTGCGACGGCGGTGAAGGCCTTCGCGCTGCACCCCCTGGTCGACTCCGTCAATGTGGCCCGATGCCTGGTCGAGGGCTACACGGCCGTCCATCCTGGCCTCGACTACCTGAGGTAAGCCCCCTGCGGAAAGCGCCTTCTCTCCGCCCTCTCCCTGGAGACTTTTCATGCACGACGAACGCCGCCGGATCGAGGAGCGCGTGGAGCGCCTTCACGACCAGCGCATCAAGCCCGCGACCTACGCGGCCACCGTCCCTTTCGAGGTGGAGGCCTGGCAGGCTCCCGGTGAGCCGGTCTCCTTCGAGGAGGCCGCGGCCGCCCCGTACGCGCCCTTCGCGATGGACACCCCGTGGGGCCCGCCGTGGAGGACCACCTGGTTCCGAATGCGCGGGCAGGTGCCCGCCGAGTTCGCCGGCAAGCGGGTCGAGGCCGTCATCGACCTCGGTTTCGTGGGCGACTGGCCGGGCAACCAGGCCGAAGCCCTGGTCCACCTCACGGACGGCACCCCGCTGAAGGCCGTTAACCCGCTCAACCAGTACGTGGCGATCGCCAACCCGGCCACAGGCGGCGAGCAGATCGACTACCTGGTCGAGGCCGCCTCGAACCCGGACATCCTCGCCGACAACTTCCGCAAGCCGACCCCGCTCGGCGACGTCATCACCGCGGGCGACAAGCCGCTCTACACCTTCAAGCGCGCCGACATCGCCGTCCTGGACGAAGAGGTCTGGCACCTGGACCTCGACATCCAGGTGCTGCGCGAGCTGATGCTGGAGCTGGGCGAGCACGACCCGCGCCGGCACGAGATCATGCACGCGCTGGACCGCGCCCTGGACCTGCTGGACCTGGACGACATCTCCGGCTCGGCCTCCGCCGTGCGCGAGGCACTGAAGCCGGTCCTGTCCAAGCCCGCCAACGCCAGCGCCCACATCGTCTCCGGCATCGGCCACGCCCACATCGACTCGGCGTGGCTGTGGCCCATCCGCGAGACGAAGCGCAAGACGTCCCGCACCTTCTCCAACGTCACCTCGCTGGCCGACGAGTACGAGGACTTCATCTTCGCCTGCTCGCAGGCCCAGCAGTACGAGTGGGTGCGCGACAACTACCCGAAGGTCTGGGCCCGCATCCAGGAGTCCGTGAAGAAGGGCCAGTGGGCGCCGGTCGGCGGCATGTGGGTCGAGTCCGACGGCAACCTGCCCGGCGGCGAGGCCATCGCCCGCCAGCTCGTCCACGGCAAGCGGTTCTTCATCGAGCACTTCGGCGTCGAGACCAAGGGCGTCTGGCTGCCGGACTCCTTCGGCTACAACGCCGCCTACCCGCAACTGGCCAAGCTCGCCGGGAACGAGTGGTTCCTCACCCAGAAGATCTCCTGGAACCAGACCAACACCTTCCCCCACCACACCTTCTGGTGGGAGGGCATCGACGGCACCCGTATCTTCACCCACTTCCCGCCGGTCGACACCTACAACGCCCGCTTCAGCGGCGAGGAGATGTCCCGCGCGGTCCGCAACTACGCCGAGAAGGGCCATGCCACCCGCTCGCTGGCACCCTTCGGCTGGGGCGACGGCGGTGGCGGCCCCACCCGCGAGATCATGGAACGGGCGCGCCGGCTCGCCGACCTGGAGGGCTCGCCCAAGGTCGTCGTCGAGCACCCGGACGACTTCTTCGCCAAGGCCCGCGAGGAGTACCCGGACGCCCCGGTGTGGGTCGGCGAGCTCTACTTGGAGCTGCACCGCGCCACGTACACCTCCCAGGCCCGCACCAAGCAGGGCAACCGCCGCTCCGAACACCGGCTGCGCGAGGCCGAGTTGTGGGCGACGACGGCCGCGCTGCACACGCCGGGCTACTCGTACCCGTACGAGAAGCTGGACCGCCTGTGGAAGACGGTCCTCCTGCACCAGTTCCACGACATCCTGCCGGGCTCCTCGATCGCCTGGGTGCACCGCGAGGCCGAGGCCGAATACGCGCGCGTGGCCGAGGAGTTGGAGGAGCTGACCGCCGAGGCGGTGACCGCGCTCGGTGGCGGCGGGACCCGGGTCTTCAACACCAGCCCGTTCGACCGCGCCGAGGTCATCCGTACGGCGATGGGTGTGCCGATGTTCGTGGAGGTGCCGGCGAACGGCAGCGCCGTGGTGGGCTTTGAGGCGGTGCCGACCCCCGTCACGGTCAGCGGCCGGGTGCTGGACAACGGCCTGGTCCGGGTCGAGGTCGCCGAGGACGGCACGCTCGCGTCCGTCTTCGACGTACGGGCGAACCGTGAGGTGCTCTCGGAAGCGGGCAACCTGCTCCGTCTGCACACCGACCTCCCGAACTACTGGGACGCCTGGGACGTCGACAAGCACTACAAGAACCGCTACACGGACCTGCTGGACACAGACTCCGTCGAGATCATCGACGAGGACCCGCTGCTCGGCTCGATCCGCGTCACTCGCTCCTTCGGCGAGGGCTCGAAGATCACCCAGACGATCACGCTCCGCGCGGGCAGCCCCCGGATCGACTTCGAGACGGACATCGACTGGCACGAGGCGGAGAAGTTCCTCAAGGCCGGCTTCCCGGTCGACATCCGCGCCCCGCACTCCTCCGCCGAGATCCAGTTCGGCCACATCCAGCGGCCCACGCACACCAACACCAGCTGGGAGGCGGCCCGTTTCGAGGTCTCCGGCCACCGCTGGGTGCACCTCGGCGAGCCCGGTTACGGGGTCGCGGTCATCAACGACTCAACCTACGGTCATGACGTCTCCCGCACGGTCCGCGAGGACGGCGGTACGACGACCACGGTCCGCCTCAGCCTGGTCCGTGCCCCGCGCATCCCGGACCCGGGCGCCGACCAGGGCCGCCACCGCATCACGTACTCGCTCCTCCCGGGCGCGAGCATCGAGGACGCGGTGGCCGAGGGCTACGCGCTCAACCTCCCGCTCCGGGTCGCCGATTCGGCGGGCGAGCCGGAGCCGGTCGTCTCCGTCGACGGCGAGGGCGTGACCGTCGAGGCCGTGAAGCTGGCGGACGACGAGTCCGGTGACGTCGTCGTGCGGCTCTACGAGTTCCGGGGCGGCCGCGCCCAGGCCGTGCTGCGCACCGGCTTCCCGCTGGCCGGCGCTCAGGTGACCGACCTGCTGGAGCGCCCGCTGGAGGACGCGGAGGTGGCCGACGGCGGCGTCCCGGTCTCCCTGCGGCCCTTCCAGATCCTGACCGTCCGGCTGCGCAGGGGCTGACCCATGGCCATGCAACCCTGGTTCACCGACGCCAAGTTGGGGATCTTCGTGCACTGGGGCATCTATGCCGTCGACGGCGTCCAGGAGTCCTGGTCGTTCTACGACGGCATCGTGCCGCACGACCAGTACATGTCCCAGCTGGAGCGCTTCACCGGCGCCGAGTACGACCCGAAGGCGTGGGCGGACCTGTTCGCCCGCGCCGGCGCCAGGTACGCGGTTCTGACGAGCCGTCACCATGACGGCGTGGCCCTGTGGGACACGGAGTACGGCGACCTCAACCTCGGCACGGACTACATCGGCCCTTACGCCGACGCCTTGCGCGAGAAGGGCTTGAAGGTCGGCCTGTACTACTCCCACTCCGACTGGAACCACCCCGACTACGCCTCCACGCGCAAGCCGGGCCGTCCGCCGGAGCTGGAGGACAACCGCTACTCCGAAGTGGCGGCCGAGGACGAGGACCTGGACGCCTGGGAGCGGTTCATCGCCTACCGGGACGGCCAGATGAGGGAGTTGGCCTCCCGCTACCGTCCCGACCTGCTCTGGTTCGACGGCGAGTGGGACCGCAGCGAGGAGCAGTGGCGCATCCCCGAACTCGCCGCGCTCATCCGCTCGTATGTGCCGCATGTCGTCTTCAACGCCCGCATGCTCAGCGAGGGCGACTACGCGACGCCGGAGCAGGGCGCCCCCATCGTGCCGCCGGACGGCCCCTGGGAGCTGTGCCTGACGATCAACGACTCGTGGGGGTACCAGCGCCACGACCACAACCACAAGTCACTCGCCCAGCTGATCCGCTACTTCACGGAGACCATCGGCGGAGGCGGCAACCTGCTGCTCGACGTCGGCCCCATGGAGGACGGCACCATCCCGCAGCCGCAGGTGGAGCGCCTGGAAGGCCTGGGGGAGTGGATCCGCAGGCACCAGGAGGCGGTGTACGGGACGGTGCGCGGTCTGCCGGCCGGGCACCACTACGGCCCCAGCACCCTCTCGGCGGACGGCCGCACGCTCTACCTCACCCTGTTCGACCTCCCGCGCGCCGAGATCGGCGTCCGGGGCCTGGCCACGGCGCTCCGCAGGGTCACCGTGCTCGGCACCGGCACCGAACTCGCCTACCGGGTTGTCGGCGGGCTGCACGAAGCGGTCGGCGTGGTGTGGATCGACCCGCCTGCCGAGGCCGACCTCGACCCCCACGCCACCGTGCTCAAGGTCGAGCTGGACGGGGAGCTGGAGCTGTACCGGGGAGCCGGCCGGTTCTGAGGCTCCTCACAGGCCGGCCGATTCCCATCGAGAATTTAGAAAACGGTAAGTCCCCTGGTCGCAGACCCGTTGAGGGCTCCCGCGCACCGTAGGACGACGGCCGACTCTGGACGACGGCAACGGCCGCAATGGCGCGAATACGGATGCGGTCTCCGTTGGGTGCAGATCCCCTGAGGGGATCTGCACCCCTCGGCGTTCTCGGGTGACGTCCGTTTTGTGATCAGTTGAGTCCGAGGAGTGCGAGCGGGCGGTGGGGTCCCGGGCGTTGTGGCAGAGGCCAGCTGCGATGCTGGTGACGTCGGCCAGCTTCACGGCGCCGATGGCCAGGTTGCGCCAGGTCGCCATCGCGCGAGGTGCGTTGCCGGTCCGCGGCACGGTCTTCCACTCGGATCACGCGGCGTCGAGAACTCCATGATCTTGGAAACCGTGCCTGCTCACGCATCGGGACACCACCGAGCCTGCAAAACGCCGCAACCGGACTTCACGCCAGAACGCCGAAGCCTTGCGGTCTCGGCGTCAGTCGGGACGGTGGCATAGCGGTGGCGCAGCTCGAGCGCGAAGTCGTCCACGCCCAGCATCCGCGGCACCCGCAGCGGGGGAAGCGGCAGCCGCATCAGCAGCCGCAACGCCGTCGAGCGCAACATCGGCGGCCAGGGCACGGGCCAGGCGGGCGCTTACTCGGCCCGCTAACTCCTCCTTCTGGGCGCGAATGCAGCAACTTGGCGCGGAAGCTGGGCGAGGCTGACAGTGAGACCGCGTCCGGGCCGGCCGTCGATCTTGTCGTTGAGGAATAGTTCCGGTGGGTTGGCGTCACTCAACTGGACGTCGAACGTGCGCCTCGGTCTCCCCCGTGGCCTGCGCCGAGGAGAGATCTGGACAGCCGGTGGAGTGGATCGAGACTCGATCTGCATGCTGAGACCCGTCAGGATCACGGCACGGTCGACGGCGGCCTCCACGGCCACGTATACGCTCGTGCGCCACAGGTCGACCGTGTTGGCTGGCCGTGCATTGACGTCGTCGGGGATCGGCCCAACGTGTCCCGTGTCGACGCCTCTTCCCGGGAGTTGCCGACCTGTGGCGTAAATGGGCGCCGACGCGGCCGGATCCAGCGCAACTTCCCGACCGCGGGCGACAGCCTGGTCGGCGCTCCGCGTTACGAGTCCGCTGACCGCGGTCGCTAGACCCGTGAGTGCTGCCGTCGCGATCCACTTGCCGATCCCGGGGACTTCCACAGCTGCAGCGACTGCGGCGAGCAGTGATGCACCTGCTCCAAGCCGCAGTGCGAGCCGACGAGACCTCACGACACCCCCCGGCACCTCATGATGCCTCATCCCGCCGCGCGGAGCCCCGGTTCGGCCGGCGCGGCCGCGCTCACGAGTCCGGCTCACCGTCCACGATGTCCTCGCCGAAGGCGATCAGGTCCTTCTCCGGCTCGGCGAGCCGCCCACCCCTGTCCCCGAGCCCTTCGCCGGCCTGCTGCAGGACTACGTCCGCACCGGGCGGCCGAACCGGCCCGGCGGAACCATGCCGGCCGGCGACTGGCTCTTCCTCGGACGCCAGGCCGAACAGCCCGTGGACCCCGCGACGCTCGAACCAGGCGACTTGCCGCCGCGGGCATCCCCACCCACGGGATCGGTCTTCTGGCTGTGTCACCTCCCGTAAAGACGCCGGCGCACGGCCGGTGCGGGGACGGGAAGGCCTTCCACGCTGTGGACGATGACGTTGACCGCGTCGTATGCCCGCTCGACGTGTCCGTCGAGGATGACGGCGGGGGCTTCGAGGACTGTGCGCCGGCAGTGCTCCCACACGGGTGGGGAGAAGACGAGGTTGACCATGCCGGTCTCGTCCTCCAGGGCGCCGAAGGCCACCCCGTTTGCGGTCGGAGGCCGCTGCAGGTATTTGGCGAGGCCGCCGATGCGGACCCGGGTCTGGTCGGCCAGGTCGCGCGCGGCCGTGGCGGTCAGGGCGCCGCGGCGTGCGAGGTGGGGTCGGACGTGGTGGACGGGGTGGGTGGTGGCGCTGGCTCCGGTGGTGGCCAGGTCTGCGGCCGTCTGTTCGGCGCTCGTCATCGGCGGCAGGTCGGGTGTGGGTGCCAGCATGCCGAGGCCGGGGAGGTAGGGCTGGATCGTGCGGGGGAAGGCTCCGGCTGCCCACAGCGCGGTGCGGCGGTGGCCGCTGAAGGCGTCGAATGCGCCAGCGCCGGCGAGCTGTTCCATCAGGCGGGCGGGCAGCTGGGTGCGGCGGGCGAAGTCCTCCAGGTTGTCGAAGGGCTGCGCGGCCCGGGCTTCGACGATCACGCGGGCGGTGTCGGGGCTCAGTCCGGTGACGCTGGTCAGACCGCGGCGGATTGTCATCTGCCCGCTCTCCGCGTCGGGTTCGAGGGTGGCGTGCACGCTGGAGGCGGTCACGTCGATGGCGCGGACGGGGATTTGGCGGCGTCGCGCGTCCTGGATGAGGGTCTGCACGTCGTAGAAGCCCATCGGAAGGTGGGCCATGATCCCGGCGAGCAGGGCCGCCGGGTAGTGGTACTTGATCCAGGCGCTGGCGTAGATGATGTGGGCCATCGACTGGGCGTGGCTTTCGGGGAAGCCATAGCCGCTGAAGGCCTCGATCATGGAGATGATCTGTTCGGCGGCCGCGGGTGGGATGCCGTTGTCGGCCATGCCGTTCATCAGGCGGCCGCGCATTTCGGCGACCTTCTGCGGGGCGTGCTTGGCGGCCATCGCCTTGCGTAGCCGGTCCGCCTGGCCGGGGGTGAAGCCGGCGCAGTCCATGGCCAGTTGCATCGCCTGCTCCTGATACAGGGCGACGCCCAGCGTTCTCTCCAGGGCGCGCCGGGCGAGGGGGTGGGGGTAGGTGACGGGTTCCTCGCCGCGCCGGCGTCGCAGGAAGGGGTGTTTGGAGCCGGCCTGGATCGGGCCCGGACGGATGATCGAGGCGGCGATGGCGAGGTCGTTGAAGTTCTCCGGCCGCAGTTGCGGCAGTGTCGAGACCTGCGCTCGTGATTCGACCTGGAACACGCCGATCGTGTCGCCGCGCGCGATCATGCGGTAGACGTCCGGGTCGTCGGCCGGGATCGACGTGAGGTCCAGCCGCACGCCGTAGTGCTCGCGGATCAGGTCACAGGCGGTGTGCAGGGCGGAGAGCATGCCCAGACCCAGCAGGTCGATCTTGATGAGGCCGGCGGCGGCCACGTCGTCCTTGTCACCCTGGAGCACGGAGCGACCCTGGGCGGTGGCCCATTCGGTGGGCATGACCTCGCCGATCGGTTGGCGGGTCAGGACCATGCCGCCGACGTGCACGCCCAGGTGCCGGGGCAGGGTGTGCAGTTGGGCGGCGAGCTCACGCACGTCCGGGGGCAGGTCGACGTCGGGGCCGGGCGGGTTGTGGTGGATGTGCCGGGTCATCTCCCTGATCTGTGCGGCCGGGTAGCCGAGGACTCGGGCGGCGTCCTGCGTGGAGAGTCTGGGCTGGTAGGTGATGACGTTGGCGACCTGGGCGGCGTGATCGCGGCCGTAGCGCTGGTAGACGTACTGGATGACCTCCTCGCGGCGGCCGGCCTCGAAATCGATGTCGATGTCCGGGGGTCCTGCCTTCTCCACGCTGAGGAAGCGTTCGAAGAGCAGGCCGTGCTTGAGGGCGTCGACGGCCGTGATCCCGAGGACGTAGCAGACGACGCTGCTGGCCGCCGATCCGCGGCCCTGGCACCAGATGCCGCGGCCGACCGCGAACTGCACGATGTCGTGGACGATCAAGAAGTAGCCGGACATTCCCAGCTCGGCGATCACGCCGAGCTCGTGATCGACCTGCTTCCACGCCGCGCGGGTCTCAACGGACGTCTCCTCACGCTCACCGTAACGGGTGGCACAGGCCCGCTCGGCGAGGTAGCGCAGCCACGCGTCCTCGTCGTACCCCGCCGGGGTCGGGTATCCGGGCAGTTCGGGTCGCAGCTGGTCGAGGTCGATGACCGAGGTGCGGCCCAGCTCCAGCGTGTTCTCCAGCACGCCGGGGTAGCGGGTGAGCGCCTCTGTCATCTCGGCGGGCGAGCGCAGGTGCGCGGTCGGGGCCGCATCCAGGTGCCCGGCAGCGCGCTCGAGGGTCTCGCGGCGGCGCAGCGCGGCCAGGGCCTGGGCCAGACGGGCCTGGCGCGGCGCGGGGTAGTGGACGGCGCCGGTGGCCACGACCGGGACACCGATGCGGCGGGCGGCAACGTACATGGTGTCGTTGGCGACGGAGTCTTCCGGGTGGTGGTGGTTGACCAGCTCGGCATAGAGGCTGCCGGTTCCGAAGACCTCGGCCAGGCGCTCAAGCCGACGGGCCACCAGGGCAACGTCGCGGCGGTCGGCATCCGGGCGGGGGCAGCCAGGCAGCACCGCCCACTGCCCCGCGGCAGCCGCCCGAAAGAGCACATCCAGGTCGTAGACCGGGGCGCTCTTGGCGCCGGCCAACTGCGCGCTGCTGATGACCGCCGACAGACGCCGGAATCCTTCCAGGGTGCGGGCCAGCACGACGGGCGTGCCCAGCTCCGGGGAGGCGAGCGTGAGTTCGGCGCCCAAGACAGTGCCGACCCCGGCCGGCTTCGCGGCCTGGGCTAGCCGCCGCGCGGCGTACAGGCCGTCCCGGTCGGTGACCGCAAGCACCGAAATCCCCAGGCGGGCGGCTTCAGCGACGAGGGCGTCGGGTGGTGCGCAGCCCTGCAGGAAGCTGAAGGCCGAGTGGACGTGCAGCTCGGCCCAGCCCGGCCCGGTGTCCCCGCTCCCGCTGTGGGTGCGGGCGGTGGGGAAGCGGAGGATGTCCGCGTCACCCATAGTGGGCCTCCGCCCACCAGCGGCCGTGTTCGATGGCCAGCAGCCAGGCATGGCCGTCGGCGGTGGTGATCTGCATGCGGGCGATGCGGCGGCCGCGGCCGCGGTCCCACCACTGCTCCAGCACCGGCCACGGCCCGGCCCACCCGGCCACCTCAGCCCCGCCGTGCCCGTCGACCGTGAGGTGGGCGGGCGCGGCCGACGTGGCCAGACGGGCAGAGACGGCCACCAGTTGCCCGCCGCCGTCGGTGAGTTCGGCGGGCAGCCACCGGGGGAAGGTGGCGGCGGGATGCGGCGCGGGCAGCCGCCCGGGCCACGGTCCGTCGGCCGGGCAGCGGGTGTCGAGATCACCGAACGGGATGAGCCTGACCTGATCGGCAGGTCCCCGGCCGCCTCCGATCTCCATGCGCAGGACGGCCTGGTGGCCGAGCAAGGCCTGCACCCGGGCGCCGGCCCGCTCGATCTCCTCCGGGGTGTGCCGCTCACCGAACAGGGCGCTCTGACGGCCCGTTGCCGCGGTCAGCTGTTCGGGCCGCAGCATGAGACGGGTGATACCGCCCTCGCCGCCGGCCAGGGCGCCGCCCTCCGCCCAGGCCTGCAGCACGCCGCGCACCCGCTCGGCGACCGCGAGCGCCGACAGCCGCCCCTCATGCCGAAACAACCGCGACCGCCTACGGCCGTCGGCGAGTTCGACGGCCGCCTCCAGCCGGGCGCACACGACGCCGGCCGCCGCGAGCCGCTCGTGAAGCTGCTCGGCGAGCGCCTTAGCCACGAACGCCACCGGCTCCAGCAGCTGCTCGGCAGGCTCGAAGGTGTGCGCCACGCTGTGCTCACCGGTGCCGGATCGGACCGACAGCGGCCGCAACTCCTGACCGCGCGCCCTGCGGTGGGCGTTCATGCCCTCAGCGCCGAACCGGGCCAGCACCTTGTCCTCGGGCAGGCCGGCGTACGTCCCGACGGTAAGGATGCCCAGGCGCTGAAGGAGTTCCACCAGCCGCGGCACGCCCAGCACGCCCACCGGGTACGGGGCAAGCCAAGCGGCATCGCCGCCCACCGGGATGATCTCGCCGCTCCGCGCGGCGAGCGCGGCGGTGAACACGGTGTCGGCGATGCCCGCGCGGGCCGGCCAGCCGAGCTCGGCGACGGCGGCCATCAGCCGGTCGACCAGCTGCTGTTCGCCGCCCCAGTAGCGGGAGGGGCCGCGGGCGGGCGCGGCGAGCAGGCCGGGCCGGATCACCTCCAGGCGCGGCATCACCGTGCCCTCCAGATGACCGGCCACGCGCTCGAACACGCGCGTCTCATCGGCCAGGTCCCGCTCGACGACCCGCAACTCGGGACAGCGGGCCTGCGCCACCCGCAGCCGCATCCGGCGTCGCACCCCGGCCGCGCGCGCGGCGGCCGAGCAGGCCACCACCGCGTCGCGGTGCACGACGGCGACCGGCTCGGCGTCCTGGCCGCCACAGGCGATCACGGGAAAGTCGGGCACCCAGGCCACGACCACTCTGCCGGCCACGGCGGGTCACCCCACCACGCGCAGGCCCGCACGTCCCCCGACCGCACGCACCGCAGGCGTCGCGGGCACGGCGAGCGGGCCACCGCTCTCCTCCTGCCCTACCGGGGCGATGGCACCATTCGGGCCGGGCAGCCACATCTCGGCATACCGGGGCGCGACAGCGGCCCCACGCCCGGCGGCCGCCACCGTCACCCGCCGTGCGCGCAGCAGACCGTGCCCCCGGCCGACGCCCTCCCATGAGGAGACCACAACCTGCAGCCGCACCTCCGCACCTTGCCAGCCGCCGGCCGACAACAGGACCGACCCGCTGCGGCGCATCACGGCCGCCAGGCGACGCGCAACCCGGTCGGGCACCGCATCCAGCGAGCCCGTCACCACGACGGGAACGGCTTCCAGGACGGTGGCCAGGACCTGCGCCCACTGCCGGCCCGGGGTGTCGATGCGCATCCCGTGCGCCAGTTCCAGACCGGCGGCCTCAGCTGCCAGAACGCCCAACTGCGGTAGCCCCACCGCCGCCCACCCGGCCGCGCCGCGGGAGGCCTCCGCCGCGAGCGCGAGCAGCAACGGCATGTCCCCGCCCGCGCTGACCGCGGTGCCCGCGCGGACCCGCCCGCCAGGCAGCAGCGTCGCCAGCGGAGAGGCCGTCGGCGAACGGGTACCGCTCCCCGCCCTGTCGCTCGCTACCGGTGGTGCACCCATAGCGAGATATTCGAATAAGAGTGCGATTAATTCAAGTCGGCCGCCCTGTATGTCACCCCAAAGGAGAGTGCTCCCAGTCACGGGTTGACGTGCGGGCACGACCCGGGCGCGACACCGGCCAGTGGCCGTGCGGGCGAGGAGCCATCCGCTCTCTCGGCCTGCAGGCACCCCGCTGTGCAGGTTGCCACCCCAGAGCCCTCAATGTCCGCATTGACCCGTTCGGGCGCGCCTCGAGTTGGGGCCCTTAGCCGGAGACCATTGCTGACTCCTGCCGGGGAGTTCAGTTCAGCTCGGCATTCCGGGTCATGTGCTGCTCTCTGAGGCGCTTGGTTATGTCCATGAGAACGGGCTCTGGCGCAGATCTTGGGGAGCGGTCGTGGAGGGTCACTGGAGCAGGATCATCTTGCGGAGTAGTTCGAATCCGGCTCGGCTGTAGAGCTGCCTCTTGATCTTTTTCACGTGTGTCACGGCGCCCTCGGTGCCGCCAGGGCGCCAGTGCAGGGTCAGTCCGGCGATCACGGCTTCGAGGTCGGAGGTCAGCCCGCTGGCGAAGCCGGTGATCCCGGGCAGCTGCGCGGCGCGGGCGGTGT
>NZ_JBEYXD010000131.1:0-16854 GCF_040644975.1 Streptomyces sp. NPDC046900 | reverse complement strand
AGCTCACCCCGCCTCCCAACGTGGTCCCGGACGACCTCGCATAACCTGCGCAAGCAGCGTCAGGTCCCTTCATCGCTGTGACGGCAGGAGCGGTCGCCGGGATTGACCTCGCCGCTGCATGGCAGGGGATACACAGGGACAACCATCTGGGCTGATACGGCACGGGAATGGCCGCGGACTTTGTGCCGGGTTGTCGCTGGTTCGGAAGACGCCGTTTGCGGATCGCGGCTGATCTGGCACGGCACTGACCTGGACTGGAGCGTGATCGGCGCCGCTGTTCCCCGTGAGTTTCCGCAGCGTCCCGCCGGAACGGGCACGGTCCCGGCCGGGCAAGAGCACGCATGGGCACGGCACCCGTGCCGACGGGCGGGCCACCTCCACCAGTAGCCGAAGAAGTGAAGGACCGGGTCTCTGGCCTGTGCCCCTGCAGTCGATCAACGCTGCGACCTGCGACTCAGCTGTCGGTGTTGTCAGCATCAGTCGTCGTTGAGCACCCCCGCACGGCCCAGAGACGGCCCGGGCGGGGCTGTGCTGCTGCACCGCACAGGCGCCGGGGGACTGCGACCGACCCCTACCTGCTCTGTCTCTCTGCCTTCCTGGTCCGGCGGAGGTGCACGGCTCCAGCAATCCAGCTTACGAACAGCAGGGCAAAAGCGGACTCAAGCATCTGGACGTAGCGGTCTCCATCGGCGATCAACTCGGCGAGGTAAATCCCCGCGCCAAAGCTCCCCATCGCGAAGAGGCAGACCGAGGCGCTACCAAGCGATCCCCGTGTCTTGCCGGTTCTTGCTCCCACCTGGACACTCTGCATCCCGCTCATGATGGGTGCGATCGGGCCGCAGGGCTAGATCCCGACACTCGACCTGAGCCCGGACCGCGACTTCGACATCATCCGGGCCTGGGCTGCCGAGCACGGCTCCCCCTTGGACTGGGGCCGCAGCGGACACGTGCCGGCTTCCAACCGCGATGCGTATGCCGCAGCCACCAGCGCGCGCTCAAGCTGAGGTCGGAAGGGCTCTCCCTGCCCACACGCTTTTCACCTGTGTTGGTGGGGTGCGGTGGTCGTTCGCGACCATGACACGAGCGAGGCGTCCGGCGACGGCCACGACCTCTGGCCAGACGGATGCTCGGAGATACTCCGCGTCGGTGTCGTTGGGCGCCTCGGCCGCCGCGGCGTTGAGCGCGACACCGAGCGCTCTCATCAGGACGACCTCTTCGTCAGTTCGAAGGCTGGTACCGAGGTACCGCTCTGGCTCGTCGGCGTCGCAGAAGTCGTCGAAGAGTGTGTGGAAGACATGGTCCAAGTCTTCGAACACCGACGAGTCCAGCCACACGTCCCGCTGCCACGGTGGATTGGCCAGAGCCAACACAACGGGTAGGACGTGGACTCGGTGGTTCGCTATGAGTCGGGCGTCTTCGCTCACAAGTCGAGCGTAGCGACGGTAGCTGGTGGAGGCGCCGGTGTTCTTGGAGCACCGCTTTAGGAACGAGGTTGGGCCATCACTGGCTCGACCAGCGGTTTCCCACCTTGCATCGAGTCGGGCGGCACGTACCCCTGCCCACCCTGATTCCTCGTGAGTTCCCGCCCGATCTGGCACGGATGTGGCACGGGCCAACCAACAGCGGCCGTCAGTCTTCTCCGGTGCCGACGATTCGCTGTCGAGCTGCCTGGAGACGCTCGGCATAGTCAGGCGCAAAGATGCCCACGAGTGACTTGTCGAGCGTGCCGGAGATTCGGTTCAGGGCTGCCCACACGGCCTGGTCATCCACCAGCGCGTTGAAGGCCTCGGATCCCTCCATGCGTTCAAGCCAGTCGGAGAGCACGAGCGCTTGGTCGTCGGTCAGTGTGATGATCACCGAGTCTTCACGCACGGCGGCACAGTAGCGCGCCACCGTCTCTGCTTCCCAGTCCCTCAGACAGTTCTTCTGGAAGTGATGAGCCACGCCTGTCACGTGCGGCGGCTGACTGTAGCTGCCCCCGTGACCTGCGTGGACGCCCAGCTGCCGTCGTCTGTCAACGTCGGTTCGCCTCGCACGGCCCACGGACGGCCCGGGGACAGTGCTGTCCCAAGTGGGATGATCGCCGGGGAGGGGTGCGAGTGGACATGTTCGAACTGATGGAGTGGTTGGCCGAACGAGGAGTTACGACCGTATTCAAGGTCGACGGGGAGCGCTTGGAAGACGCCGAATGCGGGCCGTGAGTCCCCCTGCGTCCCCTCCGAACGGGCACGCAGCAGGCACGATGAACCTCTCGTTGCGAACTACGGGCAGGGCGGTCACTGAGGCCCGCCAGGCACGCCAGTCGAGTGCTTGGGTCTGGTGACGGTAGTCGTGGGTGAGGAGGTTGCTGTACTCCGCTGCTGTACTCCGCTGCTGTACCGCAGCCGGGGCAACCTGCCTCGACAAGTCAGTTCGACGGCCGGCGGCTCAGTCCCCTTCGGGCGGGCCATCAGACTTGTCCGTGCGCATGAGAATTCCGGGGCAGTCAGGATCGACTTCACCCGTGTAGTGGTTTCGCCAGAAGTAGCGACTGGTGCGCGGCAGCGGCACTTCCACAAGTCGGCCGTCGTGCATCATCCACAAGCCGAAGCAGTCATCTTCCTCGTCGCGGATCAGCACCTGCACGGAGTGCGGGGAGGGCCACGGCTGCGACTCCAGGTGTTCCAGGAGTCCGACCCAGCTGCTCCGCCGCACGAACTCGGCGACCCAGCCATGCCCGGCAGCAGCGAATTGTCCAGACCACTTACGGTTGGGGTCTCGCTGGGTCAACGGTTCCATGATCTCTTCTGCACGGCTGGCCAACACGATGACCTCGGCAATTCTGCTCATGACCGAGTATCACCGGAGGTGCGAGAGGAACGGCAAGCGAGATCCGTCTTTGGAATCCGACCTCCGCGATCCGAGGGCGACGACGGCGAGAGGTCGGAGCCAACGGCCCATCAGCGTAATCACAGTTCTCGACTCGGGCCCGCACTCGCTGCGGCCCAGGGCTTGGCCCCGGCGCCGAAGGCGCAGAGGGGCCAAATCCCAAGGGCCGGCCCGCGCTTGCGCGGGCACTTGATGGAGT
This sequence comes from Streptomyces sp. NPDC046900, assembly GCF_040644975.1. Classification (NCBI taxonomy): domain Bacteria; kingdom Bacillati; phylum Actinomycetota; class Actinomycetes; order Kitasatosporales; family Streptomycetaceae; genus Streptomyces; species Streptomyces sp. NPDC046900. The sequence continues at coordinate 13,787 of NZ_JBEYXD010000131.1, read as the reverse complement.
AGGGAAAGTGCTATCCCGGTCGAGTCCCCTGTGGATGTCCCCTGTGGTAGTGCAACTTCGCTTGATGCTTGCCCGCCCGCCCGCCCGCCCGGAGCTCGGGGCCGCTGGCGCGCGTAATGATGTCCGGTGCCTGAGGTTGGGGCCATGACAGAGCCTGCTCATGGACCAGACGGACCAGGAGCGTCGACGCTGGCTGCCGAGCGCGATCCTGCCCGGGTTGTCGCGTTCAGCGACGGCGTCATGGCCATCGCCATCACGCCGCTCGTCCTGGAGATCCATGCACCCCGCGACACCAGCCACCTGTTGCACAGCCTCGCCGCGCTCTGGCCGTCCTACCTGGCCTACGTCATCACCTTCATGCTGATCGGACAGGTGTGGGCCAGCCACCACATCTTGTTCGACCACATCCGCAGTGTCGACCGGGTGGTGCTGTTCCTCAATACCGTGCTGTTGATGGACATCGCGCTCCTGCCGTTCGCCACCTCCGTTCTGGCCGAGGCGTTCCGTGACGGACACGGGCAGCGCACCGCCGTCGTCCTCCACGGCACCTCTTTTTGGTTCATGGACCTTCTGTTCAACGTCATCTGGTGGCACGCTCGTCATGATCGTCGACTAATCGTCACCACGATCGACTCGGCCGGCGTCGCAGTCATCAGTCGCCGCTTCCTGCGCGCCCTCGTCTGGATCGCCACCGGAGCCTTGCTCGGCCTCCTGCTTCCCCCGCTCGGCGTGGCCGTGATCGCCGCCTTCATTCCGTACTACTGGCTTCACAGCGCGGGCGAGATCGCCAAGGTGCAGCCTCGGCCCGGCGGTCGGAATCGGGCGTGACGACGATCATGGCCGACCTGGCAGTGTTCACTGGCGACTTTGTCCTGACTGTCGATCATGCGTGGACCTCGTGCGCAACTTCATTCGGCATCGAGACGGAGGCGCCCCGCGATCCGGGCGAGCGGTGCGAGTTGTAGCCACGGAACGATCAGCTAATCGAGACGTCGTCCGTCACCCGACGAAGCCGTGGCCATGCGCGTGGAGGACATGACGCTGCCCGCTTCCGATGCCCGTGACCAGTGGTCCGAGCTGCTGATCCACACGACGACCCGGAGATCGGAAAGCAGTGGACCGACACGGGGGGGAGATCCACGAAAAACGCGACCTGAAGGGCCGCGCCGAGGGCGACACGCGGACTGTGCCGGGGCACCCTGCCCTGACACGCATCCTGCGGCAGCACATCAAGGACGAACAGCTCAAGCCGGGAGACCTGTTGTTCCAGGGGGAGACGGGCGGCATCCTCGCGGGCTCCGTCATCCGCCGGGCCTGGCGCAGTGCGCGCAAGGCAGTGTTATCTCCGCACGTCTACGAGTCGCCCACGGGGAGGCGTGTGTACGACAACCGGCACACGCGCCTGACCAAGTGGCTCAACGACGGGGTACCGCCCGCCCAGGTGGCGGAGTGGGCCGGGAACAGCGTCCCCATGCTCCTGGCCACCTACGCCGGGTGTGTCGATGGGCAGCTTTCCGACTCGAAGAAGCGGCTCGGAGCCGCCGGTGATCTTCCGGAGCCGCCGTGCGCCGGCTGATTCTCCAGGCCGAGAACTTCGACACGTATTCGACACGGTCACCCGCGAAAACCCGGTGACAGCCGGACGGCCCCGGAGGCTTCCCTTGATCGTTGGGGTAGTGCCCGGGGCTTGGTCGTATCGGGTGTCACCCGCTCTGACCAGCAAAAAGGCCCTCCCGGAGGGAGGGCTCCCAGTGGCGCCCCCGGCAGGACTCGAACCTGCGGCCAAGCGCTTAGAAGGCGCCTGCTCTATCCACTGAGCTACGGGGGCCGGTGTGGTGGCCTGTCTGGTGCCCGGGTGTGGGCCGATCCGTGACCTTGCCGGGGACAAGGATAGGGCTCTCCGGTCCGTGTCCCTCGTGCTTCGCCTCCGTGGCTCGATGTGGAGGTTCGGTGAAGCGCTCCGATAATCGCAGGCAGGTACGAATCGTGCACCGCTTTTCACGCCTCGCGCACCGGGTGTTGTGTACTCGTTATGCCTGCGTCCCAGTCACCCCTTCCGTCCACTGTGTCCTGTCGGCGCGCAGACACGTGCATATGCTTCAGAAAGCTGCCAAAGTTGGGCATTCTTCGCATGTGGTGACCTTGGACGTACGGCCTCAGCTGTTCGAAGCACTCTCTGCCCTGCGCGACCGTGTCGCCGCCGCACGCTTCCCGCTGCCCCTGGTGGGGGCTCCACGGGCGCGTGCCAACCGCGACGAGCTCCTTGCGCAGCTCGACGACTATGTGGTGCCCCGGCTGAGAGAGCCTGAAGCGCCCTTGCTGGCCGTCGTCGGCGGATCGACCGGAGCCGGCAAGTCGACCCTCGTCAATTCTCTCGTAGGGCGCAAGGTCAGCGAGGCGGGCGTGTTGCGGCCCACGACGCGTACCCCCGTCCTCGTCTGCCATCCCGAGGACCATCACTGGTTCAGTGGGATGCGGGTGCTGCCCCGCCTCACCCGCGTGTGGCTGCCGCACCAGGACCCCGGCGAGGATCTACACGATGTAGAGGATCTTCAGGGTGCCGTCGGGCGTGAGGAAAGGGTGCTGCGTATCGAGACCGCCGACACGCTGCCGCGCGGGCTGGCGCTGCTCGACGCGCCTGACATCGATTCCCTGGTCGCGGACAACCGGATCCTCGCCGCGGAGCTGATCAGCGCCGCCGACATCTGGGTCATGGTCACCACCGCCGCCCGTTACGCCGACGCCGTGCCCTGGCATCTGCTGCGGACAGCCAAGGAGCACCGGGCGACCCTCATCACCGTGCTCGACCGGGTACCGCACCAGGTCGTGTCCGAGGTGTCGCGGCAATACGGCGCTCTGCTCACCAAGGCCGGGCTCGGCCACGTGCCCCGGTTCACCGTGCCCGAGCTGCCCGAGTCCGCCTGGGGCGGGGGTCTGCTGCCCGCCACCGCGGTCGCGCCCCTGCGTGCCTGGCTGACGTACCAGGTGCAGGACCCCGCCGCCCGGGAGGCCGCCATGGCGCGTACGGCCCGGGGAGTCCTCGACTCCCTGCGGTCCCGTATGCCCGAGCTGGCCGGCGCGGCCGCCGCTCAGTACGCCGCGGCTCTGCGGCTCACTGCCGCCGTCGACACGGCGTACGACAGCGAGTACGCGCGCGTGCGGCACAGTCTGGAGTCCGGAGCGGTGCTCGCCGGCGACGCCCTGAAGCGGTGGCGCAGCTACCCCCTCGACTGTACTTCCGGTGAACTCCTGGACTCGCTGACCGAGAGCCTGGCCGCCCTGCTGCTGTGCGCCGTCACGGCCGCCGACGAACGCATCGACGATGCCTGGCGGCGAGAACCCGCGGCTGGGGCTCCCGAGTTGACGAACCGTGATCCGACGCTGGAGAGCGCCGAGCACCGCATCGGGATGACCGTGCGACGCTGGCGGCGCGTCCTCGAGGAGTACGCCGAGGAAGAGGTCCGCGACCTCGACAAGAGCGCCGCACCGGACTCCGACGCGGTGGCCGCCCTTCTTGCCACCACTCTCCTCGGTGGTGACCGGGCGCGGCCCGCCGGCGAGGAACTCGCCGAACGGATCGGCGCGCACAAGGCGCTACGGCTGCGCGATCGCTCCGCAGGCGTGCTGTCCGAGTACCTCGACCGGGCGCTGCGCACGGAACGCGAGCGCCGTCTGGCCCTTCTTGACGCCCTCGACGTCCAAGTCGAGCCCCAGGCCGAACTCATTGCCGCGCTGTCCGTACTGCAGAAGGAGAGGTGACCGTGGAGACTCCCGCCGGCGACCGCACGGGTCACGTCCAGCATCCGAAGGCCGAGCCCGCGCAGGAGCGCTCGGACGGCGCCGTGGCCGCGGCCGGCCGGCGAGCCCGGGACGGGCGGAGGGTCCCCTCCCTCCGCACGGCAGGCGACGACATCGTGCACGCGCGCGTGGAGCACGATTCCGACCGGGCCGGCACGGAGGGTGGACTCGAGGGGACGGGTACGAGACGCGATTCCGTCCGGGGCGGCAGGAAAGGTGATCACGTGCCCGAAGACCCGCGGAGTCCGGTGCGCCCGAAGGGGGGCCAGGGCGCGGATTTCGGAGCCCGGGAGGGTTCTCCAGCGGCCGGAGCGACCGCGAGCGTGCAGGAGGACGCCCGGCGTTACGCGGGAAACGACGCGAGGCACGCCGGCACGGGGAACGGCCCCGCACACGGGCGCGCGGGCAATGACGCAGGGCACGCACGCGTGGGGAATGACCCAGGCCACGCGTGGGGGGAAGGCGGTCCAAGACACTCGCCTGTCGCGGGCGAGGACCCGCATGCGCGGGCGGATGACGAAGCCCGGCACGCGCGTGTGGAGAGCGACCCGCGGTGTTCGTGCGCGCAGCGCGAAGAGCCTGGGGACGGCACCGGAACCACCGGCTGGGACGACGGACTGATCGCGAGGCGCGTGCCGGGGATGGCCCTCGATCAGGAGGAGGGCACGATCGTGGAGCCCCGCTCTCCGGCGGCTCGGCAACCCGAGCCCCTGGCGTACGACGGCCCCTTGCGGTCGCGGCTGGATGCGCTGCGCGAGCTCGTGGGCCTGTCGCGGACCCGGCTGGACGGCGACACGCTCGCCGAGGCGGGCCGGGTCCTGGACGAGGCGTCCGCGCGCCGCCGGCTCTCCGGGGAGCACACCGTGGTCGCCATCGCGGGTGCCACCGGCAGCGGCAAGTCGACTCTCTTCAACACGCTGGCCGGTGTGGCGATTTCGGAGACCGGCGTACGGCGGCCGATGACGGCGTCGCCCGTCGCGTGCAGTTGGAGCGACGGCGCGGCCGCGCTCATCGACCGGCTCGGCATCCCGGGACGGTTGCGGCGGCGCCCGATGCAGTCACCGGACGACGCCCAACTGGCGGGGCTCGTCCTGGTCGATCTGCCCGACCACGACTCCGCGGTCGTGAAGCACCGGGAGCAGGTCGACCGCATCCTGGCGCTGGTGGACGCGGTCATCTGGGTCGTCGATCCCGAGAAGTACGCCGACGCAGTCCTGCACGAGCGGTACCTGCGGCCGCTGGCAGGGCACGCCGAGGTCATGTTCGTCGTCCTGAACCAGGTCGACCGGCTGCCCGGGGAGGCCGCCGAGCAGGTGCTCGACGATCTGCGGCGGCTGCTCGACGGGGACGGTATCGCGCTGGGTGAGTACGGCGAGCCCGGGGCGACGGTCCTCGCCCTGTCCGCGCTCAGCGGCGAGGGAGTGGGCGAACTGAGGGAACTGCTCGGTCAGTTCGTGGCGGAGCGCGGGGCGGCGGCGCGCCGCATCTCCGCCGATGTGGACGCGGCCGCGGCCCGCCTGCGGCCCGTTTATGCGACCGGTGGCCGCTGCGGGCTCAGTGAGGAGGCGCGGGAGGAGTTCACCGCACGCCTCGCGGACGCGGTGGGAGCCACCGCGGCGGGCGATGCCGCCGAGCGTGTGTGGCTGCGCAACGCCAACCGGGCCTGCGGCACGCCCTGGTTGCGCTTGTGGCGACGGTGCCGGGACCGGCGAGAACCCTCTACGGGACGGTTGCCCGTGCGTGCGCCCGCCGATTCCGAGCGCGCCCCCGCGGATGAGGAAGCCACCGCACGGCAGCGCGTGGAGCAGGCGGTACGGACGGTGGCGGACCGGGCCGCGACCGGGCTTCCCACGCCCTGGGCCCAGGCGGTGCGTGAGGCCGCGGTGCGCGGCGCGCAGGGACTGCCTGAGGCGCTCGACGAGCTGGCGGTGGACGTCGCCAAGGCGCCGGACCGGCCGCCGCGCCCGGGGTGGTGGCCCGCCGCCGTGATGGCCCAGGTGGCGATGACACTCCTCCAGGTCGTGGGGGTGCTCTGGGTCCTGGGCCAGATCATCGGGTTCATGCCGACCGGCCTCGGGACGCCGGCGCTGCTGGTGCTGGCCGGCGTCGTCGGTGGCCCGTTCGTCGAGTGGAGCTGCCGGATGGGTGCGCGCGGACCGGCCCGGAGGTACGGGCTCGAGGCGGAACGGCGACTGCGGGAGGCGGCGGCCGGGTGTGGACGGGCACGGGTGCTGGATCCGGTGGCGGCGGAGTTGCTGCGGTACGGGGAGGTGCGGGGGGAGTACGCGAAGGTCACGGGGGTCGAGGCGGGAGCACGAGTGAGGTGAAGCCCGGTCGGTGGAGATGCGGACGATGGGCGGAGGGGCTCGTTCGGGTGGCTGATTTGTCCACAACCGGCCGGTAGCTCACAGCGCTCAGCGGGCTCGGCCCGGCGGAGGCAGTCTGATCCCGCGGCGATCGCAGCGAACGCGGTCGCCGTAGGGCGGCACTGTGCGACCTGGCAGATCCGCCGCCGCAGACGCAGCCGTACGGGACGGGCCCGTACGTGTACCACCCGGCCTGTGAGCCGGGACGAGGGAGGGGTCTCGCATGAACGAGACAACGGTGTGCGTGGTCGGCAACGTCGCCACTCAGCCGGTGTACCGGGAGTCGCCGACGGGTCCGACGGCGCGCTTCCGGCTGGCGGTGACGGCTCGGTATCTGGACCGGGAGAAGAACGCGTGGACGGACGGGCACACCAACTTCTTCACGGTGTGGACCCGGCGCTCCCTGGCCACCAACGTGGCCGCGTCCGTGGCCGTGGGCGATCCGCTCGTGGTCCAGGGGCGGCTGAAGGTACGGACCGAGCAGCGGGAGGGCCAAGGCTGGCTGTCGGCCGACCTCGACGCGGTGGCGATCGGTCACGATCTGTCGCGGGGCACCTCGGCCTTCCGGCGGTCGTCCAGGCCCGAGGCACAGGGCGGGACGTCACCGCAACCGGAGCCCAATTGGGAGACGGAGCCGCCGGGGCGGCCCGAGGAACCTGACCAATCCGGGGCGGCGGCCCTACCTGAGTCCGAGCCTGCGGGAGTGACGTGACGTCAGGCCGGCACGCTCAAGCCCGCTTCGCCTGAGCTTGCACCCAACGGCCGCTTATCGGGGCATCCATCGGACAACATCCCAAGGATCCTTGTGTAACTCATCGATAAGCGCAGCTCACAGGCTGTGTAAGCGATAACGATTTTGAGTCGGATCGGTTATCGGATGACATTACTGGGGAGGGGGGTGCGCCGCGTTCATAGGATGCCGGACGTAGTTCTCGGGGCTTCTGATTCTGCTGGTGGGACCGCACCCCCCACGCCAACGGGTCCTGCTCGAAGGGGAATTCTGTGTTTTCTTCGTTGTCCGCGTCGCCCGCACGCAGGCGAGGGGCCGCCCGCCTCGCCGCCGCGACGCTGGTGTCCGGACTCGTCGCGGCAGGCCTGCTGGCCACCGCGGGCGTGGCGGCCGCCGACGGGACACCGCAGAGCGAGGGTGGCGCAACCGCGACCATAGGCGGCCTCAAGACATACGGTGCCGCCGTCGTCCATGACGGCGGCACGGATGAGCAGGTGTCCGCGGGGCTGTTCGAGATGTCCGTCGACAACGGCGGCACCCTGCAGACGTACTGCATCGACATTCACAACCCCGCGCAGAAGGACGCCAAGTATCACGAGACGCCCTGGAGCGGCACGTCTCTGAACGGCAACAAGAACGCGGGCAAGATCCGCTGGATTCTGCGCAACTCCTACCCGCAGGTGAACAACCTGGCGGCACTGGCGGCCAAGGCCGGTGCCAACGGCCTCACCGAACAGGACGCGGCGGCCGGCACCCAGGTGGCGATCTGGCGCTACTCGGACGGCGCTCACGTGGACGCGGTCGACCCCCGGGCGGAGAAGCTCGCGGACTACCTGGAGAAGAGCGCCCAGGACCTCCCTGAGCCCTCGGCGTCCCTGACCTTGGACCCGCCCGCCGTCTCGGGCCATCCCGGGGAGCGGCTCGGCCCGGTGACGGTCCACACGAACGCCGACAGCGTCACGGTGACACCGCCGGCAGACCCCACGATGTCCGGCGTCAAGGTCGTCGACAAGGACGGCAAGGAGGTGACGTCCGCCGCCAATGGCACACGAATCTACTTCCAGGTGCCGAAGAAGGCGCAGGACGGTTCGGCCGAACTGACCGTGCAGGCGTCGACCACGGTGCCGGTCGGCCGGGCCTTCGCCTCCGAGACCCGGAGTCAGACGCAGATACTCGCCGGGTCCAGCGAGTCGACCGTCTCCGCGACGGCGACGGCGAGCTGGGCCGCCACCGGCGCGATACCCGCGCTGTCGGCCGAGAAAGATTGCGCCAAGGGCGGCCTGGACATCACCGCGGCGAACACGGGCGATGCGCCATTCACGTTCGAGCTGATGGGCGCCTCGCACTCCGTTCCGGCGGGAAAGACGCGGATCGTGACGGTCCCGTTGCAGGAGGACCAGGCCTACGACTTCTCGATCAAGGGTGCGGGCGGTTTCGGCAAGTGGTTCAAGGGCGTCCTGGACTGCAAGACCGAGAGCAGCACGGGCGGACTGGCGGCCCAGCTCCTCACTGAGCCGAGCCCGGCGACGGTGGGCGGTACGGCGCCCACGGACACCAACCTCGCCGAGACCGGCACGTCGAGCGCGACCCCGATCATCGCGGGTACGGCGATCGCCTTCGTCGTGATCGGCGGCGCGACGCTCGTGCTGCTCCGCAAGAAAGAGACGCCGACGGTCGACTGAGTCCACGTGGCCGGCCTCCGGGCTGCTCCGTCGGCCACCGTCGTCCACACCCTGTGGACGACGGTGGCCGACGGCACCTCGTTCAATCCGCCCGGAGATCTGCTGTCAGCGGCAAGCCCAGCCCTGGCCTGGAGCCCCCGGCGGTGGCCGGGGAGGGGACGGCATCGGGGCAAGGCAGGCCGTGAACTAAAAGCCGTCGCGTTCGATCAGTGACCCGTCAGGGCTCAGCGTGTAGAAGCGCGGCGGATTCGTGGATTCCACGGCCCTGCGAAGCTCCGCTTCCCGCTCCGCAGGATCAGGCTCGTGTGGCCCCCGGACGTGAAATCCGTACAGTCCGATGGCGTCAGCGTCGACGTCATCGGGTTCGGGACGGCCCTCCTGGATGAACCCGCAGAGCGCCCGCAGCATGTCCGCCGCGAAGTGCAGCGGCGTCCACCCCGACGGCTCTCACGCCCCAGGCCCTCAACCTCATCCCTCATGCCAGCCAGAATCACGATCGCTTGACGAAGGGCATAGGGGCCCCCGGGGGGCCTCTTGCCTGTCAGAGAATCGACCGCAGCCGCCGGGCCCGCCGCCCACTGATCGCACAGGGCGGCCGACGAGCTGTGGCTGATCACTTTGATACTCCTCAACCAGGCGACGAGGCGGCCAACTCGCCTCCGGGCGGCAGAAGGCGCAGGGTTCGATGTTCGGATCCGTCAGGGCGACGCGGGCCTCGTGGTCTCCGATCGGGTGCGTGCTGCCCGCGATCATCGTGCAGTCGTACGCATGGATCACGGCGGGCTCGGGTCCGCTGGGCGTGCGTTTCTGCTGGACGACGAATCCCGATGCCGGTCGATCACTCCGACTTCTGGCGCGGAGATGAGGCCCTTCTCGTACCTCCCTGTGGTGGCCGACATCGGTGTCGACCGGTGGTCGTTCAGGCATAGCGCGCCGAGCCACCACTTCGTCTCCCGGGGCGGAGATCAGTTTCTCCCTGGGCGGGATGGACCGGCCTTGACAGGAACGTCCGAGAGGTGGATGCACGATGGGGCATGGCGGGAATGTGATCGACGAAAGGACGATCGCCATGACAGGGACTCAGCAGATCTTGTTCATCCAGGGCGGCGGCGCGGGCGCGCACGACGAATGGGACGACAAGCTGGTCGACAGCCTGAGTCGAGAGCTCGGGGACGAGCACGAGGTCCGCTACCCGCGTATGCCCGGTGAGGGCGACCCGAGTTACGCCCGGTGGAGCCCGGTGATCCGGCGCGAGATGGCGGACCTGAAGGGCGGCGCGGTCGTGGCCGGCCATTCGGTGGGCGGGACGATCCTCATCCATGCACTCGCCGAGCAGCCCCCGGAGCGCAGGCTTGCGGCGATCGTGCTGATCGCCGCCCCGTTCGTCGGTCAGGGCGGCTGGCCAGGCGAGGAGTTCGAGCTGCCCGGCGACCTCGGCGCGAGGCTGCCGCACGGCGCGCGGGTGCATGTGTTCCACGGACTCGAGGACGAGACCGCCCTACCGTCGCATGCCGATCTCTATGCCCGCGTGATTCCGCAGGCGCAGGTGCACCGGCTGCCCGGGCGCGATCATCAGCTGAACAACGATCTGAGCGAAGTGGCCAAGGCGATCTGCCCCGACGAACCCTGAACCCTTCAGTCGCGCTCCCGAACGCTGGCCCTGCAACGGAGTACGTAGCGCTGCTCACGCGAGGCCGCGGCGGCCACGAGGCGTGGGTTGCGCGGTGAGGATCTCGTCGATGACGTCTCCAGGGATCTTTACGTGTCGAGTTCTCGGCTGGGAAAATCAGCGGCGCCGGGCAGCTCGGGGAGATCCCCGGCAGCTTCGAGCCGCTTCTTAGGATCGGGAAGCTGCCCGTCGACACACCGGGCGTAGGCAGTCGGGAGCGCCGGGCCACTATGTAGCGTCGACTTCCGAGCTCGGGGCTTGGCGGGCCCGCTTGCCAGGGCGGTCGATCTTCCTCGGCGAGCCGGCCCGTCAAGCGGCTGGGACGGTGCTTCCTAGCCGAATCCGCCGTTCCGCACTCCGTCCCGGAATGCCGTCCATTCCTCTGCGGTGAACCGCAGGGACGGCAGGTCCCTGTTGTTCGAGTCGCGGATCGCGACGGCTCCGTCGCCGAGCTCCGCCACCTCGACGCAGTACGGGCCCGACGTGCTCCTACTGCTCTTGGTCTAGTGCGCTTCCGTCAGGTCGCGCGCGTACGGGTCGGACTTTCGCGCTTCCATCAGAACTCCGTTCGATGTTAGGTCGGACGTTGCCCCCTTCCCACCCTCATCCCGTCCCTCCCACGTCGCAACCGGCGTCGCGCTCACCTCGAAGACCGCTGCGACCTCGCTCGTTCCGGTCCTGAGCTTCGAAGCCGCGGACAAGAACCGTCGTGTGCTGCGACAGGTCAGGGTGAGCACGGTGTACGGCATCGACGGCGGCAATGTAGTGGTGCCGTACGGCGGGCCATCGACATACGCACGTCCCCGCGGAGCGAAGTGCACCATCGGTTACCTACGGGCGCGATCGTGTGCAGGGCCGTCGAGGTCAAGCATCTCCCGTGGAGCAATTGCCGCTTGAGGCCTCGGAGGAACGGTTCGGAAGGGCATCGATGTCCCTATGGATGAACAAGCGGCGGCCCCGGGAGTGCCGGCTGCGGGGCACGGAGTAGCGACGATCCGGAAGATCTCTCGCCGGACATCACCATGTCACCTGCCCCAATATTTGCCCAACTGGCCTTCCTCGAACGGATGCGGACTCACACTCACTTCACCGGCGAAGGGGTGTTCAAGGACGAGAACGAGGGTGAGGCTCAGGCCTACCAGCAACGCGATCGACCCTACGAAAAGTAGCTGCACCTTGAGGTTCTCCACCCCGTAAAGCAAGGTGATCAGCATGACGACCAGTGCTCCCCCGTAGGTGAGGACCTGCAGGAGAGGGGGCAATTGTTGCGTTGCGGCCAGGATGCGGGTTCTGCGCTGGGCGGTCACATCGTTCAGCCGCTGCACCGACTTGCTGTAGAAGGCCTGTTCGGAAGCGCTTTTAGGACTGTAACCCTGAAGGACTCATACAACGCCTCGAGCTTACCCGATGTCGCGCTGAGGCTATTTTTGCCGTCGCGCATCAGCGGCCATGCGTCCTCGACGACAGCATGGACGTAGTCCCCGATCGCTCGGTCCAATTTTTTCCGCACGTCGTCCGGAAACGAATGCGCATTGCGGGAAATCACAGCGAGATCTGTGGCCTCCAAAGTCACCACTGCCTGAACTTGCTCAAGTTCGGTCCACAAGGTCACGATGACAAAAGCAAGGACGATTCCGTAGATGGCTCCGAACAGTTCAAGTACCGTGCGGGACACATCATTGGTCACGCCATTGATCAACTCGGGAAATACACGGCGCGTCACCAAGCAAGCGACGAGCGGCAAAACAACAACGCCTCCGACGATGAGGATCGCGAGGGTGGCCGTGTCCAGGTTGTTGAGTAGCCAAAGTCCCACGCAGACGACTCTACCCAGCTCGCGGCCGCGTTCAGGGTCGGCACGACCACTGCCTACCGCTGCATCACCGAGGCGGTCGACGTACTGGCCGCACTGGCCCCGACGCTCGCGGAAAGGCGAATGGCGCCATGTCCGGCTCCGGCAGCGCCCGATCCCGCTCAAGCGTCGCCCGTTCTTTACGGCCCGCGCCTTCACAGCGGCGGGACGGGCGGCCAAGGGGGCGAGATGCACAGGAGGCCCATCAGAGTGACCCTTAAGGGGAGAACGTCCCCGAGAGCAACAGGAGATCCCGTGATGGACGCAGCGAAGACCGCACTGTACGCAATAGACCTGACTGATGCGGGCTGGGTCACGAGCAGCTACTCCAACAGGTGGGACAAGACGTGTGTGGAGGTCGCAGACCTCGGCGGCGGAGCGGTTGCGGTCCGCGACTCGCAGAACACGGAATTGCCGCCGCTGCGGTTAACCGCAGAGGAGTGGGCGGCGTTTCGACTGGGCGTGCGCAACGGCGAATTCGGCTAGAGACCTTGCAACGTGTCGGCACCGAACGTCGGCGAACTCCTGCTTGCCGGCGACGCGCTTCGCGTACCGGCTCGGCAACACCTCCACGCCTTTCCCGCCAGTTCGGCAACCTCGGTGGCGTCCACGCCCGCGGTCAAGGGGGTCGACAGCACCTGGCGCAAGTCGTAGGGGCGGTGCGCAAGGGGCGATGCGGCCATCGCCGGCGGCAGCGCCATCGGTCGTGTCTCCTGCCGGGCCCAGGTAGTGGGAAAGCGTGGGTAATTACGGAGCCCGGTCGTGCCCGCGGTGGCGTCATTCCCCAAGATGTGACCGTGTGAGTCCTGTTCCAACCCTGGTCAGCATCTGGCCGAGCAAGTGGAAGGCTCGCGCCTGTGTCGGTGTTCCGTGGGCCGTACCTCTCCAGTGGGCGTTGGTGAACGTTTCAGTCGCCGCAAGGGTCCGGTCGTCGTCTTGGGCTGCCGGCACCAGTAGGTAACGCACGTAATCGCCCAGGGGGCGCTGGCGTGCGAAGCCTCTCAGACGTGGGGTCAGGGCGGGCAGTGTTCGGCTCGTGGGGAAGACCACGGCGAGGCCGGCCAGGGCGAGCCGGACCGCCGGGCATTCGGCGTCCCACCGGGCCAACAGGTTGAGAGTGCAGGACTGGACGGCGCTCCGAGCCCGGGCCTTGCTGTCGGTATCGGCGTGCCGCGGAGTGGCAGGCCAACTCTCGGCAAGGTGGCACCCATGTGCTCCTGACGGAGTCGGTAAATGATCTCTACGAGTTCGGGCCTCAGCCGCATCCAGGCACGGGAGGTACGGATCTCTTCGTCGGCCTGGTGCATGAACCAGCGCATGACCTCGTAGGGAACTTCCACGTGTGGCTCATGAAGGCCGGCGCGCCATCCGCCTGGCCTCCGGTGACGCGCAGGGACAGCGGCCGTGCACGGCTGCCCGCCATGGGCGCCTACGGGGAGGGCGAAGTGATTGATCATGCTCACCACAACCACCAGGTGAAGGTTCGGCTGCCCGGTTGATCGCTCCCGGGCTGTCTCCGGGCCGTGCGAAGGCGCCCAAGGGCACTCGACGGCGACCGACTGCGACAGACGAGCCGCAGTCGCCGCCAGTGAAACCCCAGGTCAGCGATCCAGCGCACCTTCGGTGCGCGCCGGGGGCGTGGTAAATCCCGTGGCGTGCGCCGGAGGTGCTTCTGTCTGCCCTGACGTGG
>NZ_JBEYXD010000130.1:0-16922 GCF_040644975.1 Streptomyces sp. NPDC046900 | reverse complement strand
GTCCACGTCAGGGCAGACAGAAGCACCTCCGGCGCACGCCACGGGATTTACCACGCCCCCGGCGCGCACCGAAGGTGCGCTGGATCGCTGACCTGCAGCGAAGTGTGCCGGAGGGCGGCCGCGACACGGAGTGTGTCGGAAGGTGCGACCGGACGAGGTGTCCGCCTCTGACAGCGGTTCTCGGGCCACGCGGCTGAGCCGTCGACGATTGTCGTCGACGGCTCAGCGACGACCCGCCACAGCCACTACCGCCGTCAGGCCACTCTCCAGCTGTGAAGATCACGATCTGCAGCCGGCCTATGAGATACGCGGCGGGCCCTGCTCGATCCGGCGCAGTATCGGCTCGATACTCTCCAGGCCATCACCCCAGGGCATCCGCTCATCCCACCACGTGATCCCGAGATCGGCCATCGGGCCGACAAGGTCACGACCGGCAGTCCCGGGGGAACTCATGCCGCCGATGACGACGTCGAACGGCCTGTCCGCGAGACCGTTCTCCGCCCGGCATGCGCGCAGGAACAGCACCAGTTCCCGGACCTCGCTCACCTCCGGCGCCCGCGCGGCCTCAACCCCGGCCATGACCGGAATGGCCCCGTCCCACCGTGCCGCCCGCCTCATCGGCGCCTTGTTGGGCCAGAACCCTCCAACCCAGATCGGCACCCGCGGACGCTGCACCGGGGTCGGCCGGAAGACCACATCGTCGACCGTGACCTGGTTGCCCCGGTAGGTCACCGGCTCACCGGACCACAGCAGATCCAGTGCATGCAGGCCCTCGTCCAGGCGCTCGGCGAGCACCCTGATTTCGGTCGTGTCGCCAAAGCTCCCGTACTCGTCGGCCACGGGAGCACCCAGCCCGACACCGAGGACCATGCGCCCGCCGGTCAGCCGGTCCAGGGTGGTTACTTCCCTGGCCAGCTTCGCGGGCCGTCGCCTGGCCACGGGTGTGATCGCGGTACCCAGCCGGAGCCGGCAGGTTGTCAGGGCCGCGGCAGTGAGCAGGACCCAGGGATCGGCTATCTCCCGGCGCAGGTCCTTCTGCTCGACAACGTGATCCCATACCAGCAGCGCGTCCCATCCGGCCTCCTCGGCCCGGCGGGCCACATCGGCGAAGACGTCCGGCGCCGCGAACTCCCCGAAGTTCGGAACGCACACCGAGTAACGCATGACCCCACCATGCCATCCCGGCACCGCACGACATCCGGTGATGCGCAGGTCCTCCTCATGTGCGGAGGCCCCCGGTAGGCGGCGGGACTTCTCCCACGAGGGTCCGCCGGCAAACCTCAGTGTGAGCGTCAGAACGCGGGCCGCCTGGTCACGGCGGCGCAGCAGGTACCCGAGCTCCACGACCAATGGTCACATGCCGGCGGTGACGAGGGCAGCAGCTCGAGGACCGCACCGTGCCGAGCACCGGCCGGCAGACTCGCTCCCTGCCCGACGCGGCGGACTGGCTTGTGGCGCGGCTGGGCACGGTGACGGCGGCCCGCATCGCCGTCGGTGCGCACGCCTGCGAAACACCGGAGCAGTGCGGCGCCTGGCCGCCGCGGTCGAGGACCGGCTGTCCGTGCCCGTCGCCGTCGTCAACGACGCCGAACTCCTTGTCCCCGCGGCCGGGTTCGAGCACGGCGTCGGCGTGGTGGCGGGCACCGGGGCGATCGCCGTCGCACGCCACCGCGACACCGGCGGATACCTCGCCGCGGGCGGCTGGGGCTGAGTACTCGGCGACGAAGGATCCGCCTCGGCCCTGGTACGCGAGGCGGCTCGGACCGTCCTCGGCCACGCCCACGAAGGTGGCGCCCCGGACCTCCTGGAGAAGGCACTGCTCACAGCGTTCGACGTGCCAGGCCTGCCCGAACTCGCGGGCACATGAGCTGGGACGGCGGTGTGGAGACCGGGGGACAGCACGCCCCCGCGGTGTTCGCCGCCGCGGGCCGGGGCTCGGCGCAGGCCACTGCCGTCATCGAGGCCGGGGGGCGCGAACTCGCCGCCCTGGTCGCCAGGTTGGCGGCGGCGCCCATGCGGACATCGCCGTGGCGGGCGGAGGAGTGATCACGACCCAGCCCCGGCTGTTCGCCTCCTTCCGGCGGGCGCTCGGCGAACGGCTGCCGGGCGTGCGGGCGGTACTGCTCGACACGCCCCCGGTCCAGGGTGCCCTCACCCTCGCGCTCCGTGCCGAAAGGGGCCGGTAGCCATGCGGTACTCCCAGGTCGTGGCCCCCCGCACGAGCGTGGATGTCGAGATTCCCGACGCCGAGCCGGGTCCGGGTGAGGTGGCGGTGCGCACCCACATCTCCGGGCTCTGCACCTCCGAACTGCCCGCCTGGAGCGGCCATGACGGCACACGCCCACTCAGGCCGGGCCATGAACTCTCCGGCGAGATCACGGCGGTCGGCGCCGGTGTACACGGCTGGCGGGCCGGCGAGCAGGTGACGGGATCCGCGTCGGGCGCCTACGCCGATGTGGTGCACGTGCGTGCCGCCGACCTGCTGCCGCTGCCGAGGAACGTGCCCGCCGCCACGTTCCAGGGGGGAACCGGTGGCCTACGTCGTGGAGGCCCTCACCCGGTGCGGGCTGCAGGCCGGGCAGCATGTCGCCGTCGTCGGGCTCGGCTTCATGGGACTGATCGCAGTCCAGATCGCCGCCGCCCACGCGCCCGCCCGACTGGTCGGCGTGGAGCCGCGGGCTGCCGCCCGTGCCCTGGCCGGCGAAGAGCGGACGAGGCACACGCGCCGCAGGAGTCCGGCCCTGACACGTACGACGTCGTCCTCGAGTTCACCGGAACGGCGGCCGGACTCCGGCAGGCCGGTCAACTCGTTTGCCCGCACGGCCCCTTGTGCGTCGGCGGATACCACCACAGCGGCGTGCGGGAGATGGACATCGAGCTGTGGTACCGCGGGGCCACCGTCGTCAGCGGCTTCACGCCGCAGCGCCATCGGCAGCTGGCGGCACTGCGCGAAGGCCTGCGCTTCGCCGCCGAGCGCCGCCTCACGCTTGAGCCGCTGCTCACCCACGAGGTGGCACTCGACGACCTCGACGAGGGCTTCGCGCTGCTCCACGAACGACCGTCCCGGATTCGTGAAGGGCGTACTGCGCCCTGCCTTACCTAAGAGTCATCACGTAATGCTGCCGAGTCCCGGCAGTAGCGGCTGGTGACCCGGCGGTGCCCTCTCACGTCTGCCGCTGGCCGAGCGCGGGCCCATGAACCGACTCGGCCGCCTGGAGCGAATGTGCGCCCGTGTGCGGTCGGCCGTCCCTGAGCAACGCTGGACGGGCGCGTCGGCACTTGGCGATCACTCACCCGCGATAACGCGGCCACTTCGTTCCCGCCGCACGGACGGTAAAGTCTCTCGATATCGAGTATCTTGATATCGAGATTAGTGTCGGCGGAACGGAGGCCTGTCATGCGATGGGCGGGGGATGGGCTGATAGCGCAACTGCGGCAGCCGCCTGGTGGGCGGGACGCGCGGATCATGCTGCTCGCGCAGTGCGTGGACCGGACCGGGACGGGGGTGTGGGCCGCGGCTTCCGTGCTGTACTTCACCTTCGTAAGCCAACTGGACGCGCGCCACCTCGGACTGCTGCTGGGGGTGGGGGCAGTCGCGGGGATAGCCGGATCACCGCTGGCGGGCCGGACCGCTGAACGGCTGCCAGTGCGTGGCCTGCTGATCGGCTGTCATCTGCTGCGACTGGGCACCATGGGTCTGCTGCTGGTCGCCGACAACTTCGCCACCTTGCTGCCTGTGGTCGCCCTTACCTGCCTGGGGGAGCGGGCGGCCAAGACCCTGGAGATGCTCTTCGCTACCCGGGTCGCAGGTGAGCAGCGAGCCACCTACCAGGCGCTGTTCCGCAGTGTGGCCAACGCCGGATACGCGGTCGGCGCGGGCATCGCCGCACTCGGCCTGAGCGTCGGCACCACGGGCGCCTACCGCGCGCTGATCCTGGCCAACGCGCTCTCCTTCATACTGGCCGCCGCACTGGTGTGTCGGACCCGGGAGCCGGTCGGCCACGGCCTGGTCGTGGCGCAGAGCGACGGCAGTGCCACTGACGGACCGCCAGGCTCCCCCAGTCCTTGGTGGGATCGCGGCTACTTACTCTTCGTCCTGCTCGACATCCCGATGAACCTGGACGACTCGGTTCTCAACGTCGGCCTGCCGCTGTGGCTGGTGCACCACACCAGCGCTCCGCACGCGATCGTCCCCGCCTTCCTTGTGGTCAACACCGTGCTCGTGGTGGTGTTGCAACTTGGGGTCTCAGCACGGGCCGAAGGCCCGCGCAGGGCGGCTGCAGCAGTGGGCTGGTACGGCATGGCTCTGTCCGCCTGCTGTCTGCTACTGGCGACCGCCACCGGCGGTGGTGCCTGGTCGGCCTCATTCGCCATGCTGGCAGCCGCGATGCTGGTCACCCTGGCCGAGCTGATGCGCTCGGTGAGTTCCTGGGAGCTGGCGGTGAGCCTGACGCCGCCACGTGCCCGGGCTTCCTACCTCGGACTGGCGGGAATGTCTCAGTCGGTACAGAAGTCGGTGGGTCCCCTGCTGCTGACCGGTGTGGTGATGACGGCCGGTCCGGCGGGCTGGCTGGCGCTCGGCGCGGCAGTCACCGGGTTGAGCCTGGTGCAGCGACGGGCCAGCTTGCGGCGACTGGAGACCCTCTCCGTGCCCCTACAGGCCGTCAGCGCCCTTGGCGGTTAGGTCGACCCCTGTGGTCGCGGACCGCTGGTTCCCCTCCTCCACGACCTACTCGGCGTGTGGTGCGGTGAAAGCCGAACTGCCCTTGCACGGCCGTATGGCGAGAACCTCTGCCCAATCTGCCTTGACTGGCCGCAGTGCCGCTGCTGCACCGGGCCACACCCCGCCGCGCCGGCCCCGACGCGACGGCCGCTGCGCCACCTGCGCCTCCGCCTCAACTCGCCCATCGGAAGGAGTGAGCGCATGACGGACCGCACGCCACCTTCCACGCCACCTTCCACGGCACCGCACCAGGGCTGCAGCCCTTCGCCCCGCAGTCCGGCCGCTGGGAGCAGGAGCGATCCCGTGCCGAGCGCACCGGGCACCGCTGCCGCGGTGCCTGGTGCACGTAGACGTGCGAGCCCGTGCTGATCCGGGAGCGGACCTGACGCCTCCGCGCGACATCGATGAAGGGAAGAAAGTCCTCTGCCTCACCCGAACAGCTAGGTCAGGACTAGCCAGCGGCGGCCGTCGATGAGCTCTCGTGCCGCATCGAGGTGGCCGGCGTGGCATGCGGTCTCGGTGATGACGTGCAGTAGGACGTCGCGCAGGGTGTGCAGATGCGGTTCGCCGAACAGGTCATGGGGCCACCAGGCCAGAACGGCGTCGGCAGGGGTGGTGGTGATGACGGCGTCGGCGAGTTCTGTCTCCTGCCGGTATCCGTCGAGCACGTCGGCGGCCGACGCCTGCGGTGCCACGTTCCAGGCTTCATCGCCGCTCGTCAGGCCGTGGATGATCTTTTCGTCCCCGGCGACGACCGCGCGGAACCAGAAACGCTCGACGTCCAGCGCGAGGTGCTGGACCAGTCCCAGGCAGTGCCATCCGGATGGCAGCACGGGCCGTCGCAGAGCCTCCGCGTCGAGCCCGTCGAGGATGCCGAGAACGTGGCGGCGCTGCGCGCCCAGGGCCCTGAGAAGCGCCCTGACTTCACTGTCCGGAGCCATTTCGCTCATATTTTCGGTCACGGCCGTCCAGGATTCCTCAATTCATGGGGCCGCGCAGGGAGTTCTCTGACACCCGTGACGCATAGAGGCCCGCGGAACGGCGGATGCGAGCAGCCCGCAAACAATGACCCGCCGCTTCAGGGCACGTTGCCGCGCGCTCGACCAAACACAGCCGGTGGTGCGCTGTGGCAGGCATCCGAGACGTCGCCTTCCGGCATGGGAAAGCTCCGGCCGCGTCGTAGTCGGCTCCGTACAGCAGCTCTTCCACGTCTGTGCTGTCCGCCCAGTTGTGGAGGTGTGCCAGCCAGAACAGTCGCTCGTTCAGCAGCTCAGTCCTCGTCGGCTTCGTCGGCGAGCCGCCACAGGTGGATCGAGGCGTTGTCCCTGGTGGCCGTGCACCACATGCCAGGTCCTGCGGAACGTGGGCTGCCGGAGACGGGCAGGGGGTAGGCGATCATGCCCCGCACGGTTGATACCGGCCGGGACGCCGGAACGTCCCGTGTCCATGTGCGCACCCTAGCCAAAGGCCGCTGCGGGTGGGTTCCGCTGGGGGACGAGCGGCTTACTACCGCACACGCAGTACGTTCGTGGCTCCTGCGGCATCCGCAGTAGCCGGATGCGCCATCGGCGGCACCGCAAAGTGCGTCCATCCGCGGGACGACTGGTACGGCGCTCGGCAGCCATGCTCAGGCCACATCCATTCACCGGATTTCAGAGGCTCATGGAAGACGAAGAAGGGCTTGAGCAGAGGATGATGCCAACCGAGACTCCCCGCGCCGACGGAGCTTTGGGGACACTGGCCCGGTTCTGTCACCGGCGCCGCCGCCTGGTTCTTCTGACCTGGATCGTCGGGGTGGTCGCCGTGGCGTTCGTCGGCTTCGGCTACGGCGCCGCCCCCGACAACGACTTCTCCGGCGGTAACTCCGATTCCGCCAAGGCACAGGCGCTGATCGAGAAACACTTCCCAGAGGAGCAGGGTGACACGCTGACTCTTGCGATCAAGGCGGAGAAGGGGGTCGATGATCCCGCCGCCCGGCAAAAGATCGAGAAGGTCATCGACGATCTCGCCGCCTCACCCATGACCGGGCCGGTGATTTCGCCCTATCAGGACAAGAACCTGGTGACGAAGGATCGTCGTATCGCCCGTACGACCATCCCGCTGACTGACAAGGACGCGACGAAGACCGAAATCAAGCCCCTGGTGGCCACGGTCAAGGAAGCCTCCGGTGACGGCGTGACGCTGGGGCTGGGCGGAACGAAGGCAGAACAGGCCGAGACACCGCAGCAGGGTCCGGTCGAGAGCGTGGGCGTCCTGGCGGCAGCGGTGATCTTGTTCATCGCCTTCGGGTCCCTGGTGGCGATGGGGCTGCCCATCGTGACGGCACTGCTGGCGATCCTCGGCGGCATCGCCCTGATGAAGCTGGCGGGGCACGTGGTCCCCGCGCCGGATTTCACTGTGATCCTCGCCGCGATGATCGGGCTCGGTGTCGGTATCGACTACGCGTTGTTCATCGTGACTCGTTACAAGGACAGCCTGCAGGAGGGCGATGAGCCTGAGAGCGCCACGGCCAAGGCCATCGTCACCGCAGGTCGCGCGATGTTGTTCGCCGGTACGACCGTAGTGATCGCGTTGCTGGGCTTGATCGTCATGGGGCAGCGGCTGATGACCGGTGTAGCCGTCGCCACGTCGGTGATCGTGCTGGTGACGATGATCGCCGCGGTGACCCTGCTGCCGGCGTTCCTGGGCTTCGCCGGCCCCAGGATCAACTCGCTGCGCCTGCCCCGTCGCAGGTTCCGCCCGCGCGGGCCGAGCAGCGGCCCGTCTCGGGAGCGCCGTGGTCCGGCCGAGCGCTGGGCGGGCGTGGTGCAGCGTAGGCCGCTGGTCGCCGCGATCCTGGCCAGCTCGGTTCTGCTGGTGTTGGCCGCCCCCGTGCTGGCGATGCGGCTGAGCCTGCCTGACGCCAGCGTCCAGCCCCACGACAGGAGCAGCTACATCTCGCACGAGATCGTCTCCGAGGGCTTCGGCCCAGGCTTCGGCGCACCCCTGATCTTCGCCGCCGAGGTCGACCCCCAGAACGCCGATCTACGTCCCGTCGTCCAAGCGGTCGGCAAGACCCAGGGCATCGCCTACGTCACCCAGCCTCGGGCCAGCAAGGACGGGAAGGCCGCCACCTTCATGGCCTTCCCCACGACCGGATATCAAGACGAAGCAACCGTGAACCTGGTGCACCGACTCCGCGACGATGTGCTGCCCGAGGCACCCGGTGGTCAACGGGTCTACCTCGGCGGGCCGAACGCCGCCACCATCGACATCGCCGACGAGGTCGGCTCCCGCCTGCCCTTGATGATCGCGGTCGTCATCGCGATGTCCATGGTGCTGCTGATCGCGCTCGTCCGATCGGTCACGATCGCCCTGCAGGCCGCTTTGATGAACCTGCTGTCGATCGGTGCCGCCTACGGCGTGATCGTCGCCGTCGTGCAGTGGGGATGGTTCGGCCCGGCCCTAGGATTCCCCACCAGCATGCCGATCACGACCTGGGTGCCGATGATGATGTTCCCGGTCCTGTTCGGCCTGTCCATGGACTACGAGGTCTTCCTGATCTCACGGATCCGTGAGGAATACGAACGCACCGGCGACACCCGGATGGCCGTCACTCGCGGGCTGGCGCGCACCGCCAAGGTCATCACCGCCGCGGCCGCCATCATGATCGCCGTCTTCACCACCTCCCTGGTCGGCCCCGACATCGGGGTCAAGCAGGGAGGCCTGGGCATGGCAGTCGCCGTCCTCATCGATGCCACCGTCGTCAGGATGATTCTTGTCCCCGCGGTCATGGAACTGTGCGGCAAGGCCAACTGGTGGATGCCCGGACGTCGGGCACCGAAGGCGATCTCGGCTTCACAGGCCGAGGTTGGGGGAGAGGTCAGAGTCTGACCCTTTCGTGAATCGCGGTGCGGGAACCCGCAGGCGATTTGCAATCCTCCCTTGCCGGGCTCCGCAGAGCGCAGGGGGTAACTCGCCCTCGCCGGCGCGACGTTCGCCCTGTCCTGGCTTGCCTCCTCCGCTGCGCGATATCGGTGGACTCGACGATCGTGCGCGCCCACCAGCACGCGGCCGGGGCCCGCAAAAAGGGGGCCTCGGCCGGCGAACCGGAGGATCACGCCATCGGTCGGTCCCGTGGCGGACTGACCACGAAGATCCCCCTCGTCGCCGACGGCCGCCCGAGCCGATCGGTCCGGCCGTGGATGACGACGTTGGCCCGGTCGTAGTATCGCTCGCCCTTCGCGCCGCTCCGGCCGAGCGCCGCTGCCATGCCCCCTTCGGGATGCGCGCCGCCAGGACCTTCGCCTGAAACGTGCTCGGCCAGGGTCCAGCAGTTCTTGCGCGGTAGATCCGACAGCAGCCCGGAGATTAACCGCCGCACCCGACGGCGGGGTTCAACCCGGGTGAACCGGCTGGCGATCCGGGCCATCAGGCCCTCGAATGCCTCCTGTCAAACGGCGGGCACTTCGCTGGCGTCCGAGGCCGCAGCGTGATCGGCCTTGTCGCCGAGGTATTGGTCATAGCCGTCGAAGTAGTGGGGCTTGCCGTCGATGCCAGCGAGGCCGACACGAGCTCCGTCGTACCATTCCAACTCGACGTACACGCGCTCGAAACCGTCTGCGATCAACTGCTCTTCGTCCCAGGTCTCAGCCACATGGGCAGGCTACCGACGAGCGACCTACCCATCCGTGATCACGATCTACGGCTGGAGTACTAGTACTCCAGCCGTAGATCGCGATCTTCATGGCTGGGCGGCTTGTCGCTGATGGTGGATGGCCTGGGATCGGGCCTGGTGGCGGCGTCGCCCATGGGGACCAATCGAGCCGGTGGGCGGTGCCGTGGACGGGCCAGCCTTGTCGCCGGTCGGGGGCAGGTGCGGTCAGCTGTCGAGGTCGATCGTGAAACGCCTCATGCCCGAGCCGATCGTGTCGGCGTGGACCATGCCACGAGCCCGGTCGAATACCCCGGTGCCGCCGGTGATCGCATTGTCGAACGAAGGGGGAGGGCCCGCGTTGAGATTGCCGAAGACCATCCCCTGCACGGTGATCTGGCCGCCCGGGAGGTTGTAGTTCACGACGCACGCCTCCGCTCCGCCGTTGTCGACCCGGGTGGTGGTGCAGGTGCCGTCGGTTTCGCCGACGACATGGTTGTCGTGCTCGTCCTTGAGGACCGAGCTGAAGACGGTCCGATCGCCCTGGGCCCGGGGGACGCCGCCGGGGTTGACGTAGAAGAACGACTGCGGCCCGAGATGGCCGATGAGTGTGATGACCCGGTCTCCGACCTTGGCGTGGGAGGAAGCGGTGTCCTTCGCGGCGGCGGCCGCGACAGGGGCGCCGGCGAGAAGGGTGACCAGCGCAGTGGCCGTGCCGAGACAGGCTGCCCTGATGGGGCGCATCGTGTGGCTCCTGAGGTTGATCTTCATGGGTGGTGCCGCATTCATAACCTCGGCTCTGCCTCCGCCCGGAACGTCCCGGCGCGACCCACCGACAGATCCGATCAATCGGACCAACCCGGGATGCGAGACGGCCCGGCCGACCTCGCACTACGAAGAACGCGATCTACAGCTGGAGTACTAGAGCGGCCGTGACACCTTCTGCTTGTATGCCCCTGTACCGGGCGAATCAGGAGGTGAGGGCGCATGGTGTCCGCAGAGAGCATTCTCGCGTTCGCAGCGTTGTCCCTACTGGTGATCGTGATTCCGGGGCCGAGCGTGCTGTTTGTGGTCGGGCGGGCTCTCGCGCACGGCCGACGCACAGCCCTGGAGACGGTTTTCGGCAATGGAGTCGGCTCTTACGCCCTGGTGATTGCTGTGGCGTGGGGTCTCGGCGTGTTGGTGGAGACCTCGGCGGTGGTGTTCATGGGCGTGAAGCTGGCAGGAGCGGCGTATCTCGTCTATTTGGGCGTTCAAGCGTTCCGGCACCGCAAGGAGCTGCGCGCGGCGGACATGAAGGCGCCGGGAGCTGAGCGCGGCGATCTACGCACGATCCTGGATGGCATTTTCGTAGGCGCCACCAATCCGAAGGGCATTGTCTTCTTCGCGGCAGTGCTACCGCAGTTCGTGAACCACTCGGCGGGTCACGTCCCCGTTCAGATGATGGTGTTGGGCCTGGCCCCAGTCAGCATCGGCCTGATCACAGACACCATGTGGGGCCTGGGTGCCTCGGCGGCACGTTCCTGGTTCGCCAGATCGGATCGCCGCCTGTCAATGGTCGGCGGTGCGGGCGGCCTCGCGATGATCGGCCTGGGCGTGACCGTGGCGGCAACTGGTCGCGCCGAGTGAGCAAGGCCCATAGGACGTTGACGCTGGGCGAGGGCGAGGACGGCCTCGGTGTGACGCTTGCCCTCGGCGCGCTTTCGGTCGTAGAAGCGCCGGGACTCTTCACAGCAGCGGATGCTGATCAGTGCCGAGGGGCACTGAAGCAGGATCATGTTGCGGAGTAGTTCGAATCCAGGGGGTCCGTAGAGCTGCCTTTTGATCTTCTAGACGCGGTTCACGGCCCCTTCGGTGCCGCCTGAACTCCAGTGCAAGGTGCGTCCGGCGGCCACGGCGTCGAGGTCGCGGAGCAGATGGAGGGCGACGCCTCGCTCACCGAACCGGTCGAGCGGAGCGACGCGGGCTGACGACCCGTCTGTTGTGAGGACCACCGGTCAGCGGGTCACACTCCGATGAAGCTCACTGTTTCTGTGATGTCCGCCCGCCCGGTACGCAGCCGTGGCACGCCTTCCTTCTCGAATCCCACCGCGACACCGCAGAACAGTGCGAGCCTGTCGTCTGCTCCGGCTATCTCGCTGACGGTCTTGCGATACATCGTCCACATCACCTGGGTGCAGCTGTGCAACCCTTCCGCCCTCAGCAACAGCATGACCGTCTGCAAGTACATCCCCGCGTCCCCCCACTGTCCGGGCCCCATCGTCCGGTCGAGGTAGCAGAACAGTACGACCGGCGCCCCGAACGCCTCCGAATTCAAGGCGGCGATCTTCGTGGGCCTGTCGGGGTCGTCGCGCTCGATTCCCAGCGCTTTGTACCGTTGGGTGGCCGCAGCGGAAAAACGGTCCAGATACGGTGAGGCCATCTCGTCCGGGTACATCGGATACTCCCGCTCATCACCCGGGTCGCCCGCCAGTGCCCTGGCCGTCGCGCGTCTCTTGAGCTCGGCCAAGGGCTCTCCGGTCACGACATACACATGCCAGGGCTGGAGGTTCCCGCTCGACGGAGCCCGCGCCGCTGCAGCCAGCACTCGTTCGAGTACCTCTTTGGATACCGGCTCATCGCTGAACGCCCGCACGGCCCTGCGACTGTCCACGGCTTCATACACATCCACGTCTTTTCGTCCTCTCACTCCATGGCGGGCAGCGAAGACACGGGGATGATCATCACACCAGGTGGCCAGGCCGGACGGAGCTTTGGTGCTGCCAAAACCGCCCGACCCTCCTTCGCCTGCCGATCACGAAGTGCTGTCGAAACCCACCTGCGCGCGCTGTCGGCGCTCAACGACAAAGCCAGGCCGCTGTGCTCCGACGACGAGGCACCCGGCGTGTGGACCTTCGGTGAGCTGTATGCCGTGGCCCGGACCCGTGGCGAACCAGGCGTTGCTCGCCGTGCCGGCTCTCAGGTCGACGTTGGGTGGCTGGGAGCACTCAGGACGGATCGTCGTTCGCACCGGACCGTGCTGTGACAGCCCGCTCTATCAGCAGCGAGTAACTCCTCCTCATCGCTGAGCTCATGGCGACGTACCACCTCACCGTGATCCACCAACCGATGAGCTTTCAAGACGGACCTCAGATGTTCGATTCGAAGGGTCGAGTACGCCTTGGGCGGCACCGCGGGACATAGAGTCCGGCTCCCCGGCGTGATGCGCGCCACATCTGCAGGAAATTGTCGCCTCGGGATGTAAGAAACGAGCCGCTACGCCCATTGCTTGGTGAGAGAGCCGAATCGAGGGGACGGCGCGTGACACAGGTTCAACGCTTCCGGGACGTCTACGAGGAGTGCTATCCGCGTGTCCTCGCCTACGCCACCAGCCTGGTCGGACGGCAGGCGGGGGAGGACATCACCAGCGAGACGTTCACCGTCGCCTGGCAGCGGGTGGGCAACATTCCTCAACCGGCGTTGCCGTGGCTCCTGGGCGTGGCCCGCAACCTGGTGCGCGAACTGCGTCGCCGGGACGCCCACCAGTATCTCCTCGCCGCCGAGGAAGCACAGCGCATCAGCAGCGGAGCCCACATGGACGTCGGTGACGTCGCGGCGGAGGTCACCGATCGGCACAACGCGCTGCAGGCCCTCGCGAGCCTGCCGGAGGCCGACCGGGAATTGCTGACGTTGATCGCTTGGCACGGCCTGAGCGCCAGGGAGGCCGCACAGGTCCTGGACTGCACCACCGCGACGCTGACCGTCCGGCTGTACCGGGCCCGCCGCCGACTGGAGAAGGCCCTGGAAACGGCACCCGTGTCACAGACGGCGTCCGCACCTCCCGTAGAGGCCCCGCACCCCACTCATCACGAAGGAGCACCCGCGTGAAGAACACCCGCAAGCGGCCCGGGCGGCCCGACGTCATGAAGGTGCTCGCGGACGCACGGCCCGACGCACTGGATCCGTCCCGGCTGGTGGACCCCACGCGGCAGCGGGAGGACTTCGCACGCATCGTCGCCGAGGCGACGGACGGCCCCGCCGCACGCATCCCCGCACCCCGCCGGCGAGGTGGGTTCCGGCCTCTGGGAGCGGCGGCCCTGGTAGCCGTGACGGCGTCCGCCGTAGCCGTGAGCACGCTCGACTGGCAGGAGCCGGCCGATCGGCCGGCCGCACCGCCGCGGTCCTCCGCCGGAACGGAGCGGCCGGGTGCCACCGCGGACGTGCGCGTCGACGGCCACCTCGAACTGCTCAGCGCCGCCAAGAAGGCCGAGTCCTCGGTCGCCGAGGGCACTTACTGGCAGACCACCACGCGCTCGGAGAACGTGGACGTCGCCGGTGTGACGGGGCAGCTCTTCGCCGTGCGCAGCACGTCCACCGACGAGTGGTCGGTGGGTGTGCGCCCCGGAACCAGGAGCCTGATGGTCTCCGGCCTGGATTCCGTGACCGAGCCCCGGACCGCAGCGGACCAGGCACGCTGGCGCGCGGCCGGCTCGCCCGGCACGGTGCAGGTCGAGGTCGCGACAAAGGCCGGGAGCAACAGGCTCGGTTTCACGATGGGAACCGGGCGGCCGATGGTCATGAAGACGAACATCGACGACAAGATCTATGCCGTCGGCCCGCGCAACGTCTCCTACAAGGACCTGCGCGAACTTCCTTCCGCCAGCAATGAATTGCGCCGCTACCTGGAGCGACTGTACGCAGAGGACAACGGCGCCGAGACCGGCACCTCAGGCCGCAGCGCCTGGATGCTGCGCCAGGCAGCCAACCTCGTGACGATGCCCGTGAAGCCCGGGGTCCGGGCGGCCGCGTACCGGGTGATGGCACATCTGCCCGGAGTCCGGGTGATCGCACGTGCCACAGATCCCCTGGGGCGTGAGGGCGTTGGCGTCGAGTTCCCGAGCACATACAGGACACCGCTGGGGACCACGCAACAGCGGCTCGTCGTGGACCCGGCCACCGGTGCGATGCTCAGCGAGCAGGTCATCCTGGTCAAGGCCTCGGCCAGGGCCCAGCAAGCGGGTCTCGAAGCGGGCGCGACGGTCAACTACTCAGCGACCACCCGGATGAGCTGGGGCGAGCACCAGATCACCGTACCGAAGAACGCTCGTAGCTGAGCCGAGAGCCGACCTGCGCAGCCCGCAGGGAGCGCTCGCAAAGACGACTGCCTCCTCGAACATCGACTGACGGACTCGGAGATCTGCCGCTGACTTGACGCGGCAGACCTCCGAGCAACGACCAGCATCCGTGGTCGCAGCCTCCCGCGGCGCCCTCGGCATCCCAGCTGAGTTCCCGACATCCAGGCGATCCGGCCTGGAGCCAGTCTGGTTGAAGGTGTGTGCAACGGCCTGCGAGGTCAAGTACCGCGCCGGGCAGCACTGCCAGGCCTGCCGCACGCCCACGAACACCGTCTGGTCTTCCGGATCCGTGAGCCCCGCCCACAGGTCTGCCTCTCGTTTTCCCGCCCCCTTGAGAAAGCCTGCACCAATGCGCCTCCACAGGCCCTACATATCCGCAACCGCGGCGGTCATCGTCTCCTCGCTCGGGATCGCCGCGTACCACCACATGCCCGAAGGAGGTTCCACCCCTGCTCCTGGGACGGCCTCGATCCTCCTGGACTCTGCTGGACCCGCGGCCGGGCAGTCGACTGCTGTCCCCGTCAAGCCATGGACGACGGTTTCGCCGCGGCCTCAGATCCTCTCCCGGCTGCCGGGGCTCGGCCCCAGGACGTTGTCGCACATCCCGGCCGACGCCTGCCAGGTCGTCCTGGTCACGGGAGCCGCCCGGAACTCGGCGTCGTCGAAGGTCGTACTCTACGAGCGCGTCGGCGGTGGTTGGCGTCCCGGGGCGGTTTGGCCCGGGCACAACGGCTACAAGGGCTGGACCGACGAGCACTACGCGGGCGACCTTCGCAGCCCCATAGGGGTGTTCGGTCTCACCGACGCCGGCGGACGGCTGGCCGACCCCGGCACCAAGCTGCCCTACCACCATTCCGGTGCCTTCTCCATCAGCGGGCCCGGTCTCGAGGGCGAACCGCTCGCCGGTTCCTTCGATTATGTGATCGCAATCAACTACAACCGGAAGCCAGGCACTTCACCGATGGACGCCACCAAGCCGATGGGCGACAACCGCGGCGGGGGCATATGGATCCACGTCGACCACGGCGGCCCCACGCACGCCTGCGTCAGCCTCTCCAAGACGCACATGAAGCAGTTGATGCGGGCCCTCGACCCCGCTGACCACCCCGTGGTCGTGATGGGCGACGCGGCCTCTCTCGCCCGATGACAGTTCCGCGGTTCACAGGAATATGGAGTAAGCGTGTCGTCCCTGCCGTTGCCGAGACCGTTGTGAGTTCACAACATTCCGGGCATTGCGGCCCGGAAGGTCCGTCACATCACCAAGCGTGAGGGCTTCGGCTTGAGTACGGTCTCTCGTTTCTGTCTGCCGCTGGTGCGGCAGGGTTGCGCCACCTGGCCGCCCCGTCCTCGCCGGGTGGCGGGGACGGGTGTGCGGGTCTTCTGGTCGGCTCCACGAGGTTTCGGCGCTGACGCGCCCTGGTCTGCGGCCACTCCGGTACCAGTTACTGCCATCGCCGCAAGAGCGGCGAGGTTGCGTGCTGCGTTCTCGTCCCGGTCTTTGACGAGTGGGCATACGGCGCAGTCGAAAATGCGGGCGTGTAAGGGCAGTTCGGCTTTCACCGCACCACACGCCGAGCAGGTCTTGGAGGAGGGGAACCAGCGGTCCGCGACCACGATGCGGCAGGCGTTGCGCCGGCTCTTGTAGGTGAGTTGGCGTCGGATTTCCCCGAACCCGGCGTCAGCGATCTTCCGGGCCAGACGACGGTTGCGGAGCATCCCGGCAACGTTCAGGTCCTCGACGACGGGGTGCCGGTAGTGAACCGGCAGGCGAGACGTGTCACACGCTTCGACTTCCACCTCGGCATCCCCACCCGGGCGCCCTGACGGGCACCGCGCTTGGACGTCGCGTCGTTGTCGAACGCCGCGGACGCGTTCGCCAGGCCCGTGTCCCCCGCTCGTTGGAGGCGTGGATGACATCGCGGACGTAGTCCTCGCTGACCTGCATCAGCATGGTGATGTCCTTGACCGTCTGGCCCTGGGTGGACACGAGCACCACGATCGCCCGGCGGAGTTTCACCGGGTCCTTCACGGTCCGGCTGATCCGCTGCAGCCTGCGGCCCTCCCGAATACCTGCAAGCGTTCGACGCCGCCCGCGTGCCACGCCAGGCACGGGTCCTCGCCGCGCCCAGACCCAAGATGCTCCCCGTCGGGCCGGCAAGCCGCAGGAGCGCACCCCTACCTTGTCACGCCGCGGCGGCAGTCAGGTTGCGTTCAGGTACCCGATGGCACAGTCGGGCAACATGACCTATGAAACGTCTGAGAGTCCTGTGATTCCAGGGGCAGGCGCCCAGCAAGGACAGCAGCACCGAGCCGGCGAGCAGCCGGCTGGGGCGGCCTCTCACCGCCGCTCCTCCGGGAGTCTTCGGACGCCCTCTCGGGGGATGCTGAACAAGGTCCCCGAGGTCACGATCTGGTTCTGGGTCATCAAAATCTTGTGCACCACGGTCGGCGA
>NZ_JBEYXD010000129.1:0-17009 GCF_040644975.1 Streptomyces sp. NPDC046900 | reverse complement strand
GGGGGCGCGGGGGGGTGGGGGGGTCGCCCGCGCGCGGGGCGCCGCGGCCGCGCGCCGCCCGCGCCCCCCCCACGACTCCTCCCCTACACCGCGCTCCTGGCCAGCGCGATGTCCTGTAGCTTCTCCAGCCGCAGCCCCGACTCCTCGTCCGCCGGCGCGTAGGTGACCATCCGCGCTCCGTCGTGCGGCCCCAGCCACAGGTCCGTGTGGTCCAGGGTCAGCCGACCGACATGGGCGTTGAGGAACTGCTTGCGCTTGCTGCGGGCGCCGACGACCTCGTGCCGCTCCCAGGCCTGCCGGAACTCGGCGGACTCGGCCGTGAGCCGCTTGAGCAGCATCTTCCAGGCGGGTTCGCCGAGATGGCCGGCCATGGCGCCACGGAACTTGGCGGCCATGAGCCGCATGGTCTCCTCCAGCTGCACGATCGACGCCTGCCAGTCCGCGTTGGTGTAGCACAGCACCATGCAGTTGCGGTCCGTCGGCGGGACGCCGTCGAGGTCGCACAGCAGCAGCCCGTAGGTGCGGTTGTAGGCGAGGATGTCGTACCGGCTGTTCTGGATGCAGGCCGGGATCGGCTCCAGCTGTTCCAGCAGGGCGCGCTGGGCGTCGGTGACCGGCGAGCAGCTCGAACCGGGGGCCGGGTCGATGGCCCCGGCCAGGTTGAACAGGTGCGACCGCTCGCTGGCGTCGAGCAGCAGGGCGCGGGCCAGGGCGTCGAGGACCTGGACGGAGACCTGGATGTCCCGGGCCTGTTCCAGCCAGGTGTACCAGGTCACTCCGACCGCCGAGAGGTGCGCGACCTCCTCGCGCCGCAGCCCCGGCGTGCGGCGGCGCCGGCCGCGGGGCAGCCCCACCTGCTCCGGGGTGATGTGCTCGCGCCGGTGCCGCAGGAACGCGGCCAGTTCGTGCCGCCGGATGTCCGATGCGGGCGCCTCGCGGTCTCCCCGTTCCCGCGGTTCACGGACAGTCGTCGTCTCCTGCACCATGGTCGTCATTCCCCCAGCCTGCCGAGTACCGGACCCTGTTGCCAGGTAGCGCTTCTACCAGGATAAGGAGACTCTGGTACCCCTCTGAGCCTCCCCGCAGGCTCGATGGCGTGACCGAAACTCTGACTTCCCGTACCGTCCGCTCGCCGGTGATCACGCCCCGGCTGAGCGGCCTCGGACTCTTCACGGTGCTGCTGGCCGCGGCACTGCCGCTCATCGACTTCTTCATCGTCAACGTGGCCCTCCCGACGATCGGCAGGGACCTGCACGCGAGCGAGGCCGTGCTCGAACTCGTCGTCGCCGGGTACGGGCTGTCGTACTCCGTCCTGCTCGTCCTCGGCGGGCGGCTCGGCGACCTCTTCGGCCGCCGCGAGTTCTTCTTCGGCGGGATGGCGGCCTTCGGGGTGACCTCGCTGGCGTGCGGGCTCGCTCCGAACGCCTGGACACTGGTCGCCGCGCGGGTCGCGCAGGGCGCGGCGGCCGCCGCGATGCTGCCCCAGGTGCTCGCCACGATCCAGGCGGCGACCAGCGGACAGCGCCGCGCCAAGGCGATGGGCCTGTACGGGGCGACGGCCGGACTCTCCATGGTGGCCGGGCAGATCCTCGGCGGTGTGCTCGTGGCCGCGGACATCGCGGGCACCGGCTGGCGCTCGGTGTTCCTCGTCAACGTCCCCGTCGTGGTCGTCGGCCTGGTGCTGGCCGCACGCACCGTCCCCGAGACCCGCTCCCACCACCCCGAGCCGGTGGACGTACCCGGCACCGTGCTGCTCGCCCTCTCGCTGCTGACCCTGCTCGCGCCGCTCACCGAGGGACGCGCGGCCGGCTGGCCGCTGTGGACCTGGCTGGCCCTCGCCGCCTTCCCGTTCGCGGCCTGGGCGTTCTACGCGGTGGAGCGCCGCGCGGACCGGCGGGGCCGTACGCCGCTGGTGCCGCCGAGCCTGTTCGCGCTGGTGTCGCTGCGGCGCGGGCTGATCATGATCGTGCCGTTCTCCATCGGCTTCAGCGGGTTCATGTTCGTGATCGCGGTGTCCCTGCAGCAGGGCGCCGGACTCGGCCCGGTCGGGGCGGGCCTGGCACTCGTGCCCATGGCGGTGGCCTTCTTCGTCGTGTCGCTCTGCGGACCGCGGCTCGTCGCCCGGTTCGGCACCCGTGTGGTGAGCGTCGGCGGTCTGGTCCAGGGCGTCGGTGTGGCACTGATGGCGTTCGCCGCCTGGCGCTCCTGGCCCCATCTGGGCGTGGTGGAGCTGCTGCCGGGCGCGGCGGTGGCCGGCGCGGGCCAGGCGCTCCAGCTCCCGATCGTGCTGCGGATCATCCTGTCCGAGGTCTCGCCGGCCAGGGCGGGCGTCGGCGGCGGTGTGATGATCACGACCCAGCAGTCGGCGCTGGCGCTCGGCGTGGCGACGCTCGGCTCCCTCTTCCTGGCCCTGGTGCCCGGCATGGGGATGCGGGACGCGCTGGTGACCACGCTCTTGGTCCAGCTGGCCGGTGTGGCCCTCACGGTCGGCCTGAGCCTGCGCCTGCCGCGCACGATCAGCTGACGCCGGGCCCGCCCGGAAGTGCCCCGCGTCCGCACAGGACGCGGGGCAACGGAGTGCTTCGGCGAAGGCTCGGTGACAGGAGTGTCAACTCGCCGTACAAGACGCCCTATCGATCTTGCTGGTGTTGCACACTCCTTGCTGCGCGGGCGGACAGGTTTTCCGTGGAGGCGTCATGCTGCAGATGAACACGAGCAAGGTCAGCCGCTGGGACCAGGACGGGCATGAGCACGTGGTGCGAGTGGAGGGGACGGGGGCGAAGCGCAAGATCCGGTGCGACAGCTGCGGCTGGCGCAAGAGTGCCCAGTTCCTGCCGTGGCTCAAGGCCGAGGAACACCTCGCCGAGGAACACCAGGCGACGGAGGACCGGGCGGAGACCCAACAGTGACCTGCCCCCGGGCGACGACCGGGCACGGGCCCTCCTCGGCCCGGCGGGCGGACGGCGTCGGCCCTTGCGGGGACTGCCGCAGTGCACCGTCGTACACCGGCGGTCCCGGCCGGGCCGGGACCGCACGGTCCGGCCGGGACGACCGGCGGGCTCGTGCGGCATCTCCTGGCGCCGGAGGGCTCCCGGTCCGCTTCTGGTGAGCGGCTCCGGGCCCAGGGCTCCCGGATCGAGGAGAAAGGCGGCCCCCGGTGCGGGACCGCGGCACGATTCCATTCTCCTCGGCCCCACCCATGGACGGCGACCCCATGCGGCCCATACAAGTGGTCACATGGCAGCAATGGACTGGAAATTGGTCGTCGACACGCACAACGCCCCCGCCCTGGCGGACTTCTGGGCGGCGGCTCTGGGCTACGAGGTGGAGGACAACGGCGCGCTGATCGAGCGCCTGCTGGCGGCGGGCCGACTGCCGCAGATGGCGGTCGCCGAGCACAACGGCATCCGTGTCTTCCGGGGCTTCGCGGCGATCCGGCACCCCGAGGACCCGTACGACAAGGAGACGGGCATCGGCCGAGGCCGACGGGTCCTGTTCCAGGACGTCCCCGAGCCCAAGAGCGCCAAGAACCGGCTGCACATCGACGTCCACGCCGGTCCCGAGGCCCGGGACGCGACGGCCGCCCGGCTGGAGTCCCTGGGCGCGACGCGCGTCGAGGAGGTGGACAAGGGCCCCGCCGGCCACTGGTGGGTCATGCGGGACCCGGAGGGCAACGAGTTCTGTGTCGCCTGAGCGCGGCCTGCCTCAGGTACCGGCACGCAGCCCGCGCAGCAGCAGATCCAGCACGGCCTCGAACTGGTCGTCGATGCCGGGCCGCGACCACTCCCGGTGGTAGGACGGGTCGTGGAAGCGGCCCGTGGCGTGGAACAGGGCGCGGGCCGTGGTCGCGGGGTCGGCGGCGGTGAAGGCACCGGACGCGGCACCGTCGCGGACGATCTCCGTGAGCTGGCCCGTCAGGTCCTCCAGGTGCTGGTCGACCACCTGGCTGTTCTCGTCGGCCAGCACGGTGAAGGTGGCGAACAGCTCGGGGTCGTCCCCCGCCTTGTGCCGCTTGGCCTCGAACAGCCCCCGGAACCAGTCCCGCAGCCGCGTCTCGGGATCCGCCTCCTCGGTGACGAACCCGGCCAGCGCCGCGGCCGTACGGTCCAGCCACCGCTTGGTGACCGCGTCCCGCAGCGCCGCCTTCGTACGGAAGTGGCGGTACACGCTGCCGTGGCTGACGCCGAGCGCGCGGGCCACGTCCACCACGGTGGCCTTGGCGGGGCCGTGGCGGCGCAGCACCTCCTCGGTCGTCTCGAGGATGCGCTCGGCGGTCAGGGTCTCGGTGGTGGGTGCCATGGCAAAGACGCTACCCGCCGGCGGGGTCAGCGCTCGCTGTCGAGGTGCGTCATCTGCATCTCGGGGTAGCGGGCACCGGCCGCCGCGTCCGCCGGAACGGCCGACGCGATCGCCGCCAGGTCGGCCTCGTCCAGGGTCACGTCCAGTGCGCCGAGCGCCTCGGACAGGCGTTCCCGGGTGCGGGCGCCGACCAGCGGCACGATGTCCCCGCCGCGGGACAGGACCCAGGCGATGGCCAGCTGGGCCACGCTCACTCCCTTCTGTTCGGCGATCTTGCGCAGCGCGTCGACCAGGCCGAGGTTGTGGTCGAGGTTCTCGCCCTGGAAGCGGGGCGAGAAGGAGCGGAAGTCGTTCGCGGCCAGCTTCCGGTCGCGGGTGAAGTGGCCGGAGATCAGACCGCGGGACAGCACGCCGTACGCGGTGATGCCGATCCCCAGCTCCCGGGTGGTGGGCAGGATGCGGTCCTCGATGCCCCGCGAGATGAGCGAGTACTCGATCTGCAGGTCCGTGATCGGGGCGGTGGCGGCGGCCCGGCGGATGGTGTCGGCGCCGACCTCGCTGAGGCCGATGTGCCGGACGTGTCCCTTCTCCACCAGCTCGGCGATGGCTCCGACCGTCTCCTCGATCGGGACGTCGGGGTCGAGGCGGGCGATCCGGTAGACGTCGATGTGGTCGACGCCGAGCCGCTGGAGCGAGTACGCGGCGAAGTTCTTGACGGCGGCGGGGCGGCCGTCGTGCCCGGACCAGTTGCCGTCGGGGTCGCGGAGTGCGCCGAACTTGACGCTGACCACGGCCTGTTCGCGGCGGGCGGCGGAGGCGGAGCGCAGGGCCTCGCCGATGAGCATCTCGTTGTGGCCCATGGCGTAGAAGTCGCCGGTGTCGAGCAGGGTCACGCCCGCTTCCAGGGCGGCGTGGATGGTGGCGATGGACTCGGCCCGATCGGCGTCGCCGTAGAGGGCGGACATGCCCATGCAGCCGAGGCCGACGGCGGAGACCTGGGGTCCGGTGGCCCCGAGCTGGAGGGTGCGCATGAAATCTCCCTGGTTCTCGTTGAAGCGTTAATCCAGCATGGCATGACAGATGACAGATTTCAATATCTGTTATTCGTCAGTTGTCACCTCTGCTCGTCATTCACACCCGCCCCACCCGCACCGTCGCACTCCGGGCGCGGCCGGGCGCGCGATCTGGTCCAGACCTATTGACGA
Organism: Streptomyces sp. NPDC046900; assembly: GCF_040644975.1. NCBI lineage: Bacteria > Bacillati > Actinomycetota > Actinomycetes > Kitasatosporales > Streptomycetaceae > Streptomyces > Streptomyces sp. NPDC046900. The sequence continues at coordinate 11,505 of NZ_JBEYXD010000129.1, read as the reverse complement.
GAGGCCTGGACCAGCGCACTGTCATGTCTACGACACCTCACCGCACCCCCACCGGGAGGCCCGCATGCTCCGCGACAGGTTCCGCCTGCTCGCCGCCGCCCTGACGGCGGCGTTCCTCGTCGCGCTGTCGGTCGCGACCGCCCCCACCGCGTCCGCGGCCGACACCTGCGCCGTGAAGTCCCGCCCGGCGGGCAAGGTCCTGCAGGGCTACTGGGAGAACTGGGACGGCTCGTCGAACGGGGTCCACCCGCCCTTCGGCTGGACCCCGATCACCGACTCCCGTATCGCCGCGCACGGCTACAACGTGATCAACGCGGCGTTCCCGGTCATCCGCTCCGACGGCACCGCGCTGTGGGAGGACGGCATGGACACGGGGGTGAAGGTGGCGACCCCGGCGGAGATGTGCGCGGCCAAGGCGGCGGGGCAGACGATCCTGCTGTCCATCGGCGGGGCCACGGCGGGTATCGACCTCAGCTCGACGGCCGTCGCGGACAGGTTCCTCTCGACGATCGTCCCGATCCTGCAGAAGTACAACTTCGACGGCATCGACATCGACATCGAGACGGGCCTGGTCGGCAGCGGGAACATCGGCCAACTGTCCACGTCCCAGGCCAACCTGGTCCGCATCATCGACGGGGTGCTGGCCAAGATGCCGTCGAACTTCGGCCTGACGATGGCCCCGGAGACCGCGTACGTCACCGGCGGCAGCATCACCTACGGCTCGATCTGGGGCGCGTACCTGCCGGTCATCAAGAAGTACGCGGACAACGGCCGGCTGTGGTGGCTCAACATGCAGTACTACAACGGCAGCATGTACGGCTGCTCCGGCGACTCCTACGCGGCCGGCACGGTGGCGGGCTTCGTGGCGCAGACGGACTGCCTGAACAAGGGCCTGACCGTCCAGGGAACCACGGTCAAGGTGCCGTACGACAAGCAGGTCCCGGGACTGCCCGCCCAGTCCGGAGCGGGCGGCGGCTATATGTCACCGTCCCTGGTCTCCCAGGCGTGGAGGCACTACGGCACGAGCCTGAAGGGCCTGATGACCTGGTCCGTCAACTGGGACGGCTCGAAGAACTGGACGTTCGGCGACAACGTCAGGGCGCTCCAGGGCCGCTGAGGCCGCCGGTGAGGCCCTGCCCCGCCACCGGCGACCGTCCGAGGGTGCTCCGCCCCTGGCGCGGGGGCGGGGTGGGGGCTCGACAGGGGACGACGAAGCCCCCGGTTCCCGCGCAGGGAACCGGGGGCTTCCCGGACGGCTTCCGCACCTCGGCGCCGAGCGAGCCGCGGCCGGCGCGAGTGCGGCGTGCTCAGCAGCCGATCAGACGGCTCGCGAGGTAGCCCTCGATCTGGTCCAGCGACACGCGCTCCTGCTTCATCGAGTCGCGCTCACGCACCGTCACGGCGTTGTCGTCGAGCGTGTCGAAGTCGACCGTCACGCAGTACGGCGTGCCGATCTCGTCCTGGCGGCGGTAGCGGCGGCCGATGGCACCCGCGTCGTCGAACTCGATGTTCCAGTGCGCGCGCAGCGCCTGGGCCAGCCCCTTGGCCTTCGGGGACAGCTCGGGGTTGCGGGACAGCGGCAGGACCGCGACCTTCACCGGCGCCAGCCGCGGGTCCAGGCGCAGCACCGTGCGCTTCTCCATCTTGCCCTTGGCGTTCGGCGCCTCGTCCTCGACGTAGGCGTCCAGCAGGAACGCCAGCATCGCGCGGCCGACACCCGCCGCGGGCTCGATGACGTACGGGGTCCAGCGCTCGCCGGCCTCCTGGTCGAAGTACGACAGGTCCTGGCCCGAGGCCTTGGAGTGGGCGCCGAGGTCGTAGTCCGTGCGGTTGGCGACACCCTCCAGCTCGCCCCACTCGTTGCCGCCGAACTGGAAGCGGTACTCGATGTCGGCGGTGCGCTTGGAGTAGTGGGAGAGCTTCTCCTTCGGGTGCTCGTACCAGCGCATGTTCTCTTCGCGCAGACCGAGGCCCGTGTACCAGTTCCAGCGCTCCTGCATCCAGTACTCCTGCCACTTCTCGTCCTCGCCCGGCTTGACGAAGAACTCCATCTCCATCTGCTCGAACTCGCGGGTGCGGAAGATGAAGTTGCCCGGAGTGATCTCGTTGCGGAAGGACTTGCCCATCTGCGCGATGCCGAACGGCGGCTTGCGGCGCGAGGTCTGCTGGACCTGGGCGAAGTTGGTGAAGATGCCCTGTGCGGTCTCGGGGCGCAGGTAGGCGATCGAACCGCTGTCCTGCGTCGGGCCGAGGTGGGTGGAGAGGAGACCCGAGAACTGCTTGGGCTCGGTGAACATGCCCTTGTTGCCGCAGTTCGGGCAGTTGACGTCCGCGAGGCCGTTCTCCGGCAGCCGGCCGTGCTTGGCCTCGTATGCCTCTTCCAGGTGGTCGGCGCGGAAACGCTTGTGACAGGAGGTGCACTCGGTGAGCGGGTCGGTGAAGGTGGCGACGTGACCGGAGGCCATCCAGACCTCGGTCGCCAGGATCACCGACGAGTCGATACCGACGACGTCCTCGCGCGACGTCACCATGTAGCGCCACCACTGGCGCTTGATGTTCTCCTTGAGCTCGACACCCAGCGGTCCGTAGTCCCAGGCGGCACGCTGACCGCCGTAGATCTCGCTGGAGGGGAATACGAAGCCACGGCGCTTGCTCAGGCTGACGATGGTGTCGATCTTGTCGGCGGCCACGGTGCTCTCTTCATTACGACGACGGGCGACGAAGCGTCTGCTGCGGAGCATTGCTTCAGAGCGAATGCTTCAGGTTACCGGCGGGGGCTCCCATCCAATCAAATCGGTAGGGCACCCGGAGCGGGTATCCGGGCGGACCCTGCTCTCACCGCGATCGTTGTTGACAACGGTTTCCATGTTTGTTGAAAATGACTGTCATGAACGTACGACGACGCCTCATACCCGCGGCCGCCGCCACCGCCGCCACCGCACTCGGGATCGCGGCCCTCTCCGCCTGCTCCACCGACAGCGCAGCCGCAGGCAACACGGACAAGTTCGACGTCGTCGCGTCGTTCTACCCGATGGCCTTCCTCGCCGAGCAGGTCGGCGGCGACCACGTCCACGTCACCAGTCTCACCCAGCCCGGCCAGGAACCGCACGACCTGGAGATCAGCGCCCGGCAGACCGCGCAGCTCCAGGAGTCCGACGCGGTGCTGTACCTGAAGAACCTCCAGCCCTCCGTCGACGACGCCGTGGCCCAGTCGGAGATCAAGACGAAGATCGACGCCGCCTCCCTGACCACCCTGGAGGAGCACGGCAACGAGGTCGGCGGCCACGCGGCCGAGCACGACACCCACCAGGGCGAGGAGTCCGGCGGCAAGGACCCGCACATCTGGCTCGACCCGGTGCGCTACGCCCAGGTCGCCGAGGGCGTCGGCAAGGCCTTCGAGAAGGCGGACCCGGACCACGCGGCCGACTACCGGAAGAACACCGCCGCCCTGGTCAAGAGGCTCGACGGCCTCGACACCGAGTTCAAGGCCGGCCTCGCGAACACGAAGACCAAGGTCTTCGTCACCACGCACGCCGCCTTCGGCTACCTCGCCGAGCGCTACGGCCTCACCGAGGAGGCCATCAACGGCCTCGACCCCGAGTCGGAGCCCAGCGCCGCGCGCGTCAAGGACCTCGAGAAGATGGCGAAGGCCGACGGCGTGACGACCGTGTTCTACGAGACGCTCGTCAGCGACAAGACCGCGAAGACCATCGCGCAGGACGCGCGTCTGAAGACCGACGTCCTCGACCCGATCGAGGGCATCACGGACAAGTCACGCGGCAAGGACTACTTCGCCGTCCAGGAAGCGAACCTCAAGGCCCTGCAGACGGCCCTGGGCGCCAAGTGATCGTCGGGGAGGCCGACATGAGCGAGACGGACGACAAGAGCGGGCCCGTCATAGCGATGCGCGGGGTACGGGCCGAGCTGGGCGCCCGGCCCGTCCTGCGCGGCATCGACCTCAGCGTGCGCCGCGGTGAGGTCGTCGCCCTGCTCGGCGCGAACGGCTCCGGCAAGTCGACCGCGATCCGCAGCGTCATCGGCCAGGTGCCGGTCAGCGGCGGCGAGATCGAGCTGTTCGGCGTCCCGCGCGGCCGCTTCCGCGACTGGGCGCGCGTCGGCTACGTACCGCAGCGCACCACCGCCGCGGGCGGCGTCCCGGCGACGGTCACCGAGATCGTCTCCTCGGGCCGGCTGTCCCGCACCCGCTTCGGCGTCTTCCGCAAGACCGACCACGCGGCCGTACGCAGAGCACTGGAGATGGTCGGGATGGCCGACCGCGCCAAGGACTCCGTGAACGCCCTCTCCGGCGGCCAGCACCAGCGGGTGCTGATCGCCCGTGCCCTGGTCGCCGAGCCCGAGCTGCTGATCATGGACGAGCCGATGGCGGGCGTCGACCTGGCCAGCCAGGAGATCCTCGCCCGGACGCTCCGGGAGCAGGTGGCGGCCGACACGACGGTCCTGCTGGTCCTGCACGAGCTGGGCCCGCTGGAGCCCCTGATCGACAGGGCGGTCGTTCTGCGCGACGGCTGCGTCCTGCACGACGGACCGCCCCCGCACGCGGTCGGCCAGCATGCGCTGCCCGGCCACGACCACGTCCACCCGCACGCACCGGCGGGCACCGAATCGATCCGTACGGGACTGCTGAGCTGATGGAACTCCTCGACTACGAATTCATGCGGCGCGCGTTGCTCGCCGCCGTGCTGGTCGGCATCACCGCCCCCGCCATCGGCATCTACCTGGTGCAGCGCCGCCAGCCCCTCATGGGCGACGGCATCGGCCACGTGGCAATGACGGGCGTCGGTCTCGGCTTCCTGTTGCACAGCTCCCCCGTGTGGATGGCGACGGCCGTCTCCGTGCTCGGCGCGGTCCTCATGGAACTGATCCGCTGGTACGGCAAGACGCGCGGCGACATCGCGCTCGCCATGCTCTTCTACGGCGGCATGGCGGGCGGCGTGATGTTCGTCAACATCGCACCGGGCGGCTCCAACGCCAACCTCAGCTCGTACCTGTTCGGCTCCCTGTCGACGGTGTCGCCGTCGGACGTGACGGCCATCTCGATCCTCGCCGGGTTCGTGATCGTGGTGACCCTGGGGCTGCGCCGTCAGTTGTTCGCGGTCAGCCAGGACGAGGAGTTCGCCCGGGTCACGGGCCTGTCGGTGCGCGCGCTGAACCTGCTCACGGCGGTCACGGCCGCGGTCACCGTGACGGTCGCGATGCGGGTCGTCGGCCTGATCCTGGTGTCCGCGCTCATGGTGGTGCCGGTGGCCGCCGCGCAGCAGCTCACCCGTAGCTTCGCGACGACCTTCGTGATCGCGGTGGTGATCGGGGTCACGGTGACGATCAGCGGCACGGTGACGTCGTACTACCAGGACGTACCGCCCGGTGCCACGATCGTATTGCTGACCATCGGCGTGTTCGTCGTGCTGACCGCCCTGGCCACCCCGCTGGCCCGTCGACGCGCCCGCGCGGTCGCCGCCGCGCAGGCCGCCGGGGACCCGCTCGAGTGCGCGATTCCGGCCACCCGGGAGGCGACCGACGAGGTCGGAGTCTGACCATGCCCCGTCCGGGCTGGCACAATGGCCCGGCAGGGCGCAGACGTGAGCCGGGAGAGAGCCGACGAGGCGCGCCGGTGGCGACAGCGCGATCACGCGGCGGCCCGAAGGGCTGAGCACGGTCGCGGTCCCGGCACCGGCTCGAGGCGCCCCGTAGGCGAGCGAGCCATCAAGAAGGAGGCAACGGTGACGACCGCCGGCCAGCCCGTGAAGGGACGATCCACCCGCCAGCGTGCCGCCGTCGCGGCGGCGCTCGACGAGGTCGACGAGTTCCGCAGCGCGCAGGAGCTCCACGACATGCTCAAGCACAAGGGCGACTCGGTGGGCCTGACGACGGTCTACCGCACGCTGCAGTCCCTCGCCGACGCGGGCGAGGTCGACGTCCTGCGCACGTCCGACGGCGAGTCCGTCTACCGCCGTTGCTCGACGGGCGAACACCACCACCACCTGGTCTGCCGCATCTGCGGCAAGGCCGTCGAGGTCGAGGGCCCCGCGGTGGAGAAGTGGGCCGAGGCGATCGCCGCGGAGCACGGCTACGTCAACGTCGCCCACACGGTGGAGATCTTCGGCACGTGCGCCGAGTGCGCGGCGGCCGCCGAGGGCTGAACGGGGCTCAGGCGCGCGGCAGCTTGCTGTCCAGCAGGACGCGCAGCCGCTCCACGTCCTCGGGGGTACGCGCGCCTCGCTTGACGAGCACCACCGTAAAGGTTCCGGCACGGTCGGGGCTGCGCAGCAGGAAGCAGCGGTCCGACTCGGCATAGCTGCCGTAGTTGGCCCACGCCGTGCGCGAGTCGACGTGGGCGCTGACCAACCGCACGCCCTCCTCGCCGACGGTCACCCGCATCACACCGTGGTGCTGGTTCGCCCGCAGCATCCGGCGTGCCGTCATACGAGGCACCCGGAACATCAGCACCGGCCACAGGATGAACATCACCCCGAACGCGACACCGGTGCTGTCATCTCCGCGCAGACCGGCCGTCAACGCCACCACTCCCAGCAGCTCGATGCAGAGGAGGGAGACGGGGCGGTACAGCAAGCTCAGCCCGCCTCGTTTGCGCATCATCAGCCGGACGGCTTCCGTCATGTCCTCGAGCCGGAGTTCGCACTCCAGCACGATGTCGGTTCCGCGCTGCCCCACGGTCTGCTCGGTCACGGCCCCTCCCCAGGTCGTACGGTGACGAGCCGTGATCGTAGAGCAGGGTCCTGCGGGGGCAACGGGCGGGCTACTCCTGCTCGCCCTCCATGGCCAGCAGTTCCTCGTTCGGGATGGCACCGCCGAAACGGCGGTCCCGGGAGGCGAACTCCAGGCACGCCCGCCACAGGTCGCGGCGGTCGAAGTCCGGCCAGAGCACGTCCTGGAAGACCATCTCGGCGTAGGCGCTCTGCCAGATCAGGTAGTTGGAGGTGCGCTGCTCGCCGCTCGGCCGCAGGAACAGGTCCACATCCGGCATGTCCGGGTAGTAGAGGTATTTCGCGAGGGTCTTCTCCGTGACCTTCGCGGGGTCGAGCCTTCCCGCCTTCACGTCCTCGGCCAGCGCCTGCGCCGCGTCGGCGATCTCGGCCCGGCCGCCGTAGTTCATGCAGAAGTACAGCGTCAGCCGGCCGTTGCCCTTCGTCTGCTCCTGGGCGATCTGGAGCTCCTTGGCCACCGACTTCCACAGCCTGGGCATACGGCCCACCCAGCGCACCCGGACCCCGAGTTCGTCGAGCTGGTCGCGGGTCTTGCGGATGAAGTCGCGGTTGAAGTTCATCAGGAAGCGCACCTCGTCGGGCGAGCGCTTCCAGTTCTCGGTGGAGAAGGCGTACAGGGAGATGTTCCCCACGCCCATCTCGATCGCGCCCTGCAGCACGTCCAGCACGCGCTCGGCGCCGACCTTGTGCCCCTCGGTGCGCGGCAGTCCCCGCTCCTTGGCCCACCGGCCGTTGCCGTCCATCACGATCGCCACGTGCTGCGGCACCAGCTCGCCCGGGATCTTCGGCGGGCGAGCCCCGGACGGGTGCGGCTCCGGGGTCGTGTACTCGCGGCGCTGGCGCCCCAGGAACCCGCGTACGGCCATGTGTTTCTCGTCTCCCTCGATCTCAGGTCGCTCTACTGTTCCACGTACCGGAGCGAGCGCAGTCCGCGCTCCAGGTGCCAGTGCAGATAAGCCGACACCAGCCCGCTGCCCTCCCGGACGTACCGCGGCTCGCACGCGTCCGCGGTCTCCCAGTCTCCCGTCAGCAGCGCGCCGAGCAGTTCCAGGGCCCCTGGCGAGGGTACGACGCTGCCGGGCACGCGGCAGTCACCGCAGACCGATCCGCCGGAGGCCAGGGAGAAGAACCGGTTCGGCCCGGGCATGCCGCACTTGGCGCAGTCGCCGAAACTGGGCGCGTAGCCGTTGACGGCGAGGGAGCGCAGCAGGAAGGCGTCGAGGACGAGGTTCGGCGCGTGCTCCCCGCGGGCCAGCGTCCGCAGGCCCCCGACGAGCAGCAGATACTGCTGGACCGCCGGTTCCCCCTCGTGATCGGTGAACCGCTCGGCGGTCTCCAGCATGGCGGTACCGGCGGTGTAGCGGGCGTAGTCCGTCACGATCCCGCCCCCGTACGGGGCGATGGTCTCGCTCTGTGTGCACAGCGGCAGTCCGCGCCCCACCAGCTCGCTCCCGCGCGCGAAGAACTGCACGTCCACATGAGAGAAGGGTTCCAGCCGGGCCCCGAACTTCGACTTGGTCCGGCGCACGCCGCGGGCCACGGTGCGCACGCGTCCGTGACCCCGCGTGAGCAGCGTGATGATCCGGTCCGCCTCACCCAGCTTCTGGGTGCGCAGCACGATGCCGTCGTCGCGGAACAGACTCATGGGAGTCATTCTCGCCTACGACGGGGGCGCCCCGGGCCGTATGGTCCGCTTTCCGGTCGCGGGTGCCCGTCCGTCAGGGCACCTCCCCACGACTGCGCGCGTTGGCGTACGCGGTCGCCGCCCTGAGGCGCTCCGCCGGGGTCGCGAGGCGTACGGCCTCCGGCTCCACGTCCCATTCCTTGCCCCCGCCGTAGGGTCTCAGCTGTACATACGGCCCCTCGTGCCCCATGACCACGCCCACCCTCCCGGTACGGATGTCGACGGCGTACGAACCGACGGGCGGCGGTTGCATCACAGCCCCGTGGCACGCTGCGCACGGAGGGCCGCCGCGAGCGGGGCCGCGACGCCGACGGGACAGCCGCCCGATGCCACGGGTGTGCGGTGGGTCTCGCGCGCGAGACCCACCGGATCGAGCCGGAGCGACGGTGACGTGATTCGGGTGTCCGCGAGCACAGCCCGCAATTCCTTCACTGGTTCCTCCGCCTCTTCGACGCATCGCGCCGAGTCTCGTCCCCCGAGTGATACGTGTACTGCAGCCACCGTGCTCCCCTTCCTTGTCGACTTTCACTCTTCGCATCTCCATAGTGACGCTCTGCATCTACACTCGACAGGTGTCTGTGCCCTACAAGTGCGAGGCAGGAGAGGGATGTTGGGCCGGCTGACGGTGCGCGCCCGGCGCGCGGGGAGCTCTGCGGCGCGGGGCTGAGCCCGGCCACGGGTCCGGTGTCCGCTAGCGGCGGTCCGGGAGAGCTTCCTGAAGTTCCGCATCCAGGTCCGGATCGAGGTCCGAGGGGCCCCGACGCGCCGCGTCGCGGCGCAGCAGGGCCAGGTGCGCCCCCGTGAGCGCCATCATGAGGCCGATGTTGACCAGCGCCGCCACGTGCATCCCGTCGGTGAACGCCGTCCTGGCGACCGCGAGGAGTTCACCGCCGAGCCGCTCGGGCAGTCGGCCGGCGGCCTCGGTGGCACCGCCCAGGGTCGCCCGGGCGGCCCCGGCCGGATCGAGTTCCGCGCCGTCCGGAAACGAGCCGAGGTTCAGCTTGGCGCGGTACACGGCGGCGGCGACGGACCCGGCGACGGCAACGCCCAGCGCCTCGCCCAGGTTCGCGCCGGTCTCCCCGATGCCCGAGGCGTTGCCGGCCCGTTCGGGCGGGGCGCTGCTGATGATCACGTCGTTGGTGAGGGCGAGCGCCGCCTGCACCCCGAAGGAGGTCACGGCGAAACCGGCGACGGCGAGGGCCGGCCCGGACGTCGTACCTGCCCGGGTGAGCAGCACCAGCCCGGGCACGGACAGCAGGAAGCCACCCGCCATGACCCATCCGGGTCCGATGCGGGCCGCCACCAGGGGTGCCAGCAGTGCGCTCACCACGCCCGCGAGCACCGCGGGCAGCGTCCACAGCCCGGTCGCCAGCGGAGACAGGCCCAGCACCAGCTGGAAGTACTGCAGAAGCAGGAACTGAATCCCGGTCACCGCGAAGAGTCCGAGGGTCAGCCCGCCCAGCGACACCCCGAACGCCGGGCGGGAGAAGAGCCGGAGGTCGAGCATGGGATCGGCGAGCCGCAACTGCCTGCGCACGAAGACAACACCGAGGCAGAGGCCCACGGCGACGCTGAGCAACGGCAGGGTGCGCAGACCCTGCTGGGCGATCTCCTTGAAGCCGTAGACCACCGGCAGCACCGTGGCGATGGACAGCATGACGCTGACCGGGTCCAGTCGGCCGGCCTGCGGATCACGGTACTCGGGCAGCAGCAGCGGCCCGGCGATCAGCAGGACGACACCCACCGGCACACCGAGCAGGAAGACCGAGCCGTACCAGAAGTGCTCCAGGAACAGCCCGCCGATCAGCGGGCCCACCATTCCGCCGATGCTGAAGTTGGTCATCCACACCGCGACCGCCACCCGGCGCTGCCCCGGGTCGCGGAACATGTTGCTGATCAGGGAGAGGGTCGACGGCATCAAGGTCGCCCCGGCCACCCCCAGCAGGGCGCGCGAGGCGATGAGCGTCCCCACACTGGGCGCGCAGGCGGCGAGCACCGAGGCCACGGCGAAGGCGGCGGCACCGATCAGGAGGAGTCTGCGGCGCCCGATCCGGTCACCGAGCGTCCCCATCGTCGCGAGGAAACCGGCGACCATGAAGCCGTAGATGTCGACGACCCACAGCAGTTCCGTACCGCTCGGGTGCAGACGCTCGCTGATGCTCGGCGCGGCCAGGTGCAGCACGGTCATGTCGAGGCCGATGAGCATGGTCGGCAGCGCCAGGACCGCGAGCCCGATCCACTCCCGTCGCCCGGCCCGGGTTGCGCTCACCGCGGTCAGCCGGCCGCGCCGGAGGGCACCAGGGCGTCCCGGAAGACCTCGAGCAGGCGGCCCACCGCATGGGTGACCGGCCGGGTCAGCGCCTCGTCGGGCGTGAGCCACAGGGCAGAGGTGCCCTCCGGCCCGAGTTCCACCGCGCGGTCCGCGTCCACCGCCTCGGCCGTGCGGTACACATGCCACAGATGGGCGTCGGCGCCACGCCGGCAGCCGTCGCCGGGCACCGCGATCGTGGCCAGCTGCTCCAGCGGCTCGCCGGCGATGCCGGTCTCCTCGGACAGCTCGCGTGCCGCCGCCTCGTCGGGGTGCTCATGGCACTCGACGTGCCCGGCGGGAATCGTCAGGCCGAAGGGGAACGCCGTACGGTCGAACAGCAGGACGCGGCCCCGGACGTCCCGGACGAACACGCCCGCCGTCTCGTGCCAGTACTCGCCCTCGTCGTCCGTCCACCACCGGACCGCCGGGTCCAGCACCAGCGCCCGGTCGGCTGCATGGCCGCAGGCGCCGCACACGCAGTGCCGTCGGCCGTCCGCCGTGGTGCGCCACCGCACCGCTTCGCCGCGGCACCGCAGACAGTAGTGGTGCACGGCGCCGTCACTCAGCGCGTGCGCTGGAAGGAAGTCCAGTTTCATGCCTCGCTCCCGGAACTCCCGGGGACACTCGCGTTCTTCGACCGCGCGTCACGGATGGCGCGGCCGTGCCGGACGGCACGGCCGCGGGGGGCCGGCCCCCCCCCCGCCCCCCCCCCCCCCCCCCGCGGGGGGGGGGCCCCGCGCCCCGCCGACCGACACCCACCACGGCGA
>NZ_JBEYXD010000128.1:0-17209 GCF_040644975.1 Streptomyces sp. NPDC046900 | reverse complement strand
TCACGGTGACGCCCTTGCCCTTGGCTAGCGAGTTAGTCTCACCTCTCCTCGTCGGGACTTTCACCCTTTAGTTGTCGCCCATGCTGGGCGTACCGATTCCTCCCGGGTCTGAAGACCCGGGGTTCCTCGCTAGATCATGCTGAACATTGGGCAGCTCAAGCAGATGGCGCTCAGCACGGCATGGCAACGCGCCAGCGCCCCTCGCATGAGCGGGTACACCCGCCACGGATGGGCAGTTCGGCCGCGGCCTCCCACACGCTCGGTGTCGTCGGCGCCCTCCAACGGATTCCGCCGCGCCCATGAGGGTTGGGGCTGCGAGGGGCAACCTGCGCGTTCACTCCGGAGCCGTTGCACTACAGCAGCGAAGTACGGCAACCACCGCAACGGCACGCGAGCCTCAGCTGCTTGGCGTCAGCTCCCGAGCGGCCGATATGGCGGACTGCTGAGCGTGACAGGGGCGAAGCGGAGGTGGCTCAGGTGCATCCGGCGTCGTTTTTCGGCCGCAGGCCCGGCTCGCGGACCATCACGGTGATCTCGGCGGCGGCACACTCAGCGCGGCCTGGGCGGTGCAGCCGTCGCTCCAGCGGTGGGAAGCCGACACTGCCGACGGGGACGTCGTCGACCTCGGTGCGGCAACGGACGATCAGCTCACCTTCGGGGCTGTAGACAGCGCGGATGACATCCGCCCACGGGAGGTGGGCAGTACGCCACAGGCCGCGAACGTGCAGACCATTGGAGTCGGCGGTGATCCGCCAGATCATCATCCGGAGGCAGACGCTCACCCAGTACAAGCCGCCTACCGACCAGATGAGCAACTGCCACCACGTAGGGGAACTCGTGAAGAGCGTCCCCAGCAGCATGATGGCCACGACGAGGAGCGCCGCTCCGACGGAGCGTCCCACCGGGCCTGCCTGCCACCGGACCGGGCCGGTAGCAGGGGTCATCGCGGCGAGGGCGTCTTGGACGCGGGCCTCAGCGGCCCGGCGGTGTGCGGCCGTGCGTGCTGTGCGTGCTGTGCCGGGACGGCAGATCCTGGGCTTGCCCGTGCGGTCGGGAAAACCGTGCCGTATCGGGGACGCGGTCCCCTCGACGAGCCACTGCCCGGACTCCGTTGCGCTCGCCAGAATCAACTCACCGCCCTCGTGAGGTGCACCGTAGAGCAGGGCTTGGCGCAGTGCCGTGCGGCTGCGGGTGTGGGGCTCGTAGCTCAGCACCGGGCGCAGGGTGGCGGTGTCGTCGGCGGCGAATATCTCCGTACGCCCCTGATGATGACGGGTCAGGACGCGCAGTACCGGGACCGGAGCGCGGTGCAGCGCCACCGCGCGCCAGCGGGAGAGCAGGCCCGAGCCGAGCACGGTGACACCGAGCCCGGCGAGGATGAGTGCGAGCGCCTGGCGGCCGGTTCGGTCTCCGTAGGGCTCAGTGGCAAGCCGCATCCAATCGCCGTGCATCAGCACCGGGACGCTACTGCCGACCCGATAGCTGCCCTGCGCGTCGAACCTGTGCCGTGTGTTATCGGAGAGGCGGACGGTGACGGTGTAGTCGTCAGAGTTGTAGGCCACGACTCGGGCGTTCTCCGACGTGGCCGCACGGGCCAGGCGGTCGTCTGCCCGGTCGTCCACGGCGACGGTCGCGATCAGGGCACCGGCCACCACGCACAGGATCGCCCCCGCAATCCCGCGGACCAGGCCCCGGCGCCACGGGCGGACGTCGTCCATCGCCGGGGCAGGCACCGTGATGCCGCCGGCCGCGTCGAGCACGAGCGAGCGCTGGCGGCCGCGCGCCCGCAACCGCGCCACGACGGACGCCCAGCCCCAGCACAGCGCCGCCACAACGACGGCATCCGCGATCTTCTCAGCCGGCCCGCCCAGCCAAGTATCGGGATTGCTCATCCAGATCAGCAGCAACGGAGCGGACACGAGCGCGATTTCCGGTAGCACAAACAACCACACCAGGTGCGGCAGGAAGAGCATCGATCCGGCCGCATCGAGCCAGTCCGCCCCACAGGGCGCTGCCACCGTGCACGTCGGGTCTGGCGAGAACATCACCGCCGCCATGACCACTGCCAGCAGCAGCACCACAGCCGGCCCCACCGGCCGCGCCCATGCGGGCACTTGGGCGTCCGCCCACCTCCTGGCATCGGCGGACACCCAGGGGCGAGCGGGGACATTCGCGTACGGAACTGAACTCGTCGTCACCCGCGCATTATTGGTCACGGTTGTGTGTTCCCTGCGCCTGGGGCCACCCCGAGTAGTACGCCCGGTGGCGAGCGCCGATCGTTGCTGCCGTTGGTCTCAGTTCTGGTCCCGGGGCGCCACTGGGAGCCCTCCCACCGGGAAGGGCCTTCACGTTCTCCCCCGCGTCCAGCAAGACCGACGCGTAGTAGTGCCTCAGGGCGTGCATGCCGTGCTCACGCGACTGTCTGATCCGGCTCCCCGGCGACCGCTCACGCCTGCTGAGACCAGCGCGGGCTTCCAGAGGTACATGTTGAAGTAGTTGCGGTTCAGCCCCTTATGCAGCAGCCCGGCTGAAGTACCAGATCTGGTGCGGGGTCCTCGCTCATCAATCCTCGTGCGCGGCCGGCTTCGCGGCTTGCTCGATGCTCTCCTGGTCGGATGTCGCCGCCCAGCTTGCCAGCAGTGCGAGACGCTCGGCGGTCGGCGACTCAGGCTCGGCGAAGTAGGTCAAGATTGTCAGACCTGGGTCGAACGGCAGCTCTATCGCTTCGTAGTCGAGTTCAAGCTCTCCGGCGATGGGGTGGTTGATGCGCTTGCGGCCCGTGTGGTGGTACTTGACGTTGTACGCGGCCCATCGTTTGCTGAATTCGTTGCTCTGGGCCGCCAGCTCACCGACGAGGTTCGACAAGCCACGGTCGCCGGGATTGCGGCCGACGTGCCTCCGCAGGACAGCGGTGATCTGATCGGCACTCTTCTCCCAATCGGGGTAGAAATCGCGCGCGCGAGGGTCGAGAAAAGCGAACCTGGCATTGTTGCCGCGCGCTATGTCGCTGCCGAGGATTTCGCTGTAGAACGCGCGGCCAAGGTCGTTTGCGGCCAGCAGATCCATCTGCTCGTTGAGGACCGAGGCAGGTGACCCGACGATCGAGTCGAGCATGCGTCGGATGCCGGGCCGCACGCGCTGCGCCGAGCTGTGCTGACTCGTCGTCCGCGTCCGATGCGCCGCGCGCGCGAGATCGAATAGGTGCGCGGCTTCTGCTTCGTCGAGGTGCAGCGCCCCGACGATGGCGCCGAGCACCTCGGCCGAGACGCCGGCGAGCGCTCCGCGTTCGATGCGTTTGTAGTATTCGACGCTCACGCCGGCGATGACCGCAACTTCCTCGCGGCGCAAGCCGGACACACGGCGGTTCCCGGCTCTGCTGAACCCTGCCTGCTCGGGAGAGATCTTCGCTCGGCGCGAGCGGAGGAATTCGCTGATCTCCTGCCGGTTGTCCATGTTCGCCATGGTACGTCGCTCGTGGCCGACGTCAGGGGCCCTGCCAGGGCACCAAACGACCGGGACTCCCTGTGGTTCGCGTGCTGCTCTGTAATGGATGAGACGGCTCGACACCGACAGCCACTACCGGAGATGGGAGTCCGGGGGCGTCGTCCTGTCACGGGCGGTCTGATTCCCCCGCCCCGCTCGGGTACCGGCGCCGTCCCATCCGCTCTACCGCTCGATCCAGTTCCCAATCTCTTGGGCTGTCCGGCAGCCCGCACCGTACGAAGTGAGTCCCATGCCGAAGGTATTCCTTGTCACCGGTTCCTCCCGCGGCCTCGGCCGCGAAATCGTCACCGCGGCGCTGGCCGCCGGACACCGGGTGATGGCCACCGCCCGCGACCCCCGCACGCTGGATGACCTGGCCGCAGAACACGGCGACCAGATCCGCACCGCCCACCTGGACGTGACCGACCCGGACGCCGCCGAGCGCGTCGTCGCGGAGACCGTCGACGCCTTCGGGCGTCTGGACGTCGTGGTCAACAACGCAGGCCAGGGCGACCGCACCGCCTTGGAGGACACCACCCTGGAGGCCTTCCGCCGCCAGATCGACACCAACTTCTACGGCACCGTGTACCTCAGCCGAGCCGCCCTGCCCCTTCTGCGCCGCCAAGGCGGAGGCCACATTATCCAGATCTCCTCCCTCGGCGGCCGCATCGGCAGCCCCGGCATGACCGCTTACCAGTCCGCGAAGTGGGCTGTCGGCGGCTTCTCGGAGGTTCTGGCCACCGAAGTCGCACCTTTGGGCATCAAGGTCACCGTCCTGGAACCCGGTGGGATGCGCACCGACTGGGCAGGATCATCCATGCACATCCCGCCGGTCACCGAGCCCTATCAGGCCACCGTGGGCGCCGGAGCAGAAGCGATGCGCAACTTCGCCCAGGAAGCGAACGGCGACCCCACCAAGGTCGCCCAGGTCGTACTCACCGTCGCCGACCTCGACGAACCTCCGCTGCGCCTGCTGCTGGGCACCGACGCCTACACCTACGGACGCGCCGCCTGGGCCCGACGCCTGGAGGAGGACGAGAGGTGGCAGCACCTGAGCGTCTCCACCGACCACGACCAGGTCGACAGCAACGGCGCACGATGGCTCAGCGAATAGGGGCTCTTCCAAATTCGGATCATGATGTTCGAATGGGACTCCCCTGGGCCGTCCGAGGCCGACCAGCGCTGACAGACGCTGATAGGTGGCCACGACATCTTTGCAGGTCGAAGCTGCATCCAGCCCCAGAGTCCCATGTCGGAGTAGCCGTATCCCACTTCCAGAAGCACTGATCGAGTGCCCCATGCCCATCGACTCGATCATTGCAAATCCAACCCAAAAGCCGCTCCGCCGACCTCGTGACCTGGAGATCCCCTCTGACAGGACAGCTTGATACCGGGATGGATGGTCCCGGAGGAAGCAGTGTCAGGCAGTGAGCAAGGAGAGCAACTCGAGCAAGCGGTACACCCCTGAGTTCAAGCGGGACGCGGTCGCGTTGGTGCGGTCCTCCGCGGACGGTCGCGGCGGTGGCGCGGGAGATCGGTGTGAGTCCGGAGGGGCTGCGGCACTGGGTGCGGCAGCCCGCAAGCCCCCGGGTGACGTCAAAGCAAACCGACATCGCAAACTCGGTCAGACGGTGACTCCGACCCTCAGATACAAAGCCGCTCAGGTGCCGCCGGTCAGGCGGCGATCCCTTCGATGACCAGTTGGAGAAGTCTCTCGGGCCTCTCCTCGTCGCCGCTCTCACTCGCCGTTGCCAAGGCGGCCACCAGGGCAAGTAGATCGGAGATTCGCAGGTCCCCGCGCACCCCTCCGCCCCGGACAGCCGCTTCCAACAGCGCGCTACCGGCCTCCGTCACCGCCGCCTGGCATACGGCGACCAAGGTGTCGTCCTCTTGCGTTCCGGTGTTCAGCGCGGCACCCAGTCCGCGGTGGGCACCGACGTGGTCGATGTAGGCCCGGATCCAGTCGATCAGTGCGTCGCGCGGATTCGGCTCGGCGCGCAGCCGCTCGGCCAGCTCGCACAACGTCTCCACCTCGCCGACGCACACCGCCACCAGAAGGTCGCGCCGGGTCGGAAAGTGCCGGTAGAGCGTCGCGTTGCCGACGCCGGCCCGTCGCGCGATCACATCCAGGGGGGCGTCGGTGCCTTCCGCACTGAAGACCTCCTCCGCGGCGGCGACCAGCGCCTCGTAATTGCGCCGGGCGTCGGCGCGCACCGGCGGGCGGACGAGTTGCCTCGGTGTGATCACGGACAGTCCTCGTTTGACGAAGTGGGGAGTTCCCCGTTAGCTTACCAGGGAGAAAACCGGGGAACTCCCCGGATATGCGAGGAGGCACAACCACCATGATGAAGCTGCTCAGCTACCTGAAGAAGCGGGACGGCATCACTAGCGAGGCGTTCAAGGAGTACTACGAGACCAACCACGTCCCGCTCATCCTGAGCCTCGCTCCGTCACCCACCGTGTACAAGCGGCACTACCTGATACGCGGCGACGCGTTCAACCTGCGGGAGGACGAGGTCGACTTCGACGTGGTGACCGAGATGGGCTGGGAGGACCGCGATGCCTTCCAGGCGTGGATGACGGCCGTTTCCGACGAGCGGGTGGGCATCGACGAGGCGCGGTTCCTCGACCGGTCCCGGACCCGCGCGGTCCTGATCGACGACCATGTGACGGCGGGCTGAACCCGTTCCGCAACCGAACGTCTCCGGAACCTCGGCAGCCCTCGGAGTGACTGCCGGGGCTTTCCGCATCCAGCCCCTCGCCCCCGACTGCCTGAGGACGGTGTACCCGAGGGCGCTGTCGCCAGCCCGTGCCGGGCTGACTGCCGTGTCGTGGGCGCGTTTCCGTCTCAGTGGCGTCGGGCAGGCCCGCCGCGTCCGGCCGGCAATCCCGATCGACGGTTTCGACCCGGCAAGACGCCCGCAGGACTGCCGTTGGTCGGGCTCATGGGGTGAGTTCGGGGGATCGTTGCAACACGCGATGAGTTGGTCAAGCAGCGAGCTGCTTACGCAGTCGCTCAGCGGAGGTTTCCCAGTTGAGCGTTTTGCGTGGGCGGTTGTTGCGCTCGGTGGCGACTGCTTGGAGGTCTCTACGCCCAGCGCACCCTCGACGAAATCAAGACCCACCTCAGCGGATCACACCTGGTACTGCGTTCGCAGCACACCCGACGGAGCCGAGCAGGAACTCTACGGCTTCCTGCTCGTACACCACGCCATCCGACACCTGATGCACCAGGCCGCACAACAATCCGGCCAAGACCCCGACCGGATCTCCCCCACCCGCTCACTGCGCGTCGTGCGCCGCCAGGTCACCGACCAGACGGCGTTTCCCTCGGCAGACTCGCCGGCGCGGTCAAAGCAGCCCACGCTGAACTCCTCGAACGCTTCCTGCCACCGCGACGCCGCCGGACCAACCCCCGCGTCATCAAACGTACAGTCGCCAACTGGCCCCTCAAACGCGTAATCCACCGCGTTGCAGACCGCCCACGCGTCCCGGCCATCACCATCGTCGGTGCCACCAAACCCAACCGGGTCAAGTTGACATCAACACCGTAAGTTACCGGTATTGAGGCGAGACCCGGTGTAGCAACGAGAACGCCGTCATGTTCCCCTCGCACGTTTGCAGAACGAGCGAGGGCGAGCCTGAGAACGTCGGGACGGATCCACCCTGGCGGCTGATCGTCAGATGGTCATACACCTTGTACGCCCCTTCGAGCGGGCCGGAGATGACGTCTACCGTGCGGCCGACCGGGACTCGGGACAGCCACTGATAGCCCATGTAGTCGTGCCCCGCGAGGATATTCCCGGCGTACATCGTCAGCGCTCCGGCGTCGATGCAGGGCTGCGGGTGCGCACTGCAGTTGCGGTAGGAGCCGATTCGAACGTCTGCCGAGGGCGTTGTGGCGGAGTGGCGCTTCACCGGCCTCGTCGATGGCGCAGCCATGCGTGCAGACAGCCGAGGCGTCAGTGTCTCCCGGCCGGTCTCCCGCCGCATGTGCGACGCTGGGCGTGGCTCCGGGCGGTCAGGCGCGGAGCGCACCGGGGAAGGCGTCAAAAGGGGGGCCGTGGCGAGGTCGTAGAGCGGCGTCTGGGTATTGGCCGCCTTGGCCACGCTGACGCCGAGAGTGGTGACTGCCGCGACGGACACGGTGACCACAGCCGCGCGAAGGGGCCGGAAGGGTCGGTTCATCGTCATCTCTCCTCGTCCATCGCGGGCGCCGGGCCGCCGGCGCGCTTCGTCAGTATGGAGTTGGGTAACGGCCAGTTATGGAAACCGGGCACAGCCGCAGCGATACGCGACGACCGCGCCTTCACCCCGCAGGGGCGAAAGGGGCGAATCAATCATCCGATCAGCAACTCACGAGCCTACGAATTGAGGCCAGACCCAAAAACTCCAAAGCTACAATTTGGCCCGCCAGGCAAAACGGCGAGCCAAATTCCTCTGACATGCTAAATCTCCCCTCGTCCGGGTTGCAACAGTCGTCACTCTAATGCGCGCAACCCGTCAGGGCGGGAAACCGTGACAGCATAACCTGCTATCGGTCTCCAATCAGCAACTGCGTTGTGAAGTTTGCCGGTTCAAACGCAAAGAGGAAAATACATTTTGTACGCGACGTCCTGGCCAATGACCGCCATGCCCCCTATCAGTCACGCTGCCACCTAAAGCCGCAGTGCGACCGGGAAAGAGTTGGGGGGGTTCGAAGGGAGACCGACTCCACTATTCAGGGCCCCCAACTGACTCGCAGTCAACCCGGGGAGCAAACCTGGGATCCTTGCTGGTGCGTTCGGCGTTCAGTTCTCCGCCACCGACGTCTCAGAGAGTTCCGACTGGGAGTTCCGGAACTGGGACGCCCTGGTCACCTGCGAGTACGAACGTCTCGAAGGGGACTTGACCTGGTCGCTGAGTCTCTACAAAGCGAAAGAAGTGGAAGGGAACCCGTCCCAGGAGGAGTTGGCCGTTCTGTTGTCGAGGGGGCTGAACGCTCCGGTGTTCTTCGCTTGGGGCGGTGAACTTCCGTGGATCCGGAGGGTCGCCCAGCCTGACGGCGGGATCACTCTGGCACGCGTAGTCGACTCAAACAACGACGGGACCGGCTTCTCGGTCCAGGGCGCGGAATCTGCGACCGCCGGGTTCCCGAACGTCCCCGTGACACATTTTCCAGAAGTTGTTCGGGCTTTCGGCATTCCGACTCCGGTGACCGATTCCGTCGTTCCGTTGGGAACCAGTGGGGAACTTGAAAGTGTCCGTGGCCTGTTGGTGATCTGGGAGCGCCTCTGTATCCGGATGCGCTCCGACTGGCCGCCGAGCGGCTGGTACTCGGCTGAAATGTATCAGGAAGATCTGAAGCTCGGGGATCAACTGGAAGTGATGCTGAAGGAGTTCCCCGAGACCGATCGGATCACGGCTGCCGCTTCCGCACCGGATGCTCAGTACCGCGGACTGTCCGTAGAGGATCGAGGCAGCATCCTCTGCGCCGCATTGGAAGAAGAAGTCATCGAGGTGGGCGGCCGACCGTGGTACTGGCAACGCCGTCCCGCCGTCCTGCCGTGGGCCGGCGCGTGAGGGCGGCGTCTCAACGGCAGACCCCATCCGATCACTGTCGCTGTAGCGAAGAAAGCCTCCATCTGTGAGTCACGACGTCATCGCCCTCACCCGGAACATGCCAGACGCCCCGACCGTCCTGGCCGGACTGCGTGCCGGCGGGCCCGATCGGGTGGCAGCGTGGTCCTGATCGACGGGTCTTTGCTGCCGACCCGGCGCCGCGCCGGAGTGGCCATGAAACGCCGCTGGTCGGTCAAGCACAAGCGCCACGGGCTGCTGGTCATCGGGCTGACCGATCTGCACGGGCGGCTTCTGTGGATCTCCACGGCCCCGGCCCGCATGGGACTCGGAGATCACCGCCTGCCGCCATGACCACCTCACCGACAATCTGCGCGACGCCGGACTCGCAGCGATCACCGACTTCGGCTTCGTCGGCCTGGGCAACACGACCCGGCGGTCATCACCGGCTACAAGAAGCCCAAGAGCAAGCAACTTACCCACGGAAAGAAGCAAGTCAACCGGCTGGTCGCCGCAGAACGAGCCACATGCGAACACGCATTTCGCACACCTCAAGAACTGGCGCGTCCTGACGAAGCTCCGCCTCAACGTGCGGTGCGCGACCCGCCTGTACGCGCACTGATGATCCTCAACCAGCACGAAATCGACCGCTGACAGGCGATCTTCACGACAGACAGGCCCCGGCGACCAGCTTGAGCGCGCCATCACCCCTGCACGCCAGACCCGTGAGTTGCGACTTCAAGTCGGTGAAGGCTGACTGAAACGCCGTGCTGATTCTTGGACGGTGGAGCAGGGTGGCGCGGTGGATGAGCGAGCGGACAGGAGAGCCTCGTGCGGCCGGACTCTGTCACTCGTGGTGCCCAGCAGCGTCGGGCGCGGGGAGCGATGTCCGTACGCGGCGCGCTGCCCAGAACGCGACCAGTCCTGCCAGGTAAATCATCAGGGCCGCCAGGGGGACACCCGCGGGCCCTGCGCCTTGGAAGCCGCCGACGGTGAGCCGGATGATGCCGGCGCAGGTCGCGGCTGTGCCGACCAGCACCAGGACGACGGCGAGCCGCCTCGCACCGCTGTCAGCGCCGAGGACCGCCCGGGCGGCGGGACGGGTGGCCGTCGACGCCCTGCGACGCGGACGTTCGAAGCGCGCGAACACCGTTACGAGGACCCCGAGCAGCAGTGCGCAGATCGCCACCCACACCGGCCGCCACGCGAACCAGCTCGCCGATCCGATCTCCGGTTGGGGCATGATGCCGGTCGGGTAGAGCGCCAGCGCGGCCACGAGCACAGGGACCATGTGCCACAGGAACAGCGTCATGATCCCCCCGTTGACGGCGATCACCGCCATCCAGACCCGCTGTCGACGCAGCCAGGGACGCAATGGCCCGGCGAGCAGCAGGGCCAGACCGGTCTGGGCCACGGACAGGGAGAGCGGCGCGACTGTCGGCGGCGAGGTGTTCTGCACCTCAGCCCCGGGCACGCCGACCATACTGACCGGATACGGCCCGATCGTCGTCAGCGCGACCAGCGCGGCCGACCCGCCGAGGAACAGCAGCCAGGGGCGGGCCGGAGGATGGGTCAGGGTGCCATCGCGCCAGGCGAAGCCGAGTTGGGGAAGGATCAGCCAGACGACCAGGAAGTTGGCGGCACCGAGGTAGCCGACGCCCGTACTCAGCCGCAGGGCGTCGAAGCCGGCGGCGGCCACGGTGAGGGCCGCCGGGACGGCCAGGCCCCAGCGTCGGTGGGCGTCCAGCATCGTGGGGGTCAGGGCGACGACCACCAGATAGACGGCGAGGAACCACAGCGAGATGGCCACCACCCAGGCGGCCAGCCGCACCAACCCCGGATCAACGCCTGCCAGCCGGGCAGCCGCGGCGACCGCAACCCCGACCACGATGAATACCGTCGTCGGCCGCAGCAGTCGGTCCGCACGCGACCCCAGCCAGTCGGCGTAGCTGCCCCGCGTCTACAGGCCGAGGTCCAGGATGCGGCGTTGGCGTAGCCGCCGACCAGGAAGAAGATCCCCATCACCTGGAACAGCCAGGTGAGCCAGTGCGTCCACGGCAGAACAGCGAGCGCGTGCTCCCCGCCCAGCCGGCCGTCCCGAAATGTGATCATCACGGCCAGCCAGTGGCCGATCACCACCATGACGATGGCGAACGCCCATAGAAAGTCGACATAGCGGTCACGGCGCGCGGGGGTGGCATCGGCGAGGTCCCGAACCCGCACCCGGTCCTCCTCCCTCGCGCGTCCTGTGAGCACGCCCCCTCGGGCTCAGCGTCGAAACCTGACGAACAGGTTCGATCTGGCTGTCCTCGAAAAGTGAATGTATCGTGACGTCTCAGCGCAATCCGGTAATTCGTCCCGGCGCACACCATGAACGCGTGTCAGCGTTCGCAAGAGGCAAGAAGGCCGTGCACCGTTCGGCTGCACCGAATGGTGCACGTTCCGATATACGCGGAAACTACGGTCATGCGCGAGTACGAGAGCCCGTCCGCGATCCGGATTCCGCCGCAGGACCAGCTGGCCAACGCGGTGTTCCGAGGCGACCGGCCCGAGCTTGTCCTGTTCGACCGGCCGACGGGAAGTGGCTGGGAGCGCGTGACCGCCGCGCGGTTCGCGAGCGATGTGCGCGCCCTCGCGGCGGGTTTCCTCGCTGCCGGGATCCAGCCCGGCGACCGGGTCGCACTGCTGGCCACGACCAGCTACGAGTGGACTCTGACCGACTATGCCCTGTGGACGATCGGTGCGGTGCCGGTGCCGATCTACGACACCTCCTCGGCCGAGCAGATCCGGTGGGTGCTGGAGGACTCCGAGGCCGTCGCGATGGTGGTCGAGACGTCGGATCACCGCCACCGACTTGAGGACATCCAGGTGGACCTTCCCATGCTGGAGCAAGTGTGGCAGATCGACGCCGGTGATCTTTCTCGGTTGCGGCAGGAGGGCGCCGGAGTACCCGACTCCCAGGTCGACGAGCGCCGTGGCGCGGTCCGCGCGGACGACACCGCCACCATCATCTACACCTCCGGCACCACCGGCCGGCCCAAGGGGTGCGTACTCACCCACGGCAACCTGCTCTATGACGCCCGTGCTGCGATCGCGGCGCTACGGGAGATCTTCGGCCACGACGCCTCGACGGTGCTGTTCCTGCCGTTGGCGCACGTGTTCGCCCGGGTGATTCAGGTGGCCTGCGTCGAGCACGGCGTTCGCCTGGCTCACACCGCCGACCTCGCTCGCCTGCCCGACCACCTGGCCGCGCTGCGGCCGACGTTCATCCTGTCGGTGCCCAGGGTGCTCGAGAAGGTCCACGCCCGGGCCCAGCAGCGCGCCGAGGCGCAGCGCCGCGGCGGCATCTTCAAGCGCGCTGAGCAGGTCGCTGTCCGCTACAGCCAGGCATTGGAGCAAGGGGCCCCGGGCCGACGGCTCACCCTGGCCCACCGCCTGTTCGACAGGCTCGTCTACCGCAAGCTGCGGGCGGCTCTCGGCGGGCGGGTCACCTACGCCATCAGCGGCGGCGCTCCGCTCGGCGCCCGTCTTGGCCACTTCTACCGAGGCATCGGCGTGACCGTACTCGAGGGCTACGGGCTGACCGAAACCAGCGCCGCCGCCACTGTCAACATGCCCTCCGCGGTCAAGATCGGTTCAGTCGGGCAGCCGCTGCCCGGCGTCACGGTCCGGATCGCCGAGGACGGTGAGATCCTGCTCCGAGGCCCCGTGGTGTTCCCGGGCTACTGGCGAAACGAACCAGCCACGAAGGAGACGCTGAGCGCCGATGGCTGGCTGTACACCGGAGATGTCGGCACCCTGGACGACGACGGATTCCTGACCATCTCGGGCCGTAAGAAGGAGATCATCGTCACTGCCGGCGGGAAGAACGTCCTCCCCGCGGAGCTGGAGGACCGTCTGCGCACCCACCCTCTGATCAGCCAGGTGGTGGCCGTCGGCGATCGGCGCCCGTTCATCGCCGGCCTGATCACTCTCGACGAGG
Organism: Streptomyces sp. NPDC046900; assembly: GCF_040644975.1. NCBI lineage: Bacteria > Bacillati > Actinomycetota > Actinomycetes > Kitasatosporales > Streptomycetaceae > Streptomyces > Streptomyces sp. NPDC046900. The sequence continues at coordinate 4,185 of NZ_JBEYXD010000128.1, read as the reverse complement.
AGGGGCTGGCGGCCTGGAAGAGGAGCGCTGGCAAGTCGGCGGCCGCCACCCCCGCGCAGCTCCGCGACGACCCCGACCTGCTTGCCCGGCTGCAGACGGCGATCGACGAGGCCAATGCGACCGTCAGTCAGGCCGAACGGATGCGCAGGTTCAGGGTCTTGCCCGGCGACCTCACCGAGGCCCACGGCTATCTCACCCCGACCCTGAAAGTCCGGCGCAGTCGGGTGCTCCAGGACTTCGCGGCGGATGTGGACGCGCTGTACCGGACATGACCCCCCGCTGGCGCCGGTGGTCTCGTGCCCCCGGGACCCCTGGGGCGTTGGACCGGTTGGTGAGCGCCACACCGGAAACCCGGGACCGCGTCGTCGACGCCGCCCGAGCGCTCAGCATCATGGTCGTCACCTTGTGGCACTGGACCCTGTCGGTCACCCATCGCACCGCTGACGGCGACCTCGTCATGCCCAACCCGATCGATGCCGTTCCCGGCGGGTGGCTGGCCACCTGGGTACTGCAGATCATGCCGGTCTTCTTTCTGGTCGGCGGCTACGCGAACCTGGCCGGCTGGCAACGCACGCAGGCGAACAAGGATCCCGCCGGACGGTTCGTCGCCGACCGGCTCCGCAGGCTGTCGGTACCCACCGCCGTATGGGCGGGGGTGTGGCTGGCCGGTGAGCTGATCGCCGCGACCCTGCCAGGACATCACCGCTGGATGTGGCAGTGGTTCCCCGGTTACCTGACGCCCTTGTGGTTCCTCGGCGTGTACAGCCTGTTGATCGTCACCGTGTCCGTGACGGCGACCCTGCATGCCCGCCATGGCGCCGGCACCCTAGCCGCGCTCGCAGGGCTGATTGCCGCGGGCAGCGTGCTCGGCCGCGGCGTCGGGCTGGCCTGGGCCGAATGGGTGACCCTCGCGCTGGTGTGGCTGTTCTGCCACCAGCTCGGCTACGCCTGGCGCACCTGGCAGCTCGGCCGACGGTCGCCGGCCCAGCGGCTGGCGGTCACCGGGGCCGGCCTGCTGACCCTGGTCGTGCTGACGGTGCTCGCCGGTTACCCCCGCTCAATGGTCGGGACGGTCGGCGACGCCGAGTCGAACATCTTCCCTACCAACGCGGCCATCGCGGCGCTCGCAGTCTTCCAGCTCGGTCTGCTGGCGCTGATCACGCCGACCGCGGCGCGCCTCCTGCGTCGCCCCCGTGTGTGGAAGCCTGTGGTGGCACTCAACCTGGTGGCGATCACCGTGTTCCTGTGGCACATGACCGCCTACCTCATCGCGTTGTGGTTCTACGAACGTCTGGGCCGCACGCTCCTGACCGAGCCGACCGCCCACTGGTGGGCGCAACGCTGGTTCTGGCTGCTGGCCCCCATGGTCGTCCTCCTCGTATTGGTCGCGGTGTTCGCCCGATTCGAGATCATGGTCCGCCGGCCCCGCCGAAGAGCCACCACGGTCGGTGAGTGACGATCACCGAGCATCTTCTGCTTGACGACACCGGCCCGACCCGTGACGTCCCCGGCCGAAAAGAAAAAGGCGTGAACCGTGCATTTCTCCTTCGCTCTCTTCACCCTTCGGAGCCGTCGATTTTCTACGGATTGCTTCCGAGTCGTCGGGTCGTGATGTGGTGCGGGGCGTTTCGATGAGTTGATCGGTCCGTTGCGGGCGAAGCTGGAGGCGGTGGCGTCGCATCTGGACGAGTGTCAGCGTCGGCTGTTGTACGAGGCGGAGGCCCGGATACTCGGTCACGGCGGGATCGCCGCCGTCGCGGGCTCTCGCGCGCTCACAACTTGGGGCAGGATGGGCATGACTACCACCAGCCAGTCGGCCGTGGGCCGGGCCAGCGTGGGCACTTACGGGGGCGAAGGTCCGGCTCGAGGATCTCGGCTGGAGAGCGAATCAAGTGCGCCCCGTCCGGAATAGGCGCTGCAGGGCGCGACTCGCGACGCCCTTGGTCACTTGCCGCGGAGATCGGGTGTCGCAGCCCGCAGTTGTGACTCGGGCTGGCTACTGTAGCTGGTCACACCTCGATGCCGCTGACCAATTCAGTGAGGCGGAAACACGCTTGGTCCGTGCTGCCAAGATCGAACTGCATGGCTGAGTGGTTAAATCGGTGCTCACTCTCTACACCGCTCAGGACGAGCACGTGAAGCCGGAGGACTGGTCGAGGTGGAATGCGGAGCCCGGCGCCGTCGGTGTCCACCCCTCACGCAAGGCAAGCCGAACAGCCGCGGCGACACCGGACGGCAGTACTGGTTCAGCCTCGCGGCCGATCCAGTTGCTCGGATGCGGCTGGTCGGTGGTGACCACAAGCGTCATGCCCGGGGTGCCCGCGTGCTCGACCGCGAACGTGCACAGCGACCGGGCCAGCCCCTGGAAGTACGTCGGTCGGCCTCGCAGCCGCCAGCGGTATGCCGTACCGTCGACGACGATCCGTCGTGATCCTTTGCGGACCAGTGCCATGACTCCCCTTCAACGGCCATGATGCTAGCGAGCCCGGCCCCGCCATCCGTCTCAGTTTCCGTCTCATTCAGCGCCGTTCACGGCCGTTCAGATGAGACCGCAGCCGATTGCCGCTCCTGCGGCCGACTGCCGATGAACGCCGGTGAACGGCCCCGTCCGAGGCTCCGTAGATCACCAACACAGTTGGAAAGCGTGTTGGTGGGGGCCTGCGCAGCCTGCCGTTCCGGCCGGCAGACGTGGCCCTCGGGCAGGGCGACCACGAGTCACGTGCACCTGCAGGCCGACTCGCTGCGGTACAGCAGCGAAGTACAGCAACCGCAGCAACCTGCCCCGTCCGACAGCGTCACTGTACAGCCGTAGCCCGACCGGTATGACCTCCAGTGACCGGTCCACATAGAGCTACGGATCAGAAGGTACCCGTGCCCCACACCACCCTTGGCCGACTCCCCTGACGGCAGTCTGACGGCAACGACAACGGACGTCAGCGTACGCAGCGGTATGTCACGGGGTGTCGACGTCTGTCGTTGTCAGGCCGGATCATGATTTTGGCCGCTCGATCAACTCGCCTGAAAAGCGGAAGGTCGCCGGTTCGACCCTGGCCCCAGCCACCGTCGCCCACCAGGGCAAACACCCCCTCCGGGATCGGCGGATTCCAGTGATCATCGCAACACGTGGTCAGTGTTAGGCGGCCGTGAGGAGTGTATGCAGGCGCTCGGCTGGTGTTTCCCAGCCGAGCGTTTTGCGTGGCCGGCCGTTGAGCTCGGCGGCGACGGCGTCCAGGTCCTCACGGGCGTGGACGGACAGGTCTGTGCCCTTGGGAAAATACTGCCGCAGCAGGCCGTTCGTGTTCTCGTTCGAGCCGCGCTGCCAGGGGCTGGCCGGGTCGCAGAAGTAGACCGGTATGTCAGTGGCGGTGGTGAACTCGTGGTGCCGTCCCATCTCGCTGCCCTGGTCCCAGGTCAGGGACCGCGTGAGATGGGCCGGCAGGGCCTTCACGGCCTCCATCAGCGCGTCGCGGACCAGCTCGGTGCTGCGTCCGTTGGGCAGGTGGAGGAGCATCACGTAGCGGGTGGTGCGCTCGACCAGTGTGCCGATGGCGGATCCATTGTCCTTGCCGATGATCAAGTCGCCCTCCCAGTGGCCGGGGACGGCCCGGTCAGCAACCTCAGCGGGACGTTCGCTGATCATGACCATAGGGTGCCGATAGCGGGGCTGGCGCTGCTGGGCCTGGCGACGGGGCTTGCGGCGGGCCCGGCCCGTGCGAAGTGCCTTGACCAGCTCCCGGCGTAGTTCTCCCCGGCCCTGGATGTAGAGAGCCTGGTAGATCGTCTCGTGGACCACGTGCATCTCCGGGCGGTCGGGGAAGTCCCTGTGTAGGTGCTGCACGATCTGTTCCGGGCTCCAGCACCTGCTCAGGCGCTCCTGTATGTACTCGCGCAGTTCCGGGTTCTGAGCGATCTTCGCAGGCTTGGGGCGGGCCCGGCGCGATTCGGCACGGGCCTCCGCGGCGTGCGGCCGGTACTGGCCGTTGGTGGGGTGTCGGTTGCGGCGTATCTCCCGGCTGACCGTCGACGGACTGCGGTCCAGGTCCGCGGCGATCCTCCGCACGGGCACCTTCGCCCACACCTGGTCAGCGATGTAGAGGCGTTCTTCCAGCGTCAGGTGCCGGGACGCAGAAACGACCCGCTCAGCCCGCACTCTGTGTGCGGGCTGAGCGGGTCGTTTCTGCGTTG
>NZ_JBEYXD010000127.1:0-17475 GCF_040644975.1 Streptomyces sp. NPDC046900 | reverse complement strand
ACCGCGCGGCTCGTTCGGCTTGGGCTCGATGGCGAAGCGCAGGTCGTAGCCCTGAGCGGTGACCCGCCATCCGTGGTGCGGGCGGCCCCTTCGGGTGTTGCCGGAGCAGCCCCGTCCGTGGCGGCGGTGCGCGGCCCAGGAGACCGCGGCCGGACTGTGTCCGCGGCGGCGGCGCCCGGCCGTGAGACCCGGTCGGCGGCGCCCGTGCCGTGCGCAGCCGACGGCCGGAAGGGCCCCGGCACTTGGCCCACACGGGCATTTTGCCCAGCTGTAACGCCAACGGGGGACTGCTTTGCGGCCCCGCAAGTGTTTACGTGGTGTTGGACATTCCGGGATCCCCGTCACGGAGGTGTGCGCCATGGCCGACACCGCGCCGCGGTTGATGAGCCTCGTCGAACAGTTGCTGGGAGTTCCCGTCCCGGTGCGCATTCGCGCCTGGGACGGTTCGGAGGCCGGCCCGCCAGGGGCTCCGGCCCTCGTGGTGCGCAACCGCCGCGCTCTGCGCCGTCTGCTGTGGAAACCGGGAGAGCTGGGTCTGGCCCGGGCCTGGGTCGCCGGGGACCTGGGTATCGACGGCGATCTGTACACCGCCCTCGACCTCATGGCCGGCCTGATCTGGGATCGTGGGGAGGACGCCCGCTCCCTCGCCCGGGCCGTGCGCGACCCGGAGGTCCGCGCCGCCGCCGGCGGCCTCGCCAAGCTGGCCGGCTTCTTCCCGCCGCCCCCGCCGCCCCGCGAGGAGGTCCGTAAGGCCCGAGGCCATCTGCACACCCGGCGCAGCGACAAGCGAGCGATCAGCCACCACTACGACGTCGGGAACGACTTCTACGAGATCGTCCTCGGCCCGTCCATGGTGTACTCCTGCGCCTACTGGGCCGCGCCCGACGGCACCCTCGAGGACGCCCAGCGCGACAAGCTGGAACTGGTCTGCCACAAGCTCGGCCTGAAGCCCGGTCAGCGTCTTCTCGACGTGGGCTGCGGCTGGGGTTCCATGGCCCTGCACGCCGCCCGCGAGTACGGGGTGAGCGTCGTCGGTGTCACCCTCTCCCAGGAGCAGGCCACGTACGCCCGAAAGCGGGTCGCCGACGAGGGCCTCTCTGATCTCGTCGAGATCCGGGTCCAGGACTACCGCGATGTGGTCGACGGCCCGTACGACGCGATCTCCTCCATCGGGATGGCCGAACATGTGGGCGCGGAGCGGTATCTGGAGTACGCCCGCGACCTGTACGCCCTGCTGAAGCCCGGCGGGCGGCTGCTCAACCACCAGATCGCACGGCGGCCCCGACGGGACGAGTCCTCGTACTCCGTCGACGCGTTCATCGACGCGTACGTCTTCCCGGACGGCGAACTCGCCCCCATCGGCACCACGGTGACCCAGCTGGAGCGCGCCGGGTTCGAGGTCCGCGACGTGGAGTCCCTGCGCGCGCACTACGCCCTCACCCTGCGCCGCTGGGTCGCCAACCTGGAGGCCGAGTGGGCGCAGGCGCAGCGGCTGACCAGCCCCGGGCGCGCCCGCGTCTGGCGGTTGTACATGGCCGCGTCCGCGCTCGCGTTCGAACGCAACCGCATCGGCGTCAACCAGGTGCTCGCGGTACGGACCCCGGAGTCGGGTGCCTCCGGGCTGCCGCTCCGTGCCCGCGCCTGGCAGGAGTGAGCCTCGCCCGTACGACGAAGGCCCCGTTCCGCCGAGGAACGGGGCCTTCGTCCGCTGCGGCTACTCCGACTTGATCGCCGTCAGCATGTTCAGGCGGGCCGCGCGCCGGGCCGGCCACAGTGCGGCCAGCACACCGACCGCTGCGGCGAGAAGGAGGAAGAGGGCCATCCGGGCCCAGGGCAGGACCAGTTCGTAGGTCGCCAGCTTGGTGCCGAGCAGTTCACCGGCCGCCCAGCCGAAGAACACGCCCAGACCGATGCCGAGCACACCGCCGAAGAGCGAGATGACCAGGGACTCCAGGCGGACCATCCGCTTGATGCCCTTGCGGTCCAGGCCGATCGCGCGGAGCATCCCGATCTCCTGCGAGCGCTCGAAGACCGACATCGCCAGGGTGTTGATGACGCCGAGGACGGCGACGATCACGGCCATGGCCAGCAGTCCGTAGAGCATGTTCAGCATCAGGGTGAACACCTGACCGATGCTGTCGGAGATGTCCTTCTTGTCCTGGACCTTGATCGCAGGGTTGTCGCCGAGCGCCTTCACCAGGGTGTCCTTGGCCGAGGTGGTGGCGCCTCCCGACGTCTTGACCATGACCTGCATGTCGGACGGGTCGCTCTGGTGCGGGGCGAGCGTCGCGGTGTCCAGCATGATGCCGCGCATCATCTCGGTGCTCTGGTAGATGCCGGCGACCGTCAGCCGCTGCCTCTTCCCGTCCTCGTAGGAGACCGTGAACCGGGAGCCCGACGTCCAGTGGTGGGACTTCGCGGTGTTGTCGTCGACCACGACCCGGGGGCCGCCGACCTCGAAGGCGCCGTGGTCGAGCGTCAGATCGGTCAGCTCGCCGATGGTGGCGCCGTCGACGCCGGTCAGGAACTCGGTCTTGCCGTCGATGCGCGAGGGCGCGTTGCGGAGCGGGCTGGTCGCGGTGACGCCGTCGGTCGACTTCAGCGTCTTCTCGACGTCGGGCGAGAGCTCGTTGCCGTTCGCCATCGAGACCACGTAGTCCGCCTTGAGCGCGGAGGACGCCATCTTGTCGATCGCGTTCTGGAGGCTGCCCGCCATCACCGTCAGGCCGGTGATCAGGGTGAGACCGATCATCAGGGCGGAGGCGGTGGCCGCCGTACGGCGCGGGTTGCGCACCGAGTTCTGCCGGGCCAGCTTCCCGGCGACCCCGAAGACCCGCATGAGGGGCGCGGCGGCCGCGATCAGCGGGCGGGACAGCAGCGGGGTGAGGACGAAGACGCCGATCACGAGGAGCGCCGCACCGAGGCCCATCGGGGCCTGCCCGTCCGAGCTGTTCAGGGTGGTGGCGTACAGAACCGTGGCGACGCCGGCCGAGGCGAACAGGGCGCCGAAGGTGTTGCGAAGCACCAGGGACCTGGTGGTCGCCTTCGCGTGGACGCTGCTCATCGCGGCGACCGGCGGGATCTTCGCGGCACGGCGCCCGGGCAGCCAGGCGGCGAGCATCGTGATCAGGATGCCGACGGCGAGGGCGGTGGCGACGGTGCCCGGGCTGATGACGAGCGGGCCGTCCGGAACGCTGCCGCCGAGCCCGCCGACCAGCGAGCGCAGCCCCGCACCGACGCCGACGCCGGCCACCAGACCCGTGACGGCCGCGACGGCGCCGACCACGAACGCCTCGATGAGCACGGAACGCGTGACCTGCCGGCGGGACGCACCGACCGCGCGCATCAGCGCGAGTTCCTTGGTGCGCTGGGCGACCAGCATGGTGAAGGTGTTGGCGATGATGAACGTGCCGACGAACAGCGCGATGCCCGCGAAGACCAGCAGCGCGGTGCGCATGCTGCTCGTCGCCTGGGAGATCCGCTGGGCCTGGTCGTCGGCCAGCTGCCGGCCGGTGGTGGTGGAGGCGGTGTCCTTGGGGACGATCTCGTCGAGCGCGTTGCGCAGCGCGATCTGGGTGGTGCCGGGGGCGGCCTTCACATCGATCTCGTCGTACGAGCTGTCTTTGTGGAACAGGTGCTGGGCGGTGGCCGTGTCGAAGAGGGCGAGGCTGCCGCCGGCGGCGACATTGCCGTCGTCGGTGGTGAAGATGCCTGTGATCCTCGGCGTCAGGACGGGGCCGTCGATCGACAGCCGTACGGTGTCGCCGACCTTGTACCCGGCGCGCCTGGCGGTCTCGGAGTCGATGAGGACCTCGTTCTGCCCCTTCGGGGCGTGCCCGCTGGCGATCGGATACCGGGGGTCCTCGGTCCCCCAGTAGTTCCCGCCCTGGGACTGGAAGCCGCCGCCGATGAGCTTGCCGTCCTTGTCGGCGATGGCGGTGAAGCCGCCGACGACACCGATGGCGGTGCCGGCGCCCGGCGCCTTGGCGGCCTTGTCGAGGAGGGCCTGCGTCAGCTTGGGCTCCTTGCCGACCTTGTCGCCGGTGTCCGCGCGGCCCTCCGGCTGGATGGCCACGTCGACCTGGTCGAAGCCCTTGGCGGAGCTCTTCTGGTAGGCGTCCGAGATGGTGTTGGTGAACACCAGGGTGCCCGACACGAACGCCACGCCGAGCATCACGGCGAGCACGGTCATGAGCAGCCTGGCCTTGTGCGCGAGCACGTTGCGCAGGGCGGTACGGAACATTTCTCTCTGTCCAGGGCTGGGGTACGGATGGGGCCGGCGCTCCTGTCGGGCCTGTCCGGCGATGCGGGCGAGACCGCTCAGGGCGAGGGGGTTCTGGGGGCGGAGCGCCCGGGCCGGGGCGCACGGGTCTCAGCTCGTGCGGCCCTTGGCGTCGAACCGCTTCATCCGGTCCAGCACCGCCTCCGCGCTCGGCTCGTACAGCTCGTCCACGATCCGTCCGTCCGCCAGGAAGATCACGCGGTCCGCGTACGCCGCCGCCACCGGGTCGTGGGTGACCATGACCACCGTCTGCCCCAACTGCCGTACGGAGTTGCGCAGAAAGCCCAGCACCTCCGCGCCGGAGCGCGAGTCCAGGTTTCCGGTGGGCTCGTCGCCGAAGATGATGTCCGGCTTGGACGCCAGCGCCCGCGCCACCGCGACGCGCTGCTGCTGACCGCCGGACAGCTGCGCCGGCCGGTGGCTCAGCCGTCCCGACAGGCCGACCATCTGGATCACGGTGTCCAGCCAGGCCTTGTCCGGCTTGCGGCCCGCGATGTCCATCGGCAGCGTGATGTTCTCCAGCGCGGTCAGCGTGGGCAGCAGGTTGAACGCCTGGAAGATGAAGCCGATCTTGTCCCGGCGCAACTTGGTGAGCTGCTTGTCCTTCAGCGCGCCCAGTTCGACGTCACCGATGCGGACCGAGCCGGACGAGAAGGAGTCGAGCCCGGCGACGCAGTGCATCAGCGTCGACTTGCCCGAACCGGAGGGGCCCATGATCGCTGTGAACTGCGCCTGCCGGAAGTCGACGGTGACCCGGTCCAGGGCGACCACCTGGGTCTCGCCCTGTCCGTAGACCTTCGACAGATCCGTGGCCCGGGCGGCCACGGTGGTGGTCCTGTCTGCGAGGGGGGTGCTGGTCACGGGAGGGCGCTCCTGTCGGGACGACGACGGTGATGAGGACGTGTTCCATCGTCGTGGCCGATCGGCGGCGTGTAGTCAGCCGCTGTTCCGGTTCCCGGGGCAGTCTCCAGTCGGACCGGCCGGTGCGCCGTCATACCTGGGGATGACGGGCGCCCCTGAGACGGCACCGCGCCGAAACCGGTTGCTCACGTCATGCGTGCCGCTGCCACCGCGGTCCTTCGGGGCGGTGAAATTCCGTCATTCCGCATGCACGGGCCGTGGTCGCCCGAAAGGCTATTGGCAAGTGCGGATGGCCCGTACCGAGTGCTGATGCACCCTCAGACATCAATAAAATAAGACAACATCGCACCGACCAACCCCTGTTCGGGGGGTGCGCCCCGATAGGCTCGGAACGCTCGATGCGGCGCCCATGGCCTGCCCGGATGGTGGAATGCAGACACGGCGAGCTTAAACCTCGCTGCCCCTCGCGGGCGTACCGGTTCAAGTCCGGTTCCGGGCACCAACCGCACCTGCGACGTGAGGGTGGGCCGCCCCTGAGGGCGGAGAGGCGCCCGATCCCATTGTCCGCCGTTATGACCGACATCATCATGAGGCGCTCTCGGCCCAACTGCACCAGCCTCTGAGTGAACGTTTCTGCCCGATCTGCGGCCACCTCGCGATGCGGGACTACCGCCACGAGAAGTCGGGCCGAACCACTCCTTTATGGATCAACTACTTGTGGTGCGGGAACCGCCATGCATACTCGTCGTCCTTCCCCCGTTGAAAGAGGTGGCCCTCCGGCGGTCTCTCGCGCGTCGGGCCGGTGGTGCGCCGACCGCGTCTCGCACGGGGTCCGGCGCACCACCGGCCGACTGCTCACCGGCTCGCTGGAGCTTCTCCGACCTTGACCGGCGTCGGATGTGTGGCCGGTTCTGGGCGGGCCGCTAGGCCTTGCAGAACTTGGCGATCGCTGCGGCTGCGCCGGAGTTGAACCCCTTCTCGTAGTTGGGGTCCACTGCGACCAGGCCCTGCTGCGGCGCCTGTGCCTTGCAGGTCTGCTTGGCGGTGTTGAAGCCGTCCGTGAAGCCCTTGGCGAACTGCTGCTGGGCGTTGGACTGTTCGGCCTGCTGGACCGTGCCGCAGGAGAGCTTCGATCCGCCCTGCTCCTGCATGGTCACAGGCCCGCCTGAGGCAGAGACCGTGAGCGTGCCATTGATGCCTCCGTCGGCCGTGGCCGTGAAGAAGGCCGTGAAGCCGCCCTGCTTGACGCTGACGTCCGCCCCAGGTGTGAGCCCCTGTCCGATGATGTTGAACCGGTCGGGCTTCTGGGCGTCTTGTGTCACATGACAGGTGGCCGATGGTGTCAGGGCATGGGCGGTGCCTGCCATCAGGGGCAGCGCGCCGAGTGCCAGTGAGGACACCGCGATGGGTGCCAGTGCGGCGAGGCGAAAGCGTCCGTTCAATGTTCTGCCTTCCCTTCAGGGCATACGGAACCACATGCAGGTTGGGAGGTTCGAACGCGCGAGACGGGCGCGAATGATGATGCGGCTCCACGCCTGTACGGCGCGGTCTCACCGCCCGGAGCTGTGAGGCCGGGAGAGTTCCCGGGCGACCCCCTGCACATGGGCTCCGCATCCGATGACGGCCACTGCCCACCAGGCGGTGGCCTCGGTCGCGTCCATGCTCTCGCAGCCGTATCCCGCTCGCGACTTGAGAGGATACGGAGCGTAACGAGCCCCACGTCGGAGGCTCTTGGGGACCGTGTTCACCGGACATGCGCCATCGGCGGCGCGTGTGCGGTCCTGGCCGGGCGGGAAGCTCGCCGAGGAGGCCTCGCAGAAGCGGGAGTTCCGGCCGTCCGGCTCGTCCGGCGACCGCGGGGCAGGGGCTCGCGCGCACCGGCCTCTGTCGTGCCGCCCCGGTTGTGTGGGGCGGGACACCGTTGACAGCGAGCCTTTTGCGGTCGGACACTCGGCTTTCGTATGGCGAAGTAAGTTTCACCAGGCGAACAGCCTGCGATCGCGGAACAATCCGGCTTCGGCCGGGCCCCGGGGCGGCCCGGGACAACGTACGAGCGCAAAGGGGCGTCGGGATGCGTACCACGGTCGGCATCATCGGAGCGGGACCCGCCGGGCTGTTGCTGGCGCGGCTGCTGCGCAACGCGGGCATCGACTCCGTCGTGCTGGAGGGCCGGGACCGCGCCTACGTCGAGCAGCGCCAGCGGGCCGGAATCCTGGAGCAGGGCACCGTGGACGTGCTGCGCGCGGCCGGGGCGGGCGAGCGCATGGACCGCGAGGGGCTGCGCCACGACGGGATCGAGTTGCGCTTCGCGCGCCGCCGCCACCGGATCGACTTCCCTGCCCTCACCGGCGGCAGCTCCGTGATGGTGTACGCCCAGACCGAGGTCTGCAAGGACCTCATCGCGCTCCAGCTCAAGGAGGGCGGACCGCTGTTGTTCGAGGCGGAGGCCCTCGCCGTCGAGGACGCGGCCACGGACCGGCCCCGGGTCCGCTACCGCAGCGAAGGCCGTGAGGACGTCCTGGAGTGCGACTACGTCGTCGGTTGCGACGGCTTCTGGGGCGTGTCCCGCAGGGCGGTCCCGGCCGGCCTGTCCCGTGTCTTCGAGCGCACCTACCCCTACGCCTGGCTCGGCGTCCTCGCGGATGTCGCGCCCTCGCACGACGAACTCGTCTACGCCCGGCACGAGCGCGGCTTCGCCCTGCTGAGCATGCGCTCCGCGTCCGTCTCCCGCCTCTACCTCCAGGTGCCGGCGGGCACGGACGCCGGGGAGTGGCCGGACGCGGAGATCTGGAACGAACTCGGGCGGCGCTTCGAGACCGCCGACGGCTGGACGCTCGACCGGGGCCCCATCACCTCGAAGTCCGTCACCCCGATGCGCAGCTATGTGCACGAGCCCATGCGTCACGGACGGCTCTTCCTCGCCGGGGACGCCGCTCACATCGTGCCGCCCACCGGCGCCAAGGGACTCAACCTCGCCGTCGGGGACGTCGTCACCTTCGCCCGGGCGCTGACCCATGAGCGGGAGACCGGCTCGAGCGAGCGGCTCGACGCGTACTCCGAGACCTGTCTGCGCCGTGTCTGGCAGGCCGAGCGGTTCTCCTACGAGATGACGACGATGCTTCACCGCGCTCCGGAGGCCACGCCGTTCGACGAGCGCATCCAGCTGGCCCGTCTGGAACGGCTCACCGCCTCGCGGGCCGCCGAGACCGATCTCGCCGGCGGTTACACAGGGTTCCCGCTGGAGTGAGCCGTCCGGGTGAGACCGGCACCCCGGTCTCACCCGGACGGCAGAGAGCGGGTCCTCCGGTCGACCCGGTGCCGACCGTCCGGCGGCCGGTGTCCGGCGGCCCGGTGGATCAGTGGCCGGTCTCGACTCTGTCCCAGGTTGGTCATGGATGAGATGGCGCCTCGCCGGGAATCAAGGGCACGCGTAGCGTGTTTCGCGCAACGACGAGGGAAAGATCCTCCTCAAGCATTAGGGTCAGTCCTTTGCCTACCTATTACTCTTGAGCCAAGGCCACGCAGGGTGGCCATGGAGGAGTGAAATGAGGAGCAGCAACCCGGTCTTCTCGCGACGGGGGTTCAGCCGCGACAACGGCTACGCGGGCTTCAACACCGCGCCGCAGGCCGGGGGAGCCGCCGCCGGCACGCAGGGCAACCCGTACGCGCAAGGCAATCCCTACGCGGGCGGAAACCCCTACGCGCAGAACCCTTACGCTCAGCAGACCCAGTACGGCGCCCCGCCGCAGGCCCCGGCCACCACCGGCCGGATGACGATGGACGACGTCGTCACACGTTCGGCGATGACTCTCGGCACGGTCGCGGTCGGCGCCGTCATCGCCTGGGCCGTTCTTCCGATCTCGTCCACCAGCTACGGCCTGGCGATCGGCTCCGCACTCGTCGCGTTCGTCCTGGCGATGGTGCAGTCCTTCAAGCGCACCCCCACGCCCGCGCTGATCCTCGGGTATGCCGCCTTCGAGGGTGTCTTCCTCGGCGTGATCAGCAAGATGTACAACGCGCAGTGGTCCGGCGCCCCCTTCCAGGCCGTTCTCGGCACGATGGCCGTCGCCGGCGCCACCCTGCTCGTCTACAAGGCGGGCTGGATCCGGGTCACCGCGCGGTACGCGCGGATCGGCATGGCCATCGCCATCGCCTTCATCCTGGTCATGGCGGTCAACCTGCTGCTGGTCGCCTTCGGGATCGCCCCCGACGGCGGACTGCGCAGCACGGGCCCGCTCGGCGCGATCGTCGGGATCATCGCCATCCTGATCGGCGCGTTCTTCCTGACGCTCGACTTCAAGCAGATCGAGGACGGCATCGCCTACGGCGCGCCGCGCGAGGAGGCCTGGCTGGCCGCGTTCGGCCTGACCCTGACCCTCGTGTGGATCTACGTGGAGATGCTGCGACTGGTCGCGATCTTCAGCAGTAACGACTAGCCGCTGCGCCGCACTGCGTCGAAGGGCCCGCGAACCACGGTTCGCGGGCCCTTCGACGTACGGATTTCCACGGAGAACGCGTTCGCGGTGCGCGCTCAGAGCAGTTTGCGCGCGGCCCTCCTCAGGTCGTACTCGTGAATGATCGCCTTGGCGTGGCCGTATGCGAGATTGTGCTCGTGGCGAAGCCAACTGACCTTCTCCTCGAAGCAGAGAGAGGGGCCTTCGGCGACGGTGCGCAACCAGTCGGAGACTTCACGACCGGTGCAGTGGGGGATGCGGGCGAGCAGATTGCGATGGGTCTCCTCGGAGAAGACTTGGGACATCGGCGCCTCCGGACGCACTCGACGAAGCCGGTCCTTCAGGTCACCGTGCCTGAGTGTTCGCCTGTTGGCAACAGTCGTGCCACGACGCGTAGTCTCACGGCGTGCTTGATACGACGCCTTTGACCCGGGCCGTGGATCACTTCGCCGACCGTCTGCGGGCCGCTCCCCAGAGCCGCCTGCAGCGGAGCGCGGCGGCCGAAGCACTCGCTCTGGCCAGGGAGTTGGCGCGCCGCGCCCAGCTTCTCGAGGACCCGTCGGCCGAGCCGCGGGAGATGCCGGACGCGGGTATGTTCGCGGCCGCGGACCAGATCACCGTGGCCGGGCACGATCTCGCACTCGTCCTGAAAGACACGGCGGGACTCGGCGAGGCGGTGGCACTCGTGGAGGAGGCACAGAAACGCGCCGGGGTGTGACACCCCGCCGCACAGGTCCGTCCCACGGGAACGGCACGACGCGATCCGTCCTTGCGGGGACCGGTCGCCGAGAGCACCCGGCGAGGCCGTCCGCGCCTACAGGGAGGCGATGACGCGGTCCGCGAGGACGTAGACGTTCTCTTCGCCGCACCCGAACGTCAGCGCGTACGCGCCCGACACGCCGGAGCCACCGAGCAGGACCGGAGCTTCGCCGTCGATCAGGGCCGCGGCCAAGCGTTCCGCCGTCTCGCGGTGGCCCGGAGTCATGCACAGCGTCGTGCCGTCGGTGAAGACGTACACGTCGAGGGTGCCCAGCGGTCCGGGGCGGACGTCGGCGAGTTCGGTCCGGGCTTCGGCCAGCGCCTCGAGGCAGGCGACCGTACGCTCGTGGTCGTTCACCACGGGCGACGGGGACGGTACGAAGTCGGGGTGCGACGGGTGCCGACGGCGGGCGGCGGCCAGTTCGGGGGAGTCTCCCCCGGCGAACTCGCTGTCCTCGGCCGTGGGCTCGGTCACCGGCTCCAGGCTGTCGTGCTCCAGGCCCACGAAGTCCGACTGGCGGGGCAGGAACAGATCGGTGTCGGGCAGCCCGAGCAGGGTGGGCGCGTCGGCGATGTCACGGGCCTCCTGGGCTGCCCAGAACGCGCGCGCCTCGGCCAGTTCCCGCTCCCGCTCGTCGGCGAGCGCCTCGGCGACGGCCGCCCGTATCTCCTCCGCGTCAGCGGTCGAGCGGGCTGCGGGCACGAATCCGCGTGCGTGCGCGCTACGGCTCTCGGCGAGCTGGGCGTGCAACGCCGCGACCTGTCGGCGCAGCGCCCGCACGCTGAGCAGGACGGCGACGCCCACGCCCGCGGTGGCGGCCGTGGCGAGCAGCAGAGCTATCGGCATGGCGCTCACTGACGTACTCCCGATTCAAAGTCGACCCTCGACTTCCTACATCAGCTTGAAGGGTGGACTATCCATCTGTCAGTGCGTAACGTCACGAAACGGACAGGAGGTCTGCCCTGGGGATGGCTGACGGAGCAACTCTGACCTGCGTAAACCTCGTCCAGAGGGAGATAGGTCACATCCTGGGGGAGATTCGATCACAAAACGGCCCGAAGCCCTGAGGGAAACGGGGCTCCGGGCCGTTGCGCGAGGGCGCTAGGCGGTCAGCTGAGGCGCTCGATGACCATCGCCATGCCCTGGCCGCCGCCGACGCACATCGTCTCCAGGCCGAACTGCTTGTCGTGCCACTGGAGCGAGTTGATCAGCGTGCCGGTGATACGGGCGCCGGTCATGCCGAAGGGGTGGCCGACCGCGATGGCGCCGCCGTTGACGTTCAGCTTGTCCAGCGGGATGCCGAGGTCGCGGTAGGAGGGGATCACCTGGGCGGCGAAGGCCTCGTTGATCTCGACGAGGTCGATGTCGTCGATGGTCAGGCCGGCGCGCTTGAGGGCCTGCTTGCTGGCCTCGACGGGGCCGTAGCCCATGATCTCGGGGGAGAGGCCGGAGACACCGGTGGAGACGATCCGCGCCAGCGGCGTGAGCCCCAGCTCCCGGGCCTTGGTGTCGCTCATGATGACCAGAGCGGCGGCGCCGTCGTTGAGCGGGCAGCAGTTGCCCGCGGTGACGCGGCCGTCGGGGCGGAAGACGGGCTTGAGGCCGGCCACGCCCTCCATGGTGACGCCGGGGCGCGGACCGTCGTCCTTGCTGACGACCGTGCCGTCCGGGAGGGTCACCGGGGTGATCTCGCGCTCCCAGAAGCCCTTCGCGATGGCCTGCTCGGCGAGGTTCTGCGAGCGGACGCCGAACTCGTCCATCTCCTCGCGGGTGACGCCCTTCAGCAGGGCGAGGTTCTCGGCGGTCTGACCCATCGCGATGTACGGGTCGGGCAGCAGACCGTCCTCGCGCGGGTCGTGCCACGCGTCGCTCCCGGACTTGGCGACGGCGGCGGTGCGGGACTCGGCCTCGGCGAAGAGGGGGTTGTGGGTGCCCGGGATGTCCGAGGTGCCGTTGACGCTGCGGCTGACCATCTCGACGCCCGCGGAGATGAAGACGTCGCCCTCACCGGCCTTGATGGCGTGCAGGGCCATGCGGGAGGTCTGCAGGGAGGAGGAGCAGTACCGGGTGATGGTGCAGCCCGGGAGGTGGTCCATCCCCATCTGCACGGCGACGATACGGCCGAGGTTGTGGCCCTGCTCGCCGCCGGGGAGGCCGCAGCCGAGCATCAGGTCGTCGATGTCCTTGGGGTCCAGCGCGGGGACCTTGTCGAGGGCGGCCTGGATGATCGTGGCAGTGAGGTCGTCCGGGCGGAGGTCCTTCAGGGAGCCCTTGAAGGCGCGGCCGATGGGCGAGCGGGCGGTCGACACGATGACGGCTTCAGGCATCACGGCTCCATACGAGGGAAGGCAGGGCTGTCGGGGAAGTTACCCGTACGTACGGTGGAGGTCACGAGCACGGGGGTGTGACTCCGGCCGCACTTTTCTAAGCGCTTGCTTTTTCCTTGGCGGCTTCAACGGTACCTCCGCGTGCCCGAGTCGAGAGGCGTACGGGCGTGCAGCAGGCGTCTTCGGAGCCGCTGCCCCGTGCGCGACTCTCCCCGAGCGGCTGTCCCCGGGCCACCGGCCCCAGGCTCGCCCCCCGGACGAGCCGTGTCCGGGGGTGGGCCTGGGGCCGGGGCGCAGCCCTCAGGGCGTGGGTTCGGCGGCCGTGGCCGGGGTGTCCTCCGGGGCGGGGAGGTGGCGACGACGGCGGCGTTTGAGCAGGGCCCAGGGGCCCCGTGGGCCCGTCGGCATGGCGGCCGTGACCTCGGTGCCCGCCTCCGAGGCGGCCTCGGCGGCGGCGCGGGCCACCGGCAGGAAACCCTCGCGACGGGACGCGTCCGGACGCTCCTCCTCGGCGGGCCAGAGGCCCAGGGCGGCGCAGACCGTCGGCAGGACCGCCATCGCGGCCGTGGCGTAGCCCTCCGCCGAGGGGTGGTAGTTGTCCGGGCCGAAGAGCTCGCGGGGATTCGCCTCGAACTCGGGACCCAGCAGGTCGCCCAGGGACACCGTGCGACCGCCCTGTTCGACGACTCCGATGGTCTGGGCGGCCGCGAGTTGGCGGGAGGCGCGGCGGGCGAGCCAGCGCAGCGGTTGCTGCACCGGTTCGATCGTGCCGAGGTCGGGGCATGTGCCGACCACCACCTCTGCCCCGGCCGTGCGCAGCCGGCGTACCGCCGACGACAGGTGCCGCACCGAGCGGGTGGCCGGCATCCGGTGGGTGACGTCGTTCGCACCGATCATGATCACGCAGATGTCCGGAACCTGGTCCTGGTCCTCCAGGGTCAGCGCGACCTGCCGGTCCAGGTCGTCGGACTGCGCTCCCGGGAGCGCGATGACGCGCAGGTCCACGGGGCGTTCCGCCACCGCCGCGAGACCGGAGGCCAGCAGGGCGCCCGGTGTCTGGCGGGAGCGGTGCACACCCTGTCCCGCGGCCGTGGAGTCGCCGAGCATCACCAGTCGCAGCGGCGGTTCGTCGAGGGCGGCGTAGCCTTCTCCCCTTCCGGTCCGGCGTGCGCGAGGGGAGTCCCAGCCGTACAGGCCGTTCGCACTCGGAGGGTGCGGGCTGTTGCCGTTGCCCACATGACGCTTGGCCATCTGCACCTCGGCCAGCAGCAGACCGACGGCGGCCGCACCGACCAAGCCGATTCCGCCACCGCCGTACGCCGCGCCCGCCGCGATGCGCCGGGCCACCCTCGCCCTAGACATGCTCGACATGCGTCGCCGCCACCTCCTCATAGCCGTACACAGTGCTTGCCCCGTACGCCCTGTCGTCCAATCTCAACCGGACGTGAACGCCCGGGACGGCCCGCTCCTGCGGACCGCCCGGTAGCCCTTACGCTGGCGGAACCACCACGACCACTTCTTTTGCAGCAACCGGAGACAACGGTGCAATTCCACGACTCGATGATCAGCCTGGTCGGCAACACCCCGCTGCTGAGGCTCAACCGCGTGACCGCCGGTATCCAGGCGACCGTGCTGGCCAAGGTCGAGTACTTCAACCCCGGCGGTTCCGTGAAGGACCGCATCGCCCTGCGCATGATCGAGGCGGCCGAGGAGAGCGGCGAGCTCAAGCCGGGAGGCACGATCGTCGAACCGACCAGCGGGAACACGGGCGTGGGTCTCGCGATCGTGGCCCAGCAGAAGGGCTACAAGTGCATCTTCGTGTGCCCCGACAAGGTCTCCACGGACAAGATCAACGTGCTGCGCGCGTACGGCGCCGAGGTGGTCGTGTGCCCGACCGCGGTGGCCCCGGAGCACCCGGACTCGTACTACAACGTCTCCGACCGGCTGGTCCGTGAGACGCCCGGCGCCTGGAAGCCGGACCAGTACTCCAACCCGAACAACCCGCTGTCGCACTATCACTCCACCGGACCCGAGCTGTGGGAGCAGACGGAGGGGAAGATCACCCACTTCGTCGCCGGCGTCGGCACCGGCGGGACCATCTCCGGTACCGGGCGCTACCTGAAGGAGGCCAGCGGCGGCCGGGTCAAGGTCATCGGCGCCGACCCCGAGGGATCGGTGTACTCCGGCGGGTCCGGCCGGCCGTATCTGGTCGAGGGCGTGGGCGAGGACTTCTGGCCGACCGCGTACGACCCGGAGGTCCCGGACGAGATCGTCGCGGTGTCCGACAAGGACTCCTTCCAGATGACCCGGCGGCTGGCGAAGGAGGAGGGGCTGCTGGTCGGCGGCTCCTGCGGCATGGCGGTCGTGGGGGCGCTGCGGGTCGCCGAGCGGCTCGGCCCCGACGACGTGGTGGTCGTCCTCCTGCCCGACAGCGGCCGCGGCTACCTCAGCAAGATCTTCAACGACGAGTGGATGGCCGACTACGGCTTCCTTGAGGACGCCGGCCCGAACGCCCGCGTCGGCGACGTGCTGAGCGACAAGGAGGGCGGTATCCCCACCCTCGTCCACATGCACCCGGACGAGACGGTGGGCCAGGCCATCGAGGTGCTGCGCGAGTACGGCGTCTCGCAGATGCCGATCGTCAAGCCCGGTGCCGGTCACCCGGACGTGATGGCCGCCGAGGTCGTGGGCTCCGTCGTCGAGCGCGAGCTGCTGGACGCGTTGTACACCAAGCGCGCCTCGCTCGACGACCCGCTGGAGAAGCACATGTCGGCGCCGCTGCCGCAGGTCGGTTCCGGCGAACCGGTCGGGGACCTGATGTCGGTGCTCGGTACCGCTGACGCCGCGATCGTCCTCGTCGAGGGCAAGCCGAGCGGCGTGGTGAGCCGGCAGGACCTGCTGGCGTTCCTCGCCAAGGGGGGAAAGCAGTAGCGAACGCCCGGTGAACCGGCCGTGTCGCCGGGGAACGTGCGGTGACGTGTGGGGACACGGGCCTTTCGGAAGTGGTACGAGCGCGACACGTTCGCGCAGCACACACTTAACACGGGTCCGGCACATTAGTCGGTGTCGGCAGGCGGGAGCGGCTCCCCGCCACCGCCGGCGACGAAACGGCGCCAAGGACCTCCGGAGCGGCTCCCGGACCTCCATGGACGCCACGGACGCGCAAGCCCGGCCCTGACCCGGCCCGCGTCCCTCGCGGGGACCGCCGTCGTCCCGCCCCCCGGCAACGGGGGTGCGGCGGTCCCCGTGCATCTCTTTTTCAGCGCACAGGCGCATGCCGTTCCCGGTGGACGCGCGCATCTCCTTTCCGGCGCACGCGCGCGTCGCCTACCGGGTGCACGCGCATCTCTTTCCCGGCGCACGTCAGCCGCGGTGGCCGTCGCCCGGCCACCGCGGCTGACGTGCGCCCTGCCGCGGGCGCAGACCACCGGATCAGTTCTCCCAGTCGCCGTCCTGGCGCGACTTGCGGCGGCCGCCGAAGAGCCCGGGGGTGGTGCGGGCGGCCTGCACGGCGTTGACGCCGACGATGCCCGCCCAGCTGATCAGCAGGCCAGGTAGATGGGCGGTACCCGCGCCGATCGCCGACAGCGGGATGGCCAGCACCAGCGACACGATGCCGAAGCCGAAGCGCTCGCCCCAGGAATCCGTCGCCCGTGGTGACCGCGAGCCGCGCGCCACCACCATCTGCTGCTCGGCCAGCTGCCGCCGCACCTGGCGGTCGATCGCGGTGTCGATGCGCTGGTCGACCTTCTCCAGGAAGGAGTCGACCAACGCCGTCTCGTACTCCTCGCCCAGTTCCCTGCGGGCCTGCAGGGTGGCGTTGAGTTCCTTCTTGAGGTCGGCGTCCCGCGCGTCCATTCCGCTCATGCGACACACGTTAGGGAGCCGGACCCCGCTCCGCACTGGGGGTAGCCCCCCTTTTCCTGCTGGGGTCCGCCGGGCTCGGCCGGGACGCGACGGGACTCGACGAATCGGATCAGGGTCCCTTGCCTGGCCTGCATATCGTCATGCAGAGTTCTAGGTGTCTGAATAGCTTGTCGATGGTCCGGCATGATCGCTGGTTGCTCATGGTCGGCAAGCGAGATCCGATGTCCGGATTGGTGGGTGTCCGCGGGTGATGTCGTCACGGATCGTGGACGGGGCGCTGAACAGCGCCCATGACGTCGTGGTCCTCGACGGATGCGGCATGGGCGTCGCCGATGTCGTGCGCCTCGCCGACGCTTCCGCGCGGCCCGTCCCCGGCACCGACGCGATGAAGCGGGTGACGGAGTCCTGGGACGCCGCCCGGCGGATCGCGGCGACCGGACGTGTGTACGGCCGCTCGACAGGCGTGGGCGCGAACCGCACCGAGGACGTGCCGACGGACGCCGCCGCCGGGCACGGACTGCGCCTGCTGCGCAGTCACGCGGGCGCGATCGGCGCGGAGCTGCCGGCCCGTCAGGTCCGGGCGATGCTGGCCATACGGGCCAACCAGCTGCTCGCGGGCGGCGCCGGTCTGCGGCCCGGCGTGGTCACGGCGTTGTGCGAGGCCCTGGAGAGCGGGGCTTATCCGGTCGTCAACGAGTTCGGGTCGGTGGGGACCGGCGACATCGCGGCGCTGGCGCAGGCGGGCCTGGCGCTCGCCGGCGAGCATGCCTGGAGGGGGAGGGGCGCGCCGGAGCCCCAGGCGGTGGACAACAACGACGCCCTCGCCTTCATCAGCAGCAACGCCCTCACCCTCGGCCAGGCCGCGCTCGCGCTGCACGAGCTGCGCGGGCTGATCGGTGCCACCCAGGTCGTCGCCGCGCTCTC
>NZ_JBEYXD010000126.1:0-17504 GCF_040644975.1 Streptomyces sp. NPDC046900 | reverse complement strand
CGGGCCGATCACGACAGGGGGCGCGTGCGGGTCGTGCGAGGCGGCAAACGCCAGCTCCACACCCGACACCACCTCGAGGCGGCGCAGCTCACCGAGCACGCGTGGCACCGGCGGTGGGAAGCATCGCGCTGGTTCCTGCAGGCGGACGGGGAATCGGGCAAGCGGTTCGGGAACGAGACGATCCGCGTCACCCCGGACGGCGAAGTGTCACTGAAACTGCCTGCCCCGCTCGCCCACCTGGCGAACGCCCCGCACGGCCGGTACGTCCTCGCCGCAACCGTGATCTTCCACCACCGGCGCGAGGAGTGGGCCGACCGCATCACCACGAACCGGGCCGTGGCCTACCGCATCCACTACGACACAGACCGCTCCCGCTGGTACCTCACCGCCTCCTGGACCATCCCACCGGTCAAGACCGTCCCCCTCGACGTAGCCCGCACCGGCGGTCTGATCAGTGTCGATACGAACGCCGACCACCTCGCCGCCTGGCGACTCGATGCCCACGGCAATCCATGCGGCCAACCGCGCCGGTTCTTCTACGACCTGTCCGGGAGCGCGTACCGGCGTGATGCCCAGGTGCGGCATGCACTGATCCGGCTGCTGCACTGGGCGAAACGTCACGGCCTGTCGATCGCGATCGAAGACCTCGACTTCGCCGCGGAGAAAACCCGGGAGAAGCACGGGCGCCAGAAGCGGTTCCGGCGGTTGATCTCCGGCATGCCGGTGTCCAAGCTGCGGGCCCGGCTTGTCAGCATGGCGGCCGAACTCGGCATCACCATCATCGCCGTCGACCCGGCCTACACCAGCAGGTGGGGCGCCCAGCACTGGCTGGGGCCCCTCACCCACACGACCAGGAAAACCACCCGTCACGATGCCGCGAGCATCGCGATCGGCAGGCGCGCCCTCGGGCACCGCATCCGGCGACGGACGGCACCGCCCCCACACGACCAGAGCGATCGTGCGGGGCATCGGACCGCCCAGGCCGGACACGGCACCCCAGGGCGTGAGGAAACCCGCCCCCGCATCCCCGGACCACGGACACGATCCGTGTCGCCAGACGCGGCGCGAACGCGGGCGACCAGTGCATCCACCACCGTTCGGGATGCGCCAGCTGACCAGGATTGGGTACAAGACTCACTCCTGCACACTGACTAGGAACGGTATGGGGTGGGCGTGGCGGCCAGGCCACACGGGCTGTGGCTGCAGCCAGGTCAACGGCTCATCTGGACTGCGACGGACCGCCGTTGACGGTGATGGACCGCGATGTGGCACGACTGCGTCCCTCGATGCGGGCTCTGAGCGCGGTGGCCGTTGAGGGCTGCTCGGCTGACCACGCGTGTGCCGTCGACCGCGGGGGTGCTCATCCCGAGGGGGGAGAGGAAACCTCAGCCGCGTGGCTGAGGCGTGGACGGCATGTACTGGCAAGGCTGGATACCGCGCTGCCTGCCACGTGGGCACGGTGTTCAAGAAGGACGCGGCCCTCGCTATCGGTCAGCGTACGACGTCCTTGACCACCTCGACCAGGTCCGGGCGGCCAACCGGCTCTGCCCCTGCCGACGGTCGCGCCGGAAGCGTCCCCCTTTGGAGGAGTCGATCACTGTGCGACATGAAACGCCGAGGTGGGGCCCGCGCCCACCGGGTCGGGGGATATCCCCGCCAAGAAGAGCTTGGCTGACTGCATCGCCGACACATTGCTCCCTGATGACCGTCGGCAAGGCAGCTGACGAGCAAAGAAGGGAACATCATGGCCGGGCGCCGCGACTTTATGGACACCGAGCGGGACCGGGACGGGTCTCCTGCGATCGAGCTGCGCGCCGTTACCCGCGCTTATGGGCGGGGGGCTGCGGCCGTGCAGGCACTACGCGGGGTGGACGTGGCGCTGGAGCGGGGGAGCTTCACTGCGGTGATGGGCCCGTCGGGGTCGGGGAAGAGCACGTTCTTGCAGTGTGCCGCGGGTCTGGACCGACCGACTTCGGGGCAGGTGCTGCTCGGCGGGGAAGAGATCACCCAGCTGAGCGAGAACCGGCTGACGAAGTTGCGGCGCGCGCGTGTCGGGTTCGTCTTCCAGTCCTTCAACCTCCTGCCTTCCCTGACCGTGCTGCAGAACGTGCTGCTGCCCCAGCGGCTCGCGGGTGAGCGGCAGGACCGGCGGCGGGCGCAGCAGCTTCTGGCCGATGTCGGACTCGCAGAGCTCGGGGGCAGGCGGCCTGGGCAGTTGTCGGGCGGGCAGCAGCAGCGTGTGGCGATCGCCCGTGCGTTGATGACGGAGCCGGAGGTGGTGTTCGCGGACGAGCCGACCGGTGCCCTGGATGCCCGGTCCGCCCGGGAGATCCTGGGGCTGCTGCGTCGCGCGGTCGAGGCGATGGGTGCCACGGTCGTCATGGTCACCCATGACCCGGTGGCCGCGTCCCACGCGGACCAGGTGCTCTTCCTGGCCGATGGGGCGCTGGTCGGGAATCTGCGGCGTCCCGACCCGCAGACGGTGGCCGATCGGATGGTGAACCTGACCGCTGCGGCCGGCGGGTTCGCGGGGGTGGCCGCGTGATGAACGGTCTCGCGCGGGCCTCGGTGCGCTTCAGGCCCGCGTCCTTCGTGGGCAGCTTCATCGCGCTGCTGCTGGGAGCGGTGATCATTACGGCCTGCGGCACGCTGCTGCAGACCGGCATCACCGCGCGCGTGGAGGCCGTGCGTTACGCGGATTCCCCCGTCGTGGTCTTTGGTGATCCCTACGCCCGGATCAGCTACCAGGAGGGCGGGAAGAGGCACTCGATGCAGAGCGCTCTGCCGGAGCGCCACCGCGTCGATGAGGCACTGTCGGCCACGATCGCCACCCGCCCCGGAGTTGCCGCGGCCGTCCCGGATCTGTCCTTCCCCCTGCAGGTGGTGAAGAAGGCGGGCGCGCTGCCTGCGCTGACAGGACGGAACTTCTCGGCAACCGCCCTCACCGCCGCCCACTCCTTGGCCGCGCCGAAGAACGACGCGCCGGGGGCCGGGGAGGTCGTGCTGGAGGAGAGCGCCGCCCGGGCCGCACGCCTTGCGCCGGGAGACCGGCTCTGGCTGGCCGCGCCGGGCGGCAGCGCGAGTTTCGTGATCTCCGCACTGATCTCCACGAAGGGTGACGGCCCCAGTGTGTGGTTCGCGGACGGTGTGGCCCAGAGGCTGTCCGGGCATCCCGGGTCGGTGGACGCCATCGCCGTGATGCCCCGTGAGGGTGTGAGTGTCCCCGCCCTGGCCGGACAGGTACGCCAGGCCGTGGACGGCCGCGCCCGGGTTGCCACCGGTGATGCGCGCGGGGCCGCGGAAGTGGCAGGTTTCGCCGGGAGCAAGGTCGTGTTGACCGCGCTGGGTGGCTCCTTCGGCGGCACCGCTGCGCTGACCGCCGTCTTCGTCGTCATGGGCACGATCGCTCTGGCCACGGGGCAGCGAGCCCGTGAGTTCGCCCTGCTGCGTGCGATCGGCGCGACGCCCCGGCAGATCCGCCGCACCATCGCCACCGAGGCAGTGATCCTCGCACCCGTGGCAGCCGCCCTGGGGGTGCTGCCGGGCCTGAAACTGGCCCGCTGGTGGTTCGGTGAACTCCTCCACCGCGGTGCCGTAGCCGGGCAGATGTCCCTTCACGTCGGCGTGCTGCCGATGCTGGCCGCGGTGGGAGCCTGCGTGCTGGCCGCGCTGACGGCCGGCTGGGTGGCCGCGCGCCGACCCGCCGGGCTTCGCCCCAGTCAGGCGCTCGGGGAAGCCGCCGTGGAGCGCGCCCGGCCCGGCGCGATCCGGATCTGCATGGGTCTGGCCGCCCTCGCGGGCGGCGGTGTACTGGCCGCCCTCGCCGCCCGGCTCGGCGGCAGCGACGCCGCCAACACCGCTCTCGGCGTGATCATGTGCTTCCTGCTCGCCGTAGCCCTGCTCGGTCCCCTGCTGGCCCGCCTGTGCGCGAGCATCCTCGCACTGCCCCTGCGGGCGGGAGCCGCCGGAGCCGCCGGCTCCCTGGCCGCCGACAACACGCGCGCCCAGGCCCGCCGCCTGGCCTCCGCCATCACTCCGATCATCATGGTCACCGCCTTCTGCGGCACGCTGCTCTTCATCCAGAGCACCATCGCCCACGCCTCCGGCGAGAACGTCAAGAGCGCGGTCGTCGCCGACTACGTGCTCGGCTCGACCGGCCCCGGTCTGCCCGCGGCCACCGCCGAACGGGCGGCCCGGGTAGCGGGCGTGGAGTCCGCGACCGGAATACTGCGCACCGGCGCCGTCTACCGGCTTGGCAACGAGCTGACCTCGACGACCCTCCTAGGCGTCTCCGGTGACCCGGACAGCCTGCCCAAGGTACTCGACCTCGGCGTGAACAGCGGATCGTTGCGCGCACTCGGATCCGGGAACACGATCGCGCTGGACACCGCGATCGCCCAGGACCTGCACGTGAAAACCGGTGACCGGGCCTCCCTGTGGCTGGGCGACGGCACCAAGGTCAGGCCCACCGTGGTCGCCACCTACGAACGCGGCCTGGGAGTGGGACAGGTCGTGATGCCCCGTGCCGCCCTCGCCGCGCACGTGACAGCCGCCCTGGACAGCCACGTGCTCGTCGCAGCCGCCCCCGGCGCCGACCGGCAGGCCACAGCCCGTCAACTGAGCACACTCGCACCAGGGACGACCCTCACCGACGCGGCCGGATACGGCGCCCAAGCCGACCGGAACCAGGAACTCAACTCCTGGGCCAACACCGTCATGGCCGCCGTGCTCGGCGGATTCGCCGCCGTCGCCGCCGCCAACACCCTCGTGATGACCGTTCTTGACCGCCGCCGCGAAATCGGCCTGCTCCGCCTTGCCGGCACCACCCGCCGCCAAGTGCGGGCCATGATGGGCTGGGAAGCCCTCCTCGTCGCCGTAACCGGCCTCATCCTCGGTGGCGCCATCGCCTGGACCACCCTTGTCCCCATCGCCCGCGGCCTCACCAAAACCGCCCCCTACATCCCGACCGGCACCGCAGGGCAACTGGCCGCCGCAACCGTCCTCCTCAGCCTCGCCGCCACCGGCCTACCCACCCTCGCACTGCTGCGCACCCGGCCGATCGAAGCCGGCACCGCACGGCAGTAGCGCCCGCTCACCGAGTACGCCAGGAGCCGGGCGACTGCGCCGGTGCCCGTGAACGGCAGGCCCCGCAGGGCGTACGGGTGAACCTCCCGGAGGGGACCTGCACGGGTGCATCTCGATCGTGACGGCCTTCGGCCGGCCCGCCCTCGCGGCCAATCCCCGCTCACCCCTGAGACGCTCCCAAGAACACATCGGACCGGGTGTCCATCCCTGGAAACCCGGCCTGACCTGGTATTTCTCTGTCACTGTGGCGGGAATTGAGCCCGCGACTTCTTCGTCCCGAAGCAACTGGGGCGGATGCCTGGCCTTGAACTGGTGGGCTGTTCACCTGGTTCCTCCGAGGATGCCCTGGCCTTCAGGCTGGGGGGAATCGGACTCCTGCGGAGCAGGGCAGGCAACGGGGTTTCGCCTCCCGGGCGAGAGACCGTCCACGCGAGCGGGTAGGCTACTCGGTGTGCGTTGCGAGAACCAAGCGCGCACACCGTGCTGAGCGGGAGCCAGGCTGGCACAGCAACTCCTTTGCTTGTAGTACCGAACCGGGCAGGTTCCGACCCGGCTGGTGTTGAGGGTGTAAGACCCGTAGGTCCGCTGGGCCCGCAGGCAGCCTGAGCCAGGAATCCCCCTGCTTCAGCGGAGGGAGGGTTCAACTGCACTGACGGTCCGCAGGCCTGCGTGCTTGTCCGCCGCCCAGCGTCGCCGTTGTCCCGCAGCCAGACGCTCACCGAAGACGCGACCCGGCTAACTGGCTCGGAACACGGAGGCGATGCTGGTGCGTCCTGGCAGTCGCAGCCCAAGATCACCGCAGGGCGCTCCTCGAGCGCCACTGGTCCCAGTCGACGTTCCAGTCTCCGAAGCCGTTGTTCAAGGCGACCTGTCCCTTGGTCTCGGCGCCCTTGACCTCGAACGGGTCGCCGATCCGGGCATGTTGGTAGAGCCATCGGGCGTTGGCGTCGCTCATGCCGATGCAGCCGTGGCTCTTGTTGGCCCTGCCGAAGTTGGCGGCGTTCCACGGTGCGGCGTGGGCGTAGGTACCCGACCAGGTCAGCCGCATCGCGTAGTTGACGTTCTGGTCGTAGGCGTCACCGAGGCCTACGGTCTCGGAGTTCATTCGGATCGTGCCCTCCTTCGACATCATCACTTCCGTGCCGCGCCAGGAGCCCGTTTTGGGGCCGGGGGTGCCGCCGGACACCGGGAAGGTCCGCACGGTGGCGCCGTTGCGTTGCATGGTGAGCTGCTTGCTGTCGAGGTCGACTTTGACCACTTGCCGTGCGCCGATGGTGACGTCGAGTTTGTAGTCACGAACGAACCAGCCGCCGCCCGCACCCGAGTAGGTGCCGTTCAGTCGGGCGTCGAGGCTGACCTTGGTGCCGGGTTGCCAGTACTCCTTGGGCCGCCAGTCGACCCGGTCTCTGCCGGACCAGTCCTTCATCCATCCCCATGAGCCCTCGGTGTGGTTGGAGGTGGTGACCTTGAGCTGCTTTTCCACCGCGGCTTTGTCGCGCACCGGGAAGTCGAAGACCAGGGAGAGCGGTTGGGCCACACCGACCGTGGTGGCGGTGCCGGGCCGCCATTCCACCTTGTTGACCCGGTCGGCGGCGATGGTGGTGAAGGACTGGTGCGTTTGGTGCGCCTGTCCGTTCTGGGAGCGGGTCGCCGCCTGGACCGTGTAGGTGGCGCCGGGCACGGCATTGCGGTCGGAGGTCCAGGTGCGGCGGTCGTGTGACAACCTGCCGGTGAGTCTTTCGCCGCTGGCGTCGGTGACGGTGACGGAGGCGAGGCGACCGTCGTGCACGGCGACCTTGACCGGTTCGCCGGCTTTCGCCCGTGTGCCGTGGGGCGTCACACTGATCGTCGCCGCCCGGTCGTGCGCCCGAGCGCCGTCCTTGGCCTGCGCTCCCGCCTTTGCCGATGTCGTGCCCTGGGAGGAGCAGGCGCAGACGGTGGCGATCAGCAGGGCGGCGGACCCCGCGGCGGCGACGGCGACGCGAATTTGCGCCGGGCCCACGTGTATCGGTCCGACACGTGTCTGGCTCAACGGACACCTCCGTGAAAGTTGAAAGTCGAAAACTCACCGGGACGCTGGGACTCTAAGCGACCAAAAGCGCAGGACATGGGCGTGCCGGCTGTGTGACAGCGACTGCAGGAAAACGGTCATCGTCCGGTCACACAAGCCGGGCGTGGCGGTCATGGGCGGCCGTGGATCTCCCCGCACTGTGCGGCTGCCCCGGGACAGGCCCACCTCCGCTGCCATACCCATGGCCCAGGACACCGTCTGCTGTCGTGTGACTCCCGGGAATGTGCTGCCGTCGTGTGACGGGCGCCGCAGCGGAACCGTCATGGTCCGGTCACATACGTCGCGCGGCCCGGTCATGGACGCCTGTGAATCTTCCTCGCGTTCCGTGCTCAACAGCCCGGTACCTCAACCGACAACGACGGCACCCGAGGAGGCGCAATGTCGGCGCTGCTCGCGACCGCACGCTGTGGTCAGCAGGATGCGTGGCTGGGGCCCGTCTCCGCCGAGACCTACCGTGCCTTTCTTGCCTCCCGTACCGGTTCCGCCCTGGGGCCCGGCTTCCTTCAGTGCCCCTCCTGGGCCGAGGTGAAGGACGGCTGGCAGGCCCGGCTGCTGGGCTGGGGCCCGCAGGACGGCCCCGGGCGCGGGGAGTTGAGCGGAGTGGCACTGGTGCTGCTGCGCCGGTTCCCCGGTACCCGGAAGTCGTTCGCCTACCTGCCTGAGGGGCCCGTCGCCGACTGGAGCGACCCGGAACTCGACCGCTGGCTCAACCCGCTGTTGCGCCATCTGCGTGCCGAGGGAGCGTTCGCCGTGCGCATCGGGCCCGCGCCCGCCTACCGCCGGTGGAACGCCGACGGGCTGAAGGCGCACACCGGCGCCGGCCGGCGCGTGAGCGATGTGCTCACCTGCGAGGTCGACCCGCTGGGTGCCGCCGTGGCCGAGCGGCTGCGGGCACGCGGCTGGCAACGCTGCGGCGACGACGGCCAGGACAACGACGCACAGCCCCGTTATGTCTTCAGGGTGCCGCTGGCCGGACGTAGTGCCGAGGACCTGTGGTCCGGACTCAACCAGGAGTGGCGGCGCAACATCCGGCGGGCGCACAAGTCGGGCGTCGAGGTGACGGTGGGCGGGGCCGGCGACCTTCCCGATTTCTACCGGCTGCTGAAAATCACCGAAGCACGGGACGGCTTCCGGCTGGGCCGCTCCCTGGCCTACTACGAGCGCCAGTACGCGGCCCTCAACGCCGAGGAGCCGGGCCGGATGAAGCTCTATCTCGCCCGTTATCAGGGCGAGATCCTGGCCGCACACACCATGGTCACGGTGGGCCGACGGGTCTGGTACCAGACCGGGGCCTCCGCCGACCACCGGCGCGAGGTCCGCCCCTCCAACGCCCTGCAGTGGAAGATGATGCGCGACGCCCACGCCCAGGGCGCGCAGGTCTACGACATGTGTGGGGTACCGTCCACACTCGACCCCGATGTGCGCTCGTTCGGGCTGCTGCGCTGGAAGCTCGGCACCGGGGGCCATGTCGCAGAGACACTGGGGGAGTGGGAGATGCCGTTGAGCGGCACCACCAATCACACGCTGTACCGCGCGTTCCAGATGTACATGGCGCGCCGGTGAGCGCTTCCACGACTCCGGATGCTCCGGCCGGTGCCGGCGCACCCACGGTACAGCGGCCGGCCCACCGGCCCGGCTCGGTGCTGCGCAGCGGCGCGGTGATGGCCGCCGGCTCCCTCGTCTCCCGCGCCACCGGGTTCGTACGCTCCGCCGTGGTCGCCGCCGCTCTGGGTGTGGGACTGAGGGCCGACGGCTATGCAGTCGCCAACACCGTCCCCAACATCGTCTACACACTGCTCCTGGGTGGTGCACTCAACGCCGTGTTCGTGCCCGAACTGGTCAAGGCCGCAGGGGAGCACGAGGACGGCGGGGCCGCGTACACGGACCGGCTGCTCACCCTGTGCACGTCGGCTCTGCTGCTGATCACGGCCGGGGCAGTGTTCGCGGCGCCCGCGATCGTCGCGGCCTACACCGACTACACCGGTGTGCAGGCGACGACGACGGTCGCCTTCGCACGCTACTGCCTGCCACAGATCTTCTTCCTCGGTCTGTTCACCCTGCTCGGGCAGGTACTCAATGCCCGCGGCACGTTCGGCGCCATGATGTGGACACCGGTCCTCAACAACGTGGTCGTCATCGCGGTCTTCGGTCTGTATCTGGCGACGGCGGGAACCGGCGGCGCGCTCACCGGCGGCGAGATTGCACTGCTCGGCTGGGGCACTACGGCCGGGATCGTCGTCCAGGCGCTGGCGCTGCTGCCGTCCCTGCGCGCGGCGCGTTTTAGGTGGCGGCCCAGGTTCGACTGGCGGGGCAGCGGGATGTCCCGGCCCCTGCGCTCGGCGACCTGGCTGGTGCTGCTGGTGTTGACCAACCAGGTCGCCTACTGGGTGGTGACCTTGCTCGCGACGGTGGCGGGGCAGCACGCGGCGGCCCAGGGTATCGAAGGCGGGGCCGGGTTCAGCGCCTACAGCAACGCATATCTGCTGTGGGCCGTGCCGCACGGGATCGTGACCGTCTCACTGGTGACCGCGTTGATGCCGCGGATGAGCAGGGCGGCGGCCGACGACGACACGCCACGGGTGCGCCAGGACGTGGCGTACGCCCTGCGCAGCACCGCCGCCGCCATCGTGCCCGCAGCGTGCCTACTCCTCGCACTCGCCCAGCCGATCATGACGGTCGTCTTCCGGTACGGCCAGACCACGGCGGACGATATCGCTGTCATGGCGGGGGCGTTGATGGCCTTCGCGCCGGGGCTGATCGCCTTCTCCGGGCAGTACGTCCTCTCGCGCGCCTTCTACGCGCTCTCCGACACCCGCACGCCGTTTGTGCTGAACCTGGTGATCGCCGGACTCAACGCGGGCCTGTCCATCGCCGCTTGCGTGCTGCTGCCCGCACGCTGGGCGGTCACCGGCATGGCCGGGGCGTACTCGGTGGCGCTCTTTGCGGGCTGGGCGGTCACCGCGTTCGTGCTGGACCGCAGGCTCTCCTCGACGACCAGTCCCCGGCGAGCACCGTGGCGCTCACCGTCCGGGGCCGCACTGGCCCGGCTGCTGGTGGCCGCGGTCCCGGCCGCCGCACTCGGCCACCTCGTGGCCACACAGGCAGCTTCCAACGGCCCGCTCGCTGCAGTGACGGCGGGCACGGCGGCCATCCTGGCGGCTTTCGCACTGCTGGCGCGCCCCCTACGCCTGACCGAACTGGAAGCCGTCCTCGCCACAGTGCTGCGCACGCCCCGCCGACGCACATAGAGGTCACAATGTCGACTTCCTCACATCTGCTGACAAGCCGCTCCCGCAAGGCGAAATGGAATACTCGGCATATGCCACGCGTCCTGCTCATCGAAGACGACGCCTCCGTCCGTGAAGGCATCGAACTCGGTCTACGCCGACGCGGGCACGAGGTACGCACCGCCCCCACAGGAGAGGCCGGGCTGGCGGCCATCGGCGAATTCCGGCCCGATCTACTGCTCCTCGACCTCATGCTGCCCGGCATGAACGGAGTCCAGGTCTGCCGCCGGGTACGCGAGGCCGACCAACTGCCGATCATCATGCTCACCGCACGCGGCGACGACTTCGACGTCGTGGTGGGACTGGAGGCCGGGGCCGACGACTACATCGTCAAACCGGCCCGCACAGAAGTGATCGAGGCCCGCATCCGGGCCGTACTGCGCCGCATCGAGGACTCGGGCGGACGCCCCGCCGTGGAGTTCCACGGCGACCTCGCCATCGACCGCGGCGGACTGACCGTCGCCAAGGCCGGCCGACCCGTGGCTCTTGCCCCCTCCGAGCTCAAGCTCCTGCTGTATCTGACCGCCGCACCGGAGCAGGTCTTCAGCCGGCAGCAACTGCTCGAACACGTCTGGGAACACAACTACCACGGCGACGCCCGCCTGGTCGACGCCTGCGTACGACGGCTACGCCAAAGGGTCGAGGACGTGCCCGCAAGCCCGCGCTACATCCAGACCCTGCGGGGCTTCGGCTACCGCTTCGGACCCCTTTGAGCCCGCAAT
Organism: Streptomyces sp. NPDC046900; assembly: GCF_040644975.1. NCBI lineage: Bacteria > Bacillati > Actinomycetota > Actinomycetes > Kitasatosporales > Streptomycetaceae > Streptomyces > Streptomyces sp. NPDC046900. The sequence goes on along the minus strand of NZ_JBEYXD010000126.1, from coordinate 6,339 downwards.
GAGCCGCTGGAAAGCCCGCACCGGGCTGCGCACCCGGCTGGTCCTCGCCTTCCTGCTGGTCGCCGCCGCCGGCGCCGGAACCACCGCCGCCCTCACCTACCGTGCGGCACGCACCGCGATCCTCGTCCAGGCCCAGGACACCGCCGTCTCCTCCTTCCGCGACCAGATCGAGGAGTGGCCCACGTCGCTTCCCGTGGTACCGGTGGCGCTTCAGCAACAGGTGCAGCAACTCGCCCGGCAGGGCAAGCCCCACCCCTGGGTGGTGTTCGCCGAATACGGATCGATCCGGATCTCGTCCGGTACCAGGCCCGTTTCGACGGTGATCACCCCCGAGCTACGCCGGGCCGCGCTCACCACGCCCGGCGGCAGCTTCCAGCGGGTCAACAAAGGCGGCACCCCCTGGCTGACCGTCGCCGTCCCCACCGTTTTCCAGGCCGGGACAACCACGCGCCCCACCGGGCTCGTGCTGTACGCCGTGATGCCGCTGACCGACGAGGAGACCAACATCCAGGCCATGCTCACCGCCGCCTGCGACGGGGCCCTCCCGGGCCTCATGGCGGCACTCGTGCCCGCGCTGCTGGCGGCGCGCAGCGTGCTGCGCCCGATCCGCGACCTGCGCACAGCCGCACGAAACATGGGAAGCGGCCGCTTCAACACCCGCATCCAGTGCAAAGGCAGTGACGAACTCGCCGACCTCGCACGGACTTTCAACGAGTCCGCCGCCGAGCTGGAGCAGACCGTACGTGAACTCCGCGAGGCCGAGGCGCGCGCCCGCCGATTCGCCGCCGACGTCTCCCATGAACTGCGCACCCCACTCACCGGGATGCTCGCCGTCACGGAGGTACTGGACGAGGACGCGGCCCACCTCGCCCCGGACACGGCCCAGGCCGTCCGACTGATCAGCGCCGAGACGGGCAAACTGGCCGTACTCGTCGAGGACTTGATGGAGATCTCCCGCTTCGACGCCCGGGCCGCCGAACTGAACACCGACGAGGTCGACGTCGCACAGGCCATCCGCAAAACCCTGACGAGCCGGCACTGGAGCGACCCCGCACAGATCGTCACCGACTTGCCCGACGGCATCCGGGCCCGCCTCGACCCGCGGCGCTTCGACGTCGTCATCGCCAACCTCGTCGGCAACGCGCTGCGGCACGGAAGTGCGCCCGTGACGGTACGGCTGCGCACCAAGTCCTGCCGCGAAGGAGCGTCCGGCGCCGACCGGCCGGACGGGGGGCCCGGCGTGAATGGCGCGGCCTGGCTTGTCGCCGAGGTCGCGGACAGCGGACCCGGCATACCCGCGCAGGTACTGCCGCATATCTTCGAGCGCTTCTACAAGGCGGACGCGGCCCGCACCCGCTCCAAGGGCAGCGGACTCGGTCTCGCCATCACCCTGGAGAACGTGCGCCTGCACCGAGGCACACTCCGGGCCGCCAACGGCCCGCAGGGTGGCGCCGTCTTCACCGTGGAGATACCTCTGGCCGGCGGGGAGGCGACCGAGTGCAGCGTGTGAGCCCCGCCGTCGGCCGTGCTGTCGCCGCCTTCGCCGCCGCGGCAGCCGTGCTGACCGGCTGCGGAGTGCAGGCGACCGATGCCATCGAGGCCGGCGGACCCGCCACCGTCAGCGTCTTCCCCGGTCCCCGGCAACGCGTCCTCCTCTTCTTCCTTTCCCCGGAGGGCCGTTTGGCCCCGGTGGACCGGCTGGCCCCGAAGAGCCGGTTCTCCCCGAAGCTGACCGAGCAGCCCGACGTGCGGAAAGTGCTCGCCGAGCTGTTCGCCGGCCCACTCGCGAACGAACGCAAGGCCGGGCTCCATACGGGACTGCCGCGCCTGAAAGGGCCTGTGGGAATAGGGTCGGCCCCCGGCGGGCTGACGATCCGCATACCGCTCCCTGTGCGGCACCTCGAGGAGACCGCGATCAGTCAAGTGGTGTGTACAGCCGCACTCGCGCAGGGTGACGACGACACGGCAGTGACGATCGAGGGCGAGGACGGAACACTCCCGCCAGCCCACTGCTAAAGCGCATTGTAGAAGGCGGTTCGCTAGGAGGCGAGCGTCCTCGCTCACAAGTCCGAGCCTAGCGACCGCAGTTTGCGAAGCCGGCGCTCTCAGGAGCACCGCTTCAGAAGTACGAGCAACGACGGTTCGCGCTGCGGTGATGCCCGTGGGGCAGTCGCCCAAGGCAGCGCCGAGCCGCTGAAGTCCTGCGGGAACCGGCTGCTAGAGCTTGGTCATGAGTTGAACCAGTGGCCAGAGTTGAGCCAGTTTGGGCATAAGTTGAGCTAGTGGCCGTGACCTGTGGGCGCCATGATGATCTTTGACGCGGCTGATCCCGCGCGTTGTCGACCGGTCCCCTCGCGCTTTCGAAAGGCACGGCATTGCTCGCGCTCGTCTTCGGGAGGCACCTGCTGTACGTCCTCCTCGTCGCCCTCGTCTCGGCGGCGGCGCTCGGGATCGTCTGGCAGGGCCTCCGTGGCCGCTCGGACCGGCCCTGGGCCTACGCGGCCTGGATGGCCTCGACGACGGCCACCCTGTTCCTGACGCTCTGGTTCAAGACCGTGAGTACGGGAGCGGTGAGCTGCACGGTCAGCAAGGACCTGTGGGAGGCGTTCGGGACGACCCAGGGCTGGATGAACGTCGCCCTGTTCGTGCCGATCGGCTTCTTCGGCGTGCGCGCGGCCCGGCGCCCGATGCCTCCCCTGCTGCTGTCCGTCCTCCTGGCCTGCGGGATCGAGACCCTCCAGGCCGTCTTTCCCGTCATCGGCCGCTACTGCGACACCAGCGACCTGATCACCAATGCCGCGGGCGCCGCCGCGGGCGTGGGCAGCGGGGTCCTGTCCCTTCGCCTCGCCGGTTCGCAGCTGTCGCCCTGGCCCACGCGTCGACGCTGGTTCCCGGTCGCGACCGGAGCGGGATTCACGGCCGTCGCCTGCCTGATGACAACCGCCGTCGACCTGCGGGTCGTCGACCACGCCGAGCCGAGCAGGCAGGCGTCCGCGGCACAGCAGACGGTCATCGGACAGGCGGTCCACAAGGCGCTGGGCGACGACTTCAAAATCGTCCGTGTCATGGACAGCACGCCGTGCGGTCTGGACGGCGTGGACGAACAGGTGTGGGCCGACCTGAAGCCGACCGGAACGGCCTCCATGAGCTGGCCCCACCCGGACCGGTTCCAGATCAACGTATCGGTGGCTTCCCGGACTGAAGGCATGCCGGCCGGGTACCCCATCCCGGGCTCCGCCCGGTCCGTGCACGACGCGGCCTCCGCCGCGAGGGCCGCCGGCCGGTACGTGGCCGCGCACTACCCCACCGCCGACGCGAAGCGGCCGGTGGTGGACCGCGCCGACGCCGGCGCGGGCGGGACGTGGACCGTCACTTACCCCTACCGCGGCGACCGCATGCTGGCCGTGACGTCGCTGAAGGTGACCGTCAACGCCGCCGGACAACTCCTCGAAGTCGACCTCTCCGCAGTCACCGGCAGCGGCAGCGACCCGAAGGAGAGATCCGAAAATCGGGGCAGAGCCGAAAGCTCGGGGCCGCTCGCGTGTCTTTCCGGGGGATGAACAAGACGATCAGGCGTGCGTCGGTCTTCTGTCTGCTGCTGGTGCTGGCCCTTTTGGTGCGGGCCACCTGGGTGCAGGCGTACCAAGGCCGGGCCCTCGCAGACGACAAGAACAACCGGCGCAACCTCATCGGGCAGTTCCGGAACCCGTTGGGGAACATCATCGTGGGCGGGCAGTCGATCACCGGCTCTATGAAGGCGGGCGGGGACTTCGGCTACAAGCGGACGTACCTCGACGGACCGCTGTACGCGCCGATCACCGGCTACAGCTCCCAGGCATACGGCACGACCATGCTGGAGGGCGTCTACAAGAGCATCCTCAACGGCTCCGACAGCCGGCTCAAGACGATGATGGACGTCCTCACCAACAAGCGGGCCGACCCGGGCAACGTGCTGACAACCATCGACAAGGACGTCCAGAAGGCTGCCTACGACGCCCTCCAGGGCAAGCAGGGCGCGGCCGTCGCCATCGACCCAGTGACCGGCGAGATCCTCGCCGTGGTGAACAACCCCTCGTACGACCCGGGCCGCATCACGGGCGCCACCGACGAGGCCGCCTGGAAGGAGCTGTCGGCCGACCAGGGCAAGGCCATGGAGAACGTGGCGCTGCGCAAGCCGCAGGCCCCCGGCTCCACCTTCAAGCTGGTCACCCTGACGGCCGCGATCGAGAACGGGCTGATCACCAGTATCGACACGCCGACCGGCGTGGCCGCCCCGTACACGATCCCTGGCACCCGCACGAACCTGCCCAGCGAGGCTGGTGACGCGGCCTGCAGCAACGTCTCGGCCCGCACCGCCCTCAAGCTGTCCTGCAACAACGTCTTCGCGGACCTGGCCGCTAAACTCGGCCAGGACAAGATGCGCGCGACGGCCGAGAAGCTCGGGTTCAACACCGCGATCGACACCCCGGTCCGCACCAGCCCGCCCAGCAAGTACCCGTCGAAGAAGATCTCCATAGACCAGGTGGCGCAGACGGGCATCGGCCAGTTCGACGTGCAGGCCACCCCGCTGCAGATCGCCATGGTGACCGCCGCGATCGAGAACGGCGGCAAGCTGGTCGCCCCGCACATGGTCTCCGAGGTGACCGACGCCGACGGCAACGTCCTGGAGGGCTTCAAGGACCCCAAGTCGGACCAGGTCATGAGCGCGAAGACCGCCTCGATGCTCCAGGACGCCATGCGCACGGTCGCCACCGACGGCGGCGGTAAGCCCGCGCAGGTGGCGGGCGCCGAGGTGGGCGGCAAGACGGGCACCGCGCAGCGCGGTGTGAACAACAACATCCCGCCGCTCGCCTGGTTCACCTCGTATGGCAAGGCCGGCGGCAAGCAGATCGCGGTCGCGGTGTTGATCGAGAACTCCGACACCGACCGTTCCGAGATCGGCGGCGGCAAGCTCGCCGCACCAATCGCCCAGAAGATGATGGCGGCCTGGTTGAAGAGGTAGCCCAGCCCGGGCGGGGGCCGCGCGTTGGGTGTGGTTCGGTTTGAGGGACCTTGAACCGTTCCTAGTCAGTGTGCAGGAGTGGGTCTTGTACCCAATCCTGGTCAACTGGCGCATCCCGAACGGTGGTGGATGCACTGGTCGCCCGCGTTCGCGCCGCGTCTGGCGACACGGATCGTGTCCGTGGTCCGGGGATGCGGGGGCGGGTTTCCTCACGCCCTGGGGTGCCGTGTCCGGCCTGGGCGGTCCGATGCCCCACACGATCGCTCTGGTCGTGTGGGGGCGGTGCCGTCCGTCGCCGGATGCGGTGCCCGAGGGCGCGCCTGCCGATCGCGATGCTCGCGGCATCGTGACGGGTGGTTTTCCTGGTCGTGTGGGTGAGCGGCCCCAGCCAGTGCTGGGCGCCCCACCTGCTGGTGTAGGCCGGGCCGACGGCGATGATGGTGATGCCGAGTTCGGCCGCCATGCTGACAAGCCGGGCCCGCAGCTTGGACACCGGCATGCCGGAGATCAACCGCCGGAACCGCTTCTGGCGCCCGTGCTTCTCCCGGGTTTTCTCCGCGGCGAAGTCGAGGTCTTCGATCGCGATCGACAGGCCGTGACGTTTCGCCCAGTGCAGGAGCCGGATCAGTGCATGCCGCACCTGGGTATCACGCCGGTACGCGCTCCCGGACAGGTCGTAGAAGAACCGGCGGGGTTCGCCGACCGGATTGCCGTGCTCGTCCAGCCGCCAGGCAGCCAGATGGTCGGCGTTCGTATCGACACTGATCAGACCGCCTGCGCGGGCGTGGGACAGGGGAACGGTCTTGACCGGTGGGATGGTCCAGGAGGCGGTGAGGTACCAGCGGGAGCGGTCTGTGTCGTAGTGGATGCGGTAGGCCACGGACCGGTTCGTGGTGATGCGGTCGGCCCATTCCTCGCGCCGGTGGTGGAAGATCACGGTTGCGAGGACGTACCGGCCGTGCGGGGCGTTCGCCAGGTGTGCGAGCGGGGCAGGCAGTTTCAGTGACACTTCGCCGTCCGGGGTGACGCGGATCGTCTCGTTCCCGAACCGCTTGCCCGATTCCCCGTCCGCCTGGAGGAACGAGCGCTCCGCTTCCCAGCGCCGGCGCCATGCGTGCTCGGTGAGCTGCGCCGCGTCGAGGTGGTGTCGGGTGTGGAGCTGGCGTTTGCCGCCTCGCACGACCCGCACCCGCCCCCTGTCGTGATCGGCCCGCTTCCGCTCCAGCCGGTCCTTAAGCAGACGCAGCCGCCGGGACTTTTGGAACCACTCCTGCCGGCTGCGGTATCCGCCCGGCGCCCGCTTCGTGCCCTTCTCGCCCACCGGCAGCGACAACCGG
>NZ_JBEYXD010000125.1:0-17924 GCF_040644975.1 Streptomyces sp. NPDC046900 | reverse complement strand
ACTGGTGCCCGTCCGCACAGCCGCCTGCTGAATCACCCACCAGCCAACTCCCCAGGCCAACACGCCCCGTGATCAATCGCGGGGCAGCCCGTAAGAGTGCGAGCGGGCAGCGCCACGAGAGCCAACGGTCCGGCCGCGGCGATCACCGGACGGCGTGCCGGTGCGATCGCCGCGCCCAGCGCGCGCCCAGCAGCACGAGGTCGGCCACGAAGACCACCACGCCGATGATCAGGAGGTAGAACAGTCCCTTCATCGTCGCGCCGACGAGTCCCAGGACGATCGCCGCGAGGACCAGGAGCAGGAAGAGCGCAAACATGGAAAGCCACTTCCTCCATACAGGTAAACCGCTTCCAGGGCCCCGATCTCGTGGCCCTTGGGATCGATCACGTCGTGGCTGGTTCTCCTCTGAGCAGCTCGTGCTCGATCGCCAGATCAGTAGCGGACAGCAGTTCCAACGGTTGTCGCTTCGAGAGCGAAAAGAAGGCCATAGCTCCACCTGAGCAGGCACACCGCGCCGGGAGGTCTCGCGGTGCTTAGCGGCAGGTCAGCCCCTGGCAGCGGGCGCACGGGCCGATGCCGTTGTCAGCCCAGCATGCTCGCGGTCCGTGGCCGGGTCGGGGGCTTATCGCATCCCTCCGCGCCCGGAGGCACCAAGGCAGCAGCTCCTGCGGGGTCCCGCGAAGGTCAATGGTGCCTGGTCTTCAGCAGCATGACCACGAGGGCCACAACCAGGATCGCGAACATGATGGCGTACCAGGGGAAGAGTGCTTCCGCTCCGTCCGCCATGCAGGGGATCTTTACGCACGAGAAGTTCATGGGGATCGCCTTCTTCGGAAAGTCAGTGGAAACGGCGGATTCCGTGGTTCCGAGTACCCGCGACCGGTTTTCCGTCACCTCACGCACTGGGTGCTCTGCTCGGTAGCCCGGCAGTGGGGGCACAGCAGCTGGGCGCCTCGCCCGTACCGGCAGGTCAAGCCCTGGCATCGCGAGCACGGGCCGGCCTGTGCGGGTGTGCAGCCCAGCATGATCGCGGCAGACGCGCGGTCCATCGTGGGGTCGATGCGTCTGGGCACCTCGTTCATGTGTCCGAATGTACGTCGCGGCTGGCGAGCTCCACCCGATCGCCGTTTAGTGGCGTGCGGCATCCCGGGGGGTGGCGTAGACAGGCTCTATGGGTGAAGACACCGAGCAGGTCCATCATCCCGGCGAGATCGTTCCCGTCTCCGGGATCTACGAGTGCGACTGCGGACGGGACCACGAGTACAGCACCGATGTGAAGGGCCATCGCTTCCCGCCTCTGCACCAGGCGTGTAGTGGCAGCGGCTGGCGACTCAAGGCGCCGGCGCATCCTGGCGGCTGAGCGTCGCGGCGGTCTAGCGGGATGGTGTTGCGGCCGCCGGTCGAGCCGATGCTCGCGCAAGCGCGTGACACGCTGCCTCTCGACCCCTCCACATCAGCCTCGCCACCAGGCCAAACCCTTTTTCAAGGGGCAAGTAGTCGACCGCACATTGATCTGGTGTCAGGCCCACCTGTGCCACGCGCGCGCCGAGTTTCGAGTCGTCCTACAATCAGCGTCGGCCATACGGCGCGGCACCCTGCGGACGGTCCCTGAACCGATCACCGAACCTGAGCGACTCGACCGGCGACAACCTGGAACGGATCGGCTGCCCGCACTGCGGCGCCTCGATCGACACCGAGTGGTACGCCGACCTGCTGGAAAACCACTGTGAGGACGGCTTCGCCACCTTGGCCGTGCAAGTGCCCTGCTGCGACGCCGCCACGTCGCTGGACGTGTTGAACTACGACTGGCCGTGCGGCTTCGCCCGCTTCGAGATCGCCATCTGGAACCCCGAACGTGACTGGTTCGGCGACGAGGAACTGGCCACTATCGGCGACACACTCGGGCACCCGGTGAAGCAGATCAGAGCCCACATCTGACTCAGGTCTCAGCAGGAACCAAGTGCAGCCGTCCGGCCCGACATCACCCATTCAAGTCCAGTAGCTAGACTCAAGCCGTAGATCGTGATCTTCAGGTCTGGGATGCGGCTGTCTCCTGACAAGGATCTTGACCGCTTGCCAGAAGATCGCGCGCCGGCGGCTCCTTGCCACCTGATCTTGTTCGGTCTCGGCAAGGTCACTGCTGACGGGTGACTGGGCTCGCGAGAGTGAGTTCGGTCCACCGCTGCAGTTCCTCGGCGTGGCTGCCGGCTGCGGTCGCCCGGGCGACCGCAGCGGCCTCCTCGGGTGTGGGCGCACCATTACGGGAGAGCAGAGCAAGTGGCCAGGCCGGGGTGCTGGGCTGCGCTTCGTCGAAGGGGTGCCAGTCCCAGGCTGCGTCGAACCGCCAGACGCGCCCGACTTGGTCGACGACCTCATCGCCTGGTTCAAGGAAGGCGTAGGGACGGAAGAGCAGTTGGATGCGGATCGGTTCACCGCCCGCCGGGTCGAGTGCATAGCCCTGGTCCTCGAATTCGGGGTCATGGGTTTCGCCCTGTCGCAGGAGTTCCAGATAGGACGCAGGCCGCGGCAGCATCCCGGTCACCAGAGGCGGATCGAAGTGGTGGACTGCCAGGACGTGCACTACGGTCGGGGGGATTCCCACCCGACAGGTGTGGCCCGACTTCAATGCGGCCTCAACTGGTTCAGTTCGGAAGATCTCCCATTCGTGGGCTTCAGGCGTTGGAAGCGCCCTTTGGCCGTTCCACCTGATGTTTTTCGCCTGCGGGTCCACCTCCAACCACGGCCACCGTACGGAGACGTAGAAGCGAGAGATCTCGGTGACCGCGGTCTCGGTGAACGGACACTCCAGCTCCAGCACATCCTCCGGCCGGAACCGAACGCCGCTGCTGTCCGCACCCTGCCGGTCTGCCTCGAACCCATATGCCTGCTCGTCCAACGCGTCCTCCTTGGAGTTCAGAGCGATCATCACAGACACGACAGCAGCCATCCGCCCAAAGCCCCAGTCGGCCAAAGTCGCCCGGCAAACGATCAAGAGTACCCGGAATCACCCGAGCCCGCTGTGATCGCGACGCCAGCGTGGTGGAAGTGCGACTCGGCGGCAGTGAGGTTTTGTTTTCGGAGCCACCCCAACTGTCGGAGACGGAGACGACGCCCGGCGTAGTGGCGGCGATGGCCTCGGCCGTCAGGAGATGCGGGTGTTCGCCAGTTCGCCTCGACCAAGAGGATGTGGCAGTCAGGCATGTCGCCGAGACCATGTCCAGATCGAGGCTGATCTCTCGGCCCATCCTTAGTCACCGGCGGCCAGCGGCGAGGCCTGGCCGTTCTGATTCACCTTGCGGAAGCAGCCGTTGGCGGTGGTGCACGACGGCCGACCGTGGGCGCTTCGGTAAGTCGCCGGGTTGGACTCGGCGTTCGGGGCGTTCATGGCGTCGACGATCGCCACTGTGCGGCCGGATCCCGAGGTACCGCCCAGGTGGTAGGCAGAACGCAGGTCGGACGGCACGTATCCGACCGTGGTCCGGGAACCCGTGGTGAACGGGGACATGCGACCCGAGGCGGTGCGGTGGGCCGACTCTAGGCCCGAGCAGCGAAAACGCGGTCGTCCAATTCGGCAGGCTGACAGCCTCCCAGGCTCGGTAGGACAACAGCTGGCCACTCGGGCGTTGCAAATTATGCACAGGCTCGTTGCGCTCACCGCATCTTGCCTTGAAAGTGACCGCCCAAGGCCTGCAGCGCACTCTCGACATGTGCGCAGGACGCACTGCTAGCAGAAGCGGTGAAGGCGCCGGCCCCGGAGCGAGCCGGGGGCTTGGCCAGTTCGGTCGGACCAACACAAGGAATCATCGTGATCCAGAAGGAAACCGCGTTTTACAGCGAGGGCAGCCGCCTGAAGGCCACCGCCTACTATCCCGACGACCTCCAGGAAGGTGGGCAGTATCCGGCGCTCGTCGTCAACTCCGGCTACCAGGGGTTCAACGAGTTCTACCCGAAGTTGTTCGCTCAGCGGATGACCGAGCGTGGGTTCGTCTGCCTGGGCTTCGACTACCGCGGCATGGCGGACAGCGAGGGTGAGAAGGGGCGGGTCCTGATCGAGGAACAGGTCCAGGATGTGCGCAACGCGGTGACGTTCATCCGCTCGCAGGATGACATTGACCCTCGCCGTGTCGGCCTTATCGGCTGGGGCATGGGCGCTGCGAATGTCATCCTTGCCGCCGAGAAGGCCGGCGACGTTGCGGGAGTTGCTTCCCTGAACGGGTTCTACGACGGGGGGCGCTGGCTCAAGTCCATCCACACCTACGACGAGTTCATGAAGATCGTCGAGGAAGTGGCGGAAGACCGGGTGCACCGAGTCCTCCGGGGCGAGTCCAAGCTTGCGGACACCTTTGCCCACTACCCGCTCGACCCGGCGACCGGTGACTACGTCGAGAAGGAGTTGTCGCAGGTCTACGGCTTCGGGCACCCGACCCGGCTGCAGTTCACGGAGTCCATCCTTGACTTGAAGGTGGAGAACGTGGTGGCGAACCTTGCGCCGACACCTCTGTTCATCGCCCACGGGCAGCAGAACTCGCTGCATCCCTATGACGAGGCCTTGTCCCTGTACGCGTCCGCTGCTTCGCCCAAGATCCTCTACACGATCCACGGGCGGCACAACGACTTCATGTACGGCGACCACCCAGAGTTCTTGCTGCTGTGCGACCGCCTGAAGGAATTCTTCGACGACGCCTTCCGCGTCTCCGCCGCTCCCGCCCGGAGCATCTCGGCCTGACAGCGGCAGGGGCCGCCCGCACGGAGCCCTGACCGGTCCCGCCCCGGCACGGGAAGCGACGCGCGGACAAGCGATGCAGAAAATGCAACGCCGTGTTGCGTGCATCACCTCCCCCATCTATTTATTCATACCGCTACCTAGGATTCGGTATGGCTCTTGAGCAGAAACAGACTCCCGCAGCGCGGAGCGGTGCTTCGCGGGTGATGGCGATACTTGACGCGCTCGCGTCGGCGGATCCGGCCGTGTTCCCCGAGGGGCTGAGCGTGGCCGATGTCGCCAGGGTGCTGGGGCGCGAGAAGTCCGTCGTGTCCCGGCAGCTCAAGAGCCTGCTTGAGACTGGCATGGTTGCCAGACGTCCTTCGGGGCGGTACGAGCTGAGCTGGCGGCTCTTTGCACTGGCGGTCCGGGCGGGAGACCAGCGGCTGACCAAACTCGCGGCCCCGTTGCTGCTCAGGTTGACCGAAACGGTCCGGGAGCGCACCTACCTGAGCGTTCTCAGCGACGGTGAGGTGCTCACCGTGCAGTCGGAAGGCTCCCGGCGGTCGATCGAGGCCGTGAACTGGGTGGGCCGCACGATCCCGGTGCACAGGAGCTCCAGCGGCATGGCTTTGCTGATGGACCGCGAGGACGAGCACATCGTCGAGATAGTCCAGCGCGGTGAATACAGGGTCTCGGACCGTGAGGCACGCGAGTTCCTCGCCCAGGTTCAGGAGGCCCGCCGACGGGGATACACGGTCGCGAACCGAATCTTCGACCCGGAGCTCCTGGGCATAGGGGCACCAGTTCGGGATTTCACCGGCCAGGTCAAAGCCGCAGTGAACATTTCCGGTCCAGCGTTCAGGATCGAGCCGCACATCCAGGCCTTCGCCGGCCACCTGCTTGCGACGGTGCGGGCCCTACAGGCTTCCCTCGGCTCCGACGTGCGCTCCTGCGCCGATCCGAGCGACCCCTGACGGCCGCCGAAGCCTACCGACAACCATCCGTTCGAGCCCCGGAGAACCGGAGAACACCATGCGACATATCGCTCATCCCCGTCCTGAGTCCGGTTCCGCCGGCCTTCGGCAGCGTGTCCTCCGTGCGGTCGCCAGCTGTGCGTGCGGAGGGGTGGCCGCTCCATGAACCTCATCTCCTACATGTCGGACAATGCCAGCTATCTGGTGTTCTTGGCAGAGCAGCACATCGAACTCGTCCTGATCAGCGTCGCGATCTCCGCGGTCGTCGGGGTCGGGCTCGCCCTTCTCACCCAGTCCGCGCCCGGGTTGCGTCACGCCCTGCTGTCCCTGACGGGATCGCTGCTGACCATCCCCTCCTTCGCCTTGTTCGCCCTCATGATCCCCGTTCTGGGACTCGGTGTCGCCCCGACGATCGCCGCCCTGGCCGTGTATGGGCTCTTCCCGATCCTGCGCAATACGGTGACCGGCATCGAAGGGGTCGACCCGGCCGTCGTTGAGGCGGCACGCGGCCTCGGCATGGGCCCGGGACGGCGGATGCGCTCCGTTGTTCTGCCTCTGGCCTGGCCGGTGATCCTCAATGGGATCCGGACGGCGACGATCATGTTGGTCGCGACAGCGGCCATCGGAGCCGTCGTGCGTGGCCCTGGTCTGGGACAGCTGATCTTCCGTGGGCTGGAGCGTATCGGGGGAGCGAACGCGCTGGAGGAAGCCCTCTCAGGAGTGATCGGAGTGGTGCTTGTCGCTCTGGTCCTCGACCTGCTGTTCATCGTGATTGCCAAGATCACTGCTCTGCGAGGATTGAATGTCTGACAGGCCCATCCCCAGCCCCGACACCATGATCTTTCTGGACCAGGTCTCCAAGCGATACCCCAGTCAGGAGAAGGCGGCCGTCTCCGGGCTTTCCATGGAGATCAAGCGAGGAGAGTTCGTCGTCCTGGTCGGCCCGTCCGGATGCGGGAAGACCACCACTCTGCGGATGATCAACCGACTCGTCGAGCCCACGCACGGGCGGATCTTCATCGACGGCAAGGACGTTACCCACGCCGACGTGGACGACCTGCGGCGCGGCATCGGCTACGTCATCCAGCAGATCGGCCTGTTGCCCCATCTGACCATCGCGGACAACATCGCTCTCGTGCCCAGGATGCTCGGAGTGAAGAAGTCCGAGCGCCGTCAGCGGGCGAACGAGTTGCTGGAGATGGTTGGGCTCGATCCGGTCACCTACGCCGACAGATATCCCAGGCAGCTCTCCGGCGGCCAGCAGCAGAGGGTCGGTGTTGCCCGCGCCCTCGCCGCGGATCCGCCGGTGATGCTGATGGACGAGCCGTTCGGCGCCGTGGACCCCATTGCGCGGGAAAAGCTCCAGATGGAGTTCCTGCGGCTCCAGGAACGCATCCGCAAGACGATCGTGATGGTCACGCACGACATCGACGAGGCACTTCGCCTGGGCGACCGCATCGCCATCTTCGGACCCGGCTCCCGTCTGGCCCAGTTCGACACCCCCCTGGAGATACTCAGCAACCCCGCCGACGACTTCGTCAGGGACTTCGTCGGATCCGGCGCCCCGGTCCGGCGGTTGTCGCTCCTGAAGGTCTCGGACGTCATCGCCGCAGCGCCGTCCGCCACGGGCAGCGTTGCGAACGCCATAGCGATCGACGCCGGCGAAAGCATCCACAGGGCACTCGAGCTGGTTCTGGCTTCAAGGGCAGAGGGCATTGAGGTCAGCGTTCCCGGGGAGGGCAGCCGCTACCTCGATCTCCAGACCCTGCTCACTGCAGCAGCCCAGCCGACGAAGGTGCTCTCATGAGCACCGGGGCTGTTGAAGGCGTCACCCGGTCTGGAACGCGCCGTTCCAGGACATGGGTCCTGCCGCTGGTCGTTCTTGTCCTGCTGGGAGGCCTCTGGGCTTACGTCAGTTCCCTCCAGCTGGACTCCATCGAGAGCCGCAGCCTGACCTCCGACGTGGTCCTGACCGCACTGTGGCAGCATGTCCAACTCGTCGTCGCATCGACGCTGCTGACCATCGCCATCGGTGTCCCCCTGGGGGTGTTGCTGACCAGGCCCGGCATCAGTAGGGCGGGTGTGATTGTGCTCGCGGCGGCCAACGCCAGCCAGGCGGTGCCGTCCATCGGAGTGCTGGTCTTGCTGGCCATGGTCTTCGGCGTCGGCTTCTGGATGGCCGTGGTGGCGCTAGTGCTGTACGCCCTCCTTCCCGTATTGCGCAACACCATGGTCGGGATCCGTCAGGTCGACCCTGCACTGATCGATGCAGGGCGTGGCATGGGGATGAGTCCTCGAGAGGTGCTCTTCACCATCGAACTGCCCCTGGCGGTCCCGGTGATGCTGGCAGGCATCCGTGTGGCACTGATCCTCAACGTCGGCGTGGCCACTCTCGCCGCATTCACCAACGCCGGGGGTCTCGGCTCCGTCATCTCTTCCGGTATCTCCCTCGACAGGACGCCGGTGCTCGTGGTGGGCAGCGCCCTCACGATGGCCCTGGCCCTGACCGTCGACTGGCTGGCCGGCCTGGCTGAGCGGTTCCTCCGCCCGCGCGGCATCTGAGACCGCTCCCGTTCTGATCCACCCGAACTCGTCAAGCACCACGAAAGGGCTTCGACATGCGCAAAAACATGTTGGCTGCGGCAAGCCTGCTCAGCCTTGCGCTCACGAGCGGCTGCGCTCTCGGCAGCAGCGGTGCCGAGCAGGGCAGCGGCGGCCCCGCGAAGAGCGGCCCCCTCAAAGGGGCCACCGTGACCGTCGCTTCCAAGAATTTCACCGAGCAGCTGCTGCTGTGCGAGATCACCGCCGAGCGGCTCGAGTCGCAGGGAGCGAGCGTCAAGCGCACCTGTGGCATGAGCGGAACCAACGCCGTCCGTGCCGGGCTGACCAGCGGCTCCGTGGACATGTACTGGGAGTACACCGGCACTGGCTGGCTGGCCTTGCAGCAGCAGGGGACCGTCACCGACCCGCAGGCCGTGTACCAGAAGGTCAGCTCGCTGGACAAGGCCAAGAACGATGTGGTGTGGCTCCCGCCCGCGGCGGCGAACAACACCTATGCGGTCGCGGTGAAGACACAGACGGCGAAGAAGCTGGGCGTCTCCACGCTCTCCGACTACGCCAAGCTCGCCACGAAGGATCCGAAAGGCGCCGGCTTCTGCGGTGCCTCGGAGTTCTTCGGCCGCGACGACGGGTGGCCCGGGCTGCAGAAGGCGTACGGCTTCAGCCTCCCTAAGGGCGACGTGGCGGAGTTGGCCGAAGGCCCGATCTACAACGCTGCCGCCAAGGGGAACCCGTGCAACTTCGGTGAGGTCTTCGCCACCGACGGCCGGATCTCCGCCCTCGGGCTGACCGTCCTGAAGGACGACAAGAAGTTCTTCCCGCCCTACAACCTCTCCCTGAACGTCCGAGGCGCCGTCCTGAAGAAGTACCCGAAGATCCAGACGGTGATGGATCCGGTGAGCAACCTGCTGACCACCGCCGAACTGCAGAAGCTCAACGCGCAGATCGACGTGGACGGCAAGAGGCCGGAGGAGGTCGCGAGCCAGTGGCTCAGCGCCAACAAGCTGAAGTAGCAGCGAGCCTGGAGGAGCCCTGCACGCTTCGCGTGGGGCTCCTCCAGACGGCGCCCGTCTTCGGTGCAGTAGAAGAAAACCTCGCTGGCATCGCCGAACTGCACAACAGCCTCGGCCCGGTCGACCTCGCCGTCACCCCGGAACTCTCGGTCAACGGCTATGGATTTGCTCCGCACAAGGCGACAGACCTCTTCGCCAGCGACGATCCTCGGCTCGCTGCCCTTGTATCCGCAGGTGTGGGAGTGGGTTTCGCCGAGAAAAGCGCCTCCGGGCTGCCGTGGAACGCCTACCTGCTGTCCGATCCGCTGACCGGGATCCGGCACCTTCAGCGCAAGCTCCAGCCCGTTTCCTACGCGCCGTGGAACGAGCACCTGTCGTTCCAGCCCGGCGCGGAGCTGGGGACCGCCCACTTCCGCGCGGCCAGTATCGCCACGGCCATCTGCAATGACATGTGGCATCCCGTCATCCCATGGCTGGCGGCCCAAAGCGGTGCCGAAGTCCTGATCGTGCCCGTGGCCAGCATGGAAGGCTCCGACCCGGCACGCATCCGTCGCACGTGGGAGGTGATCCTGGAACATGCGGCTGTGCTGCTGCAGTGCTACGTCGTCTTCGTCAACCGCTGCGGTACGGATGGCGGGGCCCGGTTCTGGGGCGGCTCACGCGTTCTGGGCCCGGACGGCAGCGTCCTCGTATCCCTCGGGGACGAGCCGGGTGCTGCTTTCGCCGACCTCGACATGACAGCCCTGCGCCGGCTTCGAGCAGAGGTCCCTGTGCTCGCGGAATCCCGGACCGAGTTCCTTGCCGGGGCGTTGCCAACGGACAGTGGCCCTGAAAGGGAGCAGCTACATGTTTGACGTTCATGTCCATGCCGCCCCCGACGTGCTCGAACGGATCGGATACGACGACCAGATCGGGGACAGTTATGCCGCGGCCGGCTACAGCGGCTTCGTCCTGAAGGCTCACCACGAATCCACCGTGGGCCGGGCCAGCGCCCTCAGCCGCTCCTCCGGGCTGGAGGTCGTGGGGGGAATCGCCCTCAACCGTGCCGTCGGCGGCATCAACCCGGCAGCTGTCCTTTCAGCTCTGTCCACAGGCGGTCGGGTCGTGTGGTTCCCCACGGCGGACGCCCACACCCAGGAAAGTGCCAGGCTGCCACGGCTGGGAGACCTGGACGAGCGCCTGGACCGCTCCGTGCTGTCCGTCCCGCCAGTCCTGGCCGCGGACGACGCAGCGGCCAAGGACGTCGCCTTCGTTCTCGACCTGATCGCCGAGCACGACGCGGTGTTGTGCACGGGGCATCTCAGCGGCGAGGAATGCAGGTGGCTGCTGGATCAGGCCCTGGCCCGGGGCATCAGCCGGTTCCTGCTCACGCACCCCTCTTACACCGTCCCCGGCATGGAGGTGCGGGAGATCGCCGAGCTCGCCGAGAGAGGCGCCCACGTCGAAATCACCGCCTACCAACTCTTCCACCAGCCCGGGATGACGGCAGCCCGCCTCGCCGCCGTCGCTCAGGGAACAGGGCCACGCCTCGTCCTCGCGTCCGACGCGGGACAGCCCGACAGCCCAGAGCCTCCCTCGGCCCTCGAACAGCTCATCGCCGCGCTCGCCGCCGAAGGACTGGACCCTGGATGGCTTCGGGACGCCGCCAGCGACACCCCCAGGGAGCTTGTCCTCCCGTAACAGCCGTCGAACGGATCCCGTCAACTCCCAGCAGACCCGATGGCCCCTCAGGAGCAGCACGATATGGACGCGACCATGGCAGACCATCCGAAGGCCGAGTCGTTCCTCGACGTCCTGCGCGGACGCCTCGGCGACCTCGTCGACGGCTCGTCCCTGACCAGAGCGCTCTATTCGACCGACGCCTCGAACTACCGGATCGTCCCCCAGGCCGTGCTCACGCCCAAGTCGAAGAACGATGTGATCACCGCTGTCGGCATCGCCCGCGCCCACGGAGTTCCCGTGACCGTCAGGGGAGGAGGCACCTCCTGCGCCGGCAACGCTGTGGGCCCCGGCCTCGTGATCGACTTCTCTCGCTTCATGAACCACGTCCTCGCGATCGACACCGATTCCTCAACGGCGGTGGTCGAACCGGGGACGGTCCTGAGCACACTTCAGAACGCGGCCCTGCCCTTTGGACTGCGGTTCGGCCCTGATCCCTCCACCGCCACCCGCTGCACGATCGGCGGGATGATCGGCAACAACGCGTGCGGTCCACACGGCCTCTCTTATGGGCGCACGGCCGACAACGTGGTGTCCATGACCTGGCTGACCGGCCGCGGCGACGTCATCACGGTCGGCTCAGGCGATGATGCGCTCACGGTGGTGCCTGGTCTGGACTCCTTCGTCTCGAAGAACCTGGCAGTGCTGCGCACCGAGTTCGGACGTTTTGGACGCCAGATCTCCGGCTACTCCTTGGAGCACCTGCTCCCGGAGAACGGGCGCAACCTCGCCGCAGCCCTGGCGGGTACCGAAGGCAGCTGCGGAATCCTCCTCGAAGCCACCGTCAGGCTCGTCCCCCAGGCACCTGCGCCGGCTCTGGCCGTACTCGGCTACAGCGACATGGCCGCCGCCGCGGACGATGTGCCGAACCTGCTCCCCTTCCACCCGCTCGCCCTGGAAGGCTTGGACGCACAGCTCGTCGATGTCGTCCGCCGGGCGCACGGCAGCGCCAGTGTCCCCACCCTGCCCGCCGGCGGGGGATGGCTGATAGCTGAAGTCGGCGGCGCCAGCTCAGAAGAGGCAATCGAGGCGGCGCGGAAACTCGTCGCCTCCTCCGGCTCGGCTGACGCCGTTGTCCTGCCCGCAGGCCCCGAGGCGACCAGGCTCTGGCAGATCCGTGCCGACGGTGCAGGCTTGGCCGGACGCACCGCCGACGGCAAGCAAGCCTGGCCCGGCTGGGAGGATTCCGCCGTCCCCCCAGAAAGGCTCGGAGACTACCTGCGCGGACTCGAAGCCCTCATGGCCGAGGAGAACGTCTCCGGTCTGGCCTACGGCCACTTCGGCGACGGGTGCGTCCACGTCCGCATCGACTTTCCGCTCGACGACGGGGGCACGCTCATGCGCAGGTTCCTCGAACGTGCCGCGGCCCTGGCCGCCGAGCACGGAGGCTCCCTGTCCGGCGAGCACGGCGACGGGCGCGCCCGCTCCGAGCTGCTGCCCGTCATGTACAGCCCCGAAGCCCTGCGCGCGATGGAGGCCTTCAAGGCTCTCCTGGACCCCGAGGACCTCATGAACCCCGGGGTCGTCGTCCGCCCGGCACCGCTGGACGCCGACCTCCGTCGTCCCCAGGCCCGCCGGCTCCGCGCCACCGACGGCTTCGCGTTCGCGCACGACAGCGGAGACATAACCGACGCCGTCCATCGGTGTGTCGGGGTCGGCAAGTGCCGGGCCGATCTGCGCGGACAGGGCGGATTCATGTGCCCCTCGTACACCGCCACCCGAAACGAGAAAGACTCCACCCGAGGCCGCGCCCGGGTCCTCCAGGAGATGCTCAACGGAACAGTCGTCACCCACAGCTGGAATTCCCCCGAAGTCCACGACGCTCTCGACCTGTGCCTGAGCTGCAAGGCGTGCGCGAACGACTGCCCCACCGGCATCGACATGGCCACGTTCAAGTCCGAGACCCTCCACCAGACGTACAAGCGGCGTCTGCGTCCGCTCAGCCACTACACGCTCGGCCGGCTTCCGCAGTGGCTCAGGCTCGCCGCACCCCTGGCCCCGCTCATCAACGTCGCCGGCCGTATCCCGCTGCTCCGCCGAGCCATGACGACGATGATGGGTGCCGACCCCCGCCGTTCACTGCCGACGCTGCCCAGGACGCCGTTCCGCTGGAGCAAGCCGCCGAAGACCGCCAGAGAGAACACGGGCGAGCCCAAGGTCCTGCTCTGGGTCGACTCCTTCTCAGATGCCATCAATCCGGACATCCCCAGGGATGCCCTCGAAGTCCTTTTCGCCGCCGGCTGCGACGTCGAGATCGCCAGCCCCGGAGCCTGCTGCGGTCTGACTCTCGTCTCCACCGGCCAGCTCACCGCCGCCAAAGCCAAGCTCCGCAAGACACTCGACCTCCTTCTCCCGCACGTCAGGGATGGAAGAACTGTCGTGGGCATCGAACCCAGCTGCATCGCCACGCTCCGCTCGGACCTCGTGGAGCTCCTTCCCGAGGACCCCCGCGCTGCCGAGCTATCTCGCTCGGTCAAGACCATCGCTGAATTCGTCACCTCCATCGGCTGGATACCACCGCAAGCAGCCGAGAAGCTCCTCGTCCAGCCCCACTGCCACCACTACGCAGTCATGGGATACGAGGCGGATCAGGCGCTCCTGGAAGCCATGGGCTGCGACATCGAGACCTCCGCAGGATGCTGCGGCCTCGCCGGGAACTTCGGCATGGAGAAGGGCCACTACGAAGTCTCCGAGAAGATCGCACAGGACGGCATCCTCGCCAAGGCATCCGCCAGTCCGGACAGGCGGATCCTCGCCGACGGATTCTCCTGCCGCACTCAAGTGCGCGACCTCGCCAGCCTCGACAGCCGTCACCTCGTGCAGATCATCGCCGAAGCCCTCCGACGCTCCACGGCGACCAGATCATCGCCGAAGCCCTCCGACGCTTAGGGGCATCCCGTCTGCTCGGCTCTGCCTGGGTCGACGGCAGACGGGATGGGAGCTCCCCGCGCACGACTCGGCCGGCACTCGCGAACGGCGCCCCGTCTATCTCGGAGCCTGAGCGCCCCCGCCGGAGGCGTGACCTGACGTGGCCGCTCTCTGCAGTGCTCGACTCATGACCTCCGGCCCTATCCACATGGGGGCGTGCGTCGGCGCAGCGCGCGCGGATCGGGCCGAAGGCAGGAGCGTCGCGCGGAGCGGGCCGGGAAGCGCGCCCGGCGGAGCGGAGCGCAGCCGGGTGACTTGATGAGGTAGGAAAAGCCTCGCGCCGGCTACTGAGCCCTCGCGAGGCGAGCAGATCGGAAGTCGCCTCTGGCTCCTTTGCCTATTGAGAGGTCGGCTCCGCCGACGGGCTGCAACACCCAGTGAGTGTTGCAGCCGTCTGTGGCCGGACAGCCCGGACACCGGCACTTTGAGCTGTCCGGCCTGTTTGTGCAGGTGAGGCCCGTAACCGGACAGCCGGACAGCACGGACGCGCCACCAGCACGGGTGCCCGTGGGAAACTGGAACCCGACGGTGTCCGAAGGAGGAATGCGTGCCGAGCCCCAGCCCACGCGGGACGTATCAAGTGATCTCTCAGGCGTTGCGTGAGCGGATCGTCGCTGGGGCCTATCAGGACGGATTGCCGTCCGAGGCCGAGATCGGGCGCGAGTTCGGGGTGGCCCGTACGACGGTTCGGCGCGCGCTGCGTGCCCTCGAAGAATCGGGGGACATCAAGACCGTTGCTGGTGTTGGTCGCAGGGTTGCTGGGGGCGCCGAGGCCGCGCCGTACGAACAGATCATGGCGGACTTGTTGGAGCAGATCCGGAAGGGGGACTTGCCTGCCGGTACGCGTCTTCCGAGTGAAGCGGACCTCGTTGAGAAGTACGGGGTGTCTCGCGGCACGGTGCGCCGCGCCGCTCGTGAACTGGAGACCGCCGGCCACGTCGAGGCACGACACGGAGTCGGCCGGCAGCGTCGGCTCATGGCACGGCCCAGATTTGGGCGCCCTGCGGAACCTCGCCCCTGCGCACGGCGCCTGCAATGGAACCAAGAGCGACCGGCTGCCCAACCAAGCCGAACTCGCCCGTCTGGCCACCCGCAACAAGGCCATCATGCGGTCCCCTCATCCACTGCGCCGCACCCTGCAACTCAGTCTGAAGAGTGCTTTCCCGGGCAGGAGCGGGACCTCATGGCTGCAGTTCCTGGGGGACGTATAGGTAGCAGTCTGAATTAGAAGCCGTTGTCGTACCGATCACGGTGAGCGTGGGTTCGAATGCGGCGACTCGGTCGGGTGATCTTCCGGCTTGCCGGGCATGAGGGCAGGGCCTCCTGCACAGCTCGTGGGTGTCGAAGTCCATGAGCAACAGGAGGCCCTGGTGCCGCAGTCTTCCGTGCCGTTGCCCGTTGCGTCCAACTCGTCCGCCCGGCCGTGTGATTGCCTCGCGCACGTGTACGGCAACGCGGGCGACCGTGGGAAACGTGTGCGACGCTACCCGTCGGACATGACCGACGCAGAGTGGGCGGTGGTCCGGGACCTGCTCCCGGTGCCGGCATGGATGAACGGCAAGGGCGGCCAGCCGGAGGGCTATTGCCACCGGCAGATGATCGACGCGATCCGGTATCTCGTGGACAACGGAATCAAGTGGCGGGCGATGCCCGCGGACTTCCCCGCCTGGGATCGCGTCTACGCCTTCTTCCGCCGCTGGCGTGACCACCACCTGATCGCCGAGTTCTACGACCGGCTGCGCGGCCGGGTCCGCCAGAGCGAGGGCCGGAACACGGAACCGACGGCCGCGATCGTCGACTCGCAGTCGGTGAAGGCAGCCGCATCTGTCCCGGCAGCCTCCCGGGGCTTCGACGGCGCCAAGAGCATCAACGGCCGCAAGCGGCACCTGATCGTGGACTGCCTCGGTCTGCTGCTGATGGTGTTGGTCACCCCGGCCGACGTCACTGACCGGGATGCCGCCTGCGGCATGCTGCCCCGCCTGCTGGCCCGCCACCGCAAGATCCGGCTCGTGTGGGCCGACGGCGGCTATGCAGGCCGCCTCGTCGACTGGGCCAGGCAGAAACTCCGCCTCACCCTGGAGATCGTCAAGCGCAGCGACGACATGCGCGGCTTCGTCATACTGCCCCGACGCTGGTGCGTGGAGCGCACCCTGGGCTGGCTGATGCGCTCGCGGCGCCTGGCCCGCGACTACGAGACCCGGCCCGCCACCAGCGAAGCCGTCGTGCAGTGGTCGATGGCCATGCTCATGGGACGCCGCCTCGCCCGCCGCCGCACTTGATCACTCACTCACCCGGGCATCGGAGGGTGAACAGGCCCGGCCGGTCCTCAACCAGCCAACCCCGTGCGACCAGCCGCTTCGCCTTGACCCGCACACCCTCGACCTTCGCGGGCACCAACTCCAGGCCCACCCGAGCAGCCAGGTCCTTCGCCCGCAGCCCCTCCCCGCCGCTGTCGGCCTCCAGCACGCCCAGCAGCCGCCGGTACTCCGGCGCGAGCACCTGAGCCGTGTCCCCCTCGTGCCACTCGGGAATTACCGACCCGGCCACGGGCTCCTTCACCGGGGTCGGAACCGGTGCCGGCCGGACCGGCTCCTGCGGCACAGCACCCGCGGCCAGGGCCTCGGCCAGTTCCGCGAGCGCGACGACCCGCCGCTCGAGTACGGCTTCCGCCTGCGCCAGCTCGGCCAGAACCCGGTCCGCCTCGGCACGCATTTCCTCCACCCGCACCCGAGCAGCCGACTCCCGAGCCTCCAACAGCCCCATCACCGACGGCACCTGCATACCTCCCCGACGAAACAACACGACGTGTCGTCCCTGCCGCAGAACCGTCGACATCATGCCTGAGCAGCGAAAACGCAGCGATCACATTCGGAAAGACAACAGCTTCTTAGACCGGCCCGCTGGGTTGAAGCGCTGGATGGCTCCAGGAGAAGCGCGTCAGGCCGTGTGCGGCTGGAGGGTGGATAGCCTGTGCGCATGACCAGCGAGTCCCACACTCCGCCGCCGGCCCTGACCAAGGACGACTTCGCAAAGGTGGTCGCTTTCATCAGCGACAGGGTCGCTCCGCTGCTGGTGAGAGACGATCCCCAGTATGCCCCGGTCGCTGCCTCGTTGGACTTTGCCGTCCGCTACCTGCATGGCATGGCTGATCTGGAATTGGATGAGGGCGGACCTGCCTACAAGGCCTTCAGCGCGCTCACGCGGATCGCAGAGCAGTGGAAGGAGCACCCAGACTTCGATCCTTGGTGGACGGAGTACTGGAAGCGGGGACGGCCGTGAACATGCTCGCATGTGAAGCCGCGCGGTCTGGTACTTCCCCGACAGGCTGGACTCTGCGTAGCGTCGCCGCATGACCAGCGGAGAACGGCAACGGGGTCGCGATGGCTCCCCCAAGCGCGCTCAGCTCACCAGCGGTGACCACAGCGGGCCGAAAGACAAGCGAGGCAAGGCTCCGAGGGTTGTTCAGCCGGACCGGCAGCAGAAGAAAGCGGCAGCCAAGCGGGAGTGGCGATCCTTGTTTATGCGGCTGGAGGAGGTCAAACGTAGGGAGCAGGAGCGGCAGAAGCGCAGCAGTTCGTGAACTCCCAGTCTGCAGCCCGGGCCTGAGGTGCCCGGGGGAACCGGACACCCGGACACTTGCCACTTGGGAGTGTCCGGTCCATCAGCCGAGGTCAGCCTTCTAACCGGACAGTCGGACACACGGGACACCCCGGTTCCGCACAGCCGTTACAGCGCCACGGCTCCGGATGGCAGGCGCCAGGAGTACGGAAATAGGGCTCTGAACAGGGCGAACGCCCAGGGCGCTCTTTCCGCACACGTCCCTCACTTGCTGCTCACTCGGAGGTCGGGTCCGCGGGGCGAGCGCTACGACGGTCTAGCGCTTACAGTGGGTGCCCCGGCGGCTGTGGCACACGTTGAGCGACCAGGCGCTTAGGGCGCGTATTTGGTTGTGATCAACAGGTCGTCCGGGTGAGGTCCTTGAGCCAGATCATTGAGGCGCGCAGGTGGAGGCCGGCGAGGTAGCTG